>JAOAPO010000145.1 GCA_025462945.1 Bryobacterales bacterium
GGGCTTGCAGATGGCCGGCAAAGGATGCCACTTGCAACCCAGGATAAAACATTTCTGCTCAGGAGCGTCGTGAGCACTTTTGGACGATCAAACCACCATCAGATTTGCGGAAGAGCCGCAAAAATCCCCATAGTGCCGGTTGAAAATGCAGCCACCCCGGAGGTGCTAACCCGCACCGACTCTGGAAACAGAGAAGGGACGGCATGTGCTCAGGGGAAAAGACGTGGAGAGATCAACGAGTTCAGGCGACAAGGCTTGAGCATCCGGGCGATCAGTCGCCTGACTGGTTACGACCGGGGGACGATCGCGAGATATCTGTCGAAGCCGACCGACAGGCCGACATACGGACCAAGGCCGGCAGCAGCGAGCAAGCTGGAGCCGTTTAAGCCCTACCTGAATGAGCGTCTCCAGGCAGGCGTGTGGAATGCGCAGGTACTGCTGCGGGAACTGCGGGAGCGTAATTACGACGGCAGCTACACGATCCTGACGGACTGGCTTCGGCCGCAACGCAAAGAAGCTCTTGCGGTTGCGGTTCGTCGGTTCGAGACACCTCCCGGCAGGCAGGCGCAAGTGGACTGGGGCCATGTCGGGTCGATCGTCGAAAACGGTACCGAGCGGCAGCTTTGGGCATTCGCGATGACGATGGGTTACAGCCGCAGAATGAAAGCTGTCGCGGCCACCGATCAGAAGCTCGGAACCCTGCTCCGCATGCACGAAGCCGCATTCATGGAATGGGGCGCAGTCCCGCATGAGATCCTGTACGACCGCATGAAAACGGTCTGGACAGGCACCGACGATCGCGGCGAGATCATCTGGAACTCCGTCTTCATCGACTTCGCCCGCTACTGGGGCTTCACCCCACGGCTGTGCCGCCCGTATCGGGCGCAGACGAAAGGCAAGATTGAATCCGGAGTGAAGTACATTCGCCGCAACTTCCTTTGCGGCCTCCTGGGACGGGAGCCTGCCAGTCTGAGCGACCTTAACGGTGAACTGCGCCGCTGGATCGCGGAGGTGGCGAACCAACGAGTTCACGGCACGACACACCAACAGGTGCTGCTGCGCTGGGATGAAGATCAGTTTGCCATGCAGCCGGTCAACGGGCGCCTTCCATACCCGTACATCGATGAAGAGCTGCGGAAGGTGGCCCGCGACGCGTACGTTTCCTGGATGGGCAGCCGCTACTCAGTGCCGTGGATCTATGCCGGTAAGGAGGTCTGGGTTCAGGATCGCGGAACTTCCATCGATGCATCGATGTGCACTATGGCGGGCAACGCATCGTCGCGCATATGCCGGCCGTGAGACAGCACCAGTTGGTGACGCAGCATGAGCACCATCACGGTATTCCGTTGGGTAACAAACAATCGGGCAAGACGCTGATTCACATCGAGCGTCTGCGCCGATCGTGCAGCACAGGCCATTGGCCGCCTATGAAGAGATGAGCATCGGAGGTGCGCTGTGACAGCAATCGAGCGGCTGCGAACAACGCTCGCGGCTATGAACCTCACGGCAATCGATGCGCGGCTGGAAACCCTCCTCGAAGCTGCGTCAAAGAAAGAACCGTCTTACGCCGACTTCCTGCTCGAAGTGATGAGCGCCGAAGCTGACGCACGCAAACTGCGCTATGTGAAGACGCGCCTGCAGCTGGCGCACCTTCCGTATGTGAAGACGTTCGATCAGTTCGACTTCGGCTTTCAGGCTTCAATCGACGAACGGCAGATTCGTGACCTGCGCACGCTGCGGTTTGTGCATGAAGCCTCCAACGTGATTCTGCCCGTTCCGCCCGAAGCAACCACATAGTGCACACGATTTTGAAACTCTGACCGTCTATTACCGGTGGCACCCTTTGTTTGGGCAAACCGTTCGGGTTTACCGCCGGCACAAAAGTAGACTCACCCATTCTGTCCATGTTCGGCTGCCGAACGAGACGATGTGTGGACTGCCCGCGTGGATGTTCGACCCGATCTGTCTCGAGTTCGTGACGGGCCTTCCTATGATTTCCGTCGGCGCATTGACCGAACTCCGGGATCTGCTCGGCACGTTGCACGACGACGCTGCTGAATGCGATAAAGCTTCGCTTAAGACATTCCGCAAGGAGGGCATGGATGAAGCGTCAAGCAGATCAACACGTGCAACTGAACCTCGGGCTGGGGGCTCCACCGCCAGCCGTAGTGCCGCCGGACAAACACGAGGAACTGAGCCGGGCGATCATCGATCTGCTCCTGGAGGCGATCGCGGACGGAAGCGCGGCACATCACGGGCCGGAGGGAAGTCATGAGCGGTAAAATCACTGCCGATCGGCTCCAGCGTCGCGCGATCGTTTATGTACGCCAGTCCTCGATGGGACAGGTACTACACAATCAGGAAAGCCAAAGATGGCAGTACGGCCTGGTAGACCGTGCGACTGAACTCGGATTCCGGGATGTCGTCCTGATTGACCACGACCTCGGGAGATCCGGATCTGGAGTAGTCGAGAGGCCCGGGTTTCAACGTCTCGTTGGTGAAGTGTGCACCGGCGAGGTCGGAGCGGTATTCTGCATTGAAGCTTCACGGCTGGCACGCAACGGTCGCGACTGGCATCATTTGATCGAACTTTGTGGCGTGGCGGGCGTTGTGGTGGTGGATGCGGACGGCGTCTATGATCCCGGAATCATCAATGACCGGCTGCTTCTTGGTCTGAAAGGAACCATGAGCGAGTTCGAACTGAACCTGTTGAGGCAACGGTCGTTTGAAGCGATTCGCCAGAAGGCCCGAAGGGGCGAACTGCGATACTGTCTGCCCGCCGGGTACGTATGGACCAACGAAGGGAAGATCGAAAAGGATCTGGATCAGAGGGTGCAGCAGGCGTTGACACTGGTGTTCTCGAAACTAGTGGAGCTCGGGAGCATCCGTCAGGTGCTGTTATGGTTTCGTCGCGAGCGTTCGGAACTGCCAGCGAGGGATTTCGATGACCCAGGCAGTCAAACGGTCTGGAACCTGCCGGTCTACAACACGGTTCACAAGATTCTCACGAACCCCTTCTTTGGCGGCGCCTACGCATTCGGCAAGACCTGTGCGAGGACGACTATGGTGGAAGAACGGGCGCTAAGACCGCGGGCCACAGAAAGGTGCGTGGAGAGTGGATGTTACTAAAGTAAGTATGTCACTAGAGTAAGTATGTTACTAGAGTAAGTATTCTACTACAATAAGCCATGCTACCCGGAAACGTCGTCCGCAGGGGATTTCTCCTCACCGCAGCATTCTCACTTATCATAGCGGTGTCGGGGGAAGCCGCTTCGCTGTTTATTCCGGCTCAACAATGGCACGACGAAATCGTCACATTTGTTCAGCGCCCCGAAAATATAACCTTTCAACTTACTGAGCGGCTTTTGGTTCGCCTGCGGATCGGCTGTTTTCTTTTGGGCGCCGCCTCAGTGGCGTGTCTGGTTTTTCACGCCCGTCTTGTTTCCGCTCTGGAAGTCTGGTTTCCCCGGCTGGCTGCTGACGCTGGAGCCCTGTGGTCCGATCTTCGGGCGCGCCTGCGCGAAGTGCCCCTGCGCTATCACTTAGTGCTCCTTGCGATCATGGCCGCAGGCGCCGCCGTGCGCTTTGCTTATATAAACCAGCCGATGCGCTGTGACGAATCTGTAACATGGCTGGATTTCGCCAGCCGATCGCTGCTCTTCTCACTCAGCAGTTATCCGGATCCCAACAACCACGTGTTTCATACCGTACTGGTATGGCTCACGGCGGGGGTGCTGGGTCCGCAACCCTGGGCGATCCGGCTTCCCGCGTTTCTGGCCGGAGTAACGGCAATTCCCGCAACATTCTATGTCATGAGTAGTTTCTACGATCTGGACGTGGGTCTGCTGGCGGCGGCGCTCGTAGCATCGTCGTCGTTCCTTGTGGAGTTTTCCACCAATGCGCGCGGTTACACGATGGTTTGCCTCGCCACCCTGATCCTGCTCGGACTGGGACGTTATCTTCGCACGCGCGCCAACACGGCGGCGGCCGTGCTGCTCGTCCTTGTAGCCAGTTTCGGCGCCTGGACGATCCCCGTTATGCTTTATCCTTTTGCGGCGCTCATGGCGTGGATATTGCTGAGCTGGATGGCAGGCGAAGTTACTCTGCCCGCGCGGTGGGTCGTTGCCGGACTGATCGGCGTGTGTGTGGCGACAGGTTTACTTACAGTAACCTTATACTCGCCTATCATTGTGACCCGGGGAGTGGGCGCTATCGCTCGGAATCAATATGTGACCGGGCTGTCATGGCATGAGTTCGCGCACCAGTGGCGTGACATTGTCAGGGGCTTCGCCGCAATGGTTGCGCGCGATGTGCCGCGGCCGCTGATATGGATACTGGGCGCCGCAACCGCGCTCGGCGCTGTACTGTACTCGAAGGCGAGCCGCGATCGCATCCCGCTTTATATCCCTCTGGTGGCGACCTTTGCGGCGCTGTCGCTGGCGCAGCGCGTTGTGCCTTTCCTGCGGGTATGGACTTTTGTCATCCCCATGCTGGCCGGGCTCACCGCTTCGGGCCTGATGTTAGCTCTGCGCCTCACGGTGGCGCGAACAAAAGTAACTGGCTGGGCGGCTCCGGCTCTGGCGTGCATGCTCGCAGGGTGGATCGGCTTGACCGTAGTACGATCGCAGGCCGTATACTACTCGCTCGAAACAGGCACCTTGACTGACGCCGCGGCCGTGACCGAGGCGCTTGAGCGGTATCATCAGCCGGGCGATGTTGTACTGGCGAACTACGCCTCTTTTGGCATTGAATTCACGAACTGGCAGCGCGCAGTCCGCGTGCCCGTTTATTACGACCCGGTTAAAGAATTGAGCCAGGCACGGCGCATTTGGCTCCTGGTCAACGACGACTACGATCAGCTCGATGCGCTCCGGAGCCGTGCGGAACAGGAGCAAAAGCAGCTGAGCGAACCGAAGCTCGTAACTGCCTTCCCACATGCGCAACTCTATGAGATGCGGCGGCTGGGTTCAGATGGGAGCTCAACCACTCCCTAACGTGGAGCGGCCAGTCGCTTTTTCGGCGGACGCCTTTTCGTAACTTCGCCGAGGTTTCCGTCTCCTCGCCTGGACTTGTCCCCTAAAGTGAGACAAACAGGAAAGACTCAAAATCCATCGAATGGAGAATTGAGTCATGGGAGCAGGACGACGGAAGTTCACGAGAGAGTTTAAGGAATCGGCTGTCAGGCGGCTGGGGGCTTCGTTGGCCGAGGTGGCGCGGGCCTGTGAGGTTAATCCCAATGTCCTGCACCGCTGGCGGCGGGAGTTGCAGGAGTTCGGAACGAAGGCCTTCACGGGCAACGGCCAGCGACGAACCGATGAGAGCCGGATAGCCGAACTGGAGCGGAAGGTAGGTCGGCAAGCGCTGGAGATCGATTTTTTGCGGCGTTGCTTGCAGCATGTGGAGGAACAGCGGAAACTGCAGGCACTGGATACTCGCAGCTCGTCTGTCCGTACATCGAAAAAGAAATGAGCCTGGTGATCCCTATTCCACTGGATCGGCTTTGCCAGCTGGCGCTGGTCAGCCGCCTGCGGCAGCCGAAACGATGCGCCGGGCAGAGCTAGTTGTCAATTCGCCAGCGCGGTTTTCGACTCTCCCTTCATGGCGCATCTTCACGTAAAGCGCATCCAGAAAGACCACGCCATAGAACGGTTCCAGTGGTCGGTTCTGCCATGCCCCCACCTGTTCGGCTACACTGTCGGTCACTTCACTGATCAGGCTTGGGCTCACTTCCACCTGATACATCTCTTCCAGATGACTCTGAATGTCGCGAGTGCTCATTCCTCGCGCGTACATGGACAGGATCTTGTCATCGAAGCCCGTCCATCGCCTCTGGTTCTTCCGCACCATCTGCGGCTCGAACTCGCCCGCGCGATCCCGCGGCGTCTCGATCTCCACCTCGCCGAAGTCGCCCTTCAGGGTCTTGCGGGTCACGCCGTTGCGGCTGTTCCCGTTGTTTGCCCCCGCCGGGTCGTGCTTCCCGTAGCCAAGGTGAGCTTTCATCTCCGCCTGCATGGCCCGCTCCACCACCGCTTTGGTGAACTGCTTTACAAGGTTGTTTACGTCACCAGGCGTTCGCCCCGCCTTCAGCCACTCGTCTAATTCCTCGTCGCGGAATGGTTTCTCTGCTTTTTGTCTTGCCATCTCGTTCTCCTCATTTTGCCGGAGAACCGTTTACACAGAATCTAGGACACCCTCTGGCGCTGTGGAGAAAACCTATGGCGCCCTGCCATTCATTTCCGACAGCAACCCTTCACACATGAGGAACTGGTTCGAATGTCTGCGGAGTCGCCAGCAACCGAATGCCACGATCGAACACGGCTTCGCCCATTCGGTAGCTGTAATCATGGCTGCACGCTCCCAACAGGAAGGCAAAAAGCTGTACTGGCACCCTGCGACGGAATCTATAAACGACAGCCCCACTTAGATACTCCGACCGATTCCTCTACACCGTCCGCCGCTTCTCCACATCCGGGAAAAACGTCCAGGCACCACGCAATCAAATACCGCCGAGACGAACCGCCACTTAGATACGCGCCCTTGGAAACCAGTCCGCAGTGATCCGCAGGCATGCACCCCGCAATACCGAAGTGTGAACGCATTCCTGACGTGTGGATCGTTCCGCCCGAAGAGTCCGCTTACCGGAAACTGACTCGAAGATAAGTTCGCCTTGCTGAACCGAACTTCTTCAAACTCCGTATCTCGCAGTTCCAGACTTCAGCCGCGGTTCTTTCGTGACGAAGGGACAGACTGAAC
>JAOAPO010000164.1 GCA_025462945.1 Bryobacterales bacterium
CGCCGCAATGCGAAGAACTTGTAAAAACTCGCGATCGCGAACTAGCGGCGAACGGGCGTCGCATTGAACCTGTAGCCCACCCGGTGCAGGGTCAGAAAATAACGCGGATTATTCGGGTCTTCTTCCAGCTTTTGCCGAAGCCGCAACACGTGCGCATCCACAGTTCTTGTGTTCGGAGACGGCAAGTAACTCCACACGGCGTCGAGTATCGAATCCCGCGACAACTCCCGTCCCGCGTTCGTCAGGAAGTGCATAAGCAGTTCCTGCTCGGACGGCGTGAGCCGGACCGATTTGCCCGAGCGAGTTATGGTGTTGCGGTCGAGATTGACTTCGATATCGTCGAAGGCGAGGATGTAATCCTCTTCCTGCTGGACGAGAAACGCGGGTACTGTGGCTGTGGCCATTCACTGTAAAAATAGCGCGCAGAGCCGTTCCACGGTACTCATTCCGCGTGCTTTTACAACTCTTTTACAGCTCGTGGACAACGCTGCCGTCACTGCGCCCTCTTTGATACCATGCTGTCGGAATGACACGACGAAAACTGATTCAATCGGCGGCCGCGGGCGCGGTTTCACTGGCCGGACCTTTGCTGCCAAAAGCTCTCGCAATGCAGTCCGGCGGTGGCAGGCTGAAGCAGGCCGTGTCGCTCTGGACCTACCAGAAGTGGTTCGACCTCGACGGCCTCTGCAAAGAAGCGGTGCGGATCGGTCTCAAGGGCATCGACCTGGTAACGCCCGAACAGTACGCGACGGTGAAGAAGTACGGTCTCGTGCCGTCGATGACCACAGGGACTGCGCCGAACACCATTCCGATCGGCCTGAACCGGCTGGAGAACCATGATGGCGTGCTCGAAAGCGTGAAGCGAGACATTACTCTTGCCGCCGCTGCCGGCGCGCCCAACGTGATCGTGTTCTCCGGCAATCGCAAAGGCATGCCCGATGGCGAAGGTATGCGCAACTGCCTCACGGGCCTCAACAAGATCAAAGGCTACGCCGAAGAGAAGGGCGTCACCATCACGCTGGAACTGCTGAACAGCAAGGTGAACCACAAAGACTACATGGCGGACCACTCGGCCTGGGGCGTCGAACTGATGAAGCAGGTCGCGTCGCCGCGGGTCAAGCTGCTGTACGACATCTATCACATGCAGATCATGGAAGGCGATCTCATCCGCAACATCCGTGAGGCGTATCCGTTCACCGGTCATTACCATACGGGCGGAAATCCGGGGCGCAACGAGATCGACGACACGCAGGAGGTGAACTGGCACGCGGTCGCGAAGGCCATTGCCGACCTGGGGTATCAGGGATTCATCGCTCACGAGTTCACCCCGGCCCAAACACCCCCGATCAAAGGTCTGGAGCGGGCTTTCGAAATCTGCACCGTCTAGCTGGCTTGTCGTGGGCTGGTGGTTCTGGCTGGATTGCTAAACTGGTGACGCCTGCCTGCCTTGCCACCACTCAAACATGACAGCGCCGCAATTGTGGTTCGCGGCGCTCGCCTGCACAACCTGAAGAACCTGACGCTCTCGATCCCGCACAACAAGCTCACGGTGATTACGGGCGTTTCCGGGTCAGGGAAAAGCTCTCTCGCGTTCGACACCATCTACGCCGAAGGGCAGCGGCGGTACGTCGAATCTCTCTCAGCTTACGCCCGGCAGTTCCTCGAACGCATGGAAAAGCCCGCTGTCGATGAGATTGAGGGCATCGCGCCAGGCATCGCCATCCGGCAGAAGAACACGACGCGAAATCCGCGCTCCACGGTGGCTACGTCAACTGAGATCTACGACTTTATGCGCCTGCTCTGGGCGCGCGCCGGGCGGACCTTCTGCCATGCGTGCGGTCGTCAGGTCCAGAAAGACACCGTGGACCACATTGCTGACGCGATGATGGTGCAGCCTTCGGGCACCCGGTACTACGTTCTGTTTCCGGTTCGCCACCAGCCCGGGGCCGCGCCGAAAGAGCGCCTGAACGAACTGCGCACGCGTGGCTTCAACCGGCTCTGGCAGGGGGGGCAGCAGTTCGAGTTCTCCAACCCCGAGACCCTGCTGGATATGGACTGGACGCAGCCCGTTTGGGTACTTGTCGACCGTTTGGCTGTGTCGGAAGACGCACGGCAGCGGATCGTCGATTCTGCCGAGGCCTGCTACCGCGAAGCCGGCGAGGTTGTGTTCGAGGACGCAAAGAGCGGTGCCCGCCTGCTCTTCAGCGAGAGGTTCGTCTGTAAGTACGACAACCTCGAATATGTTGAGCCCGAGCCGGTTCTGTTCAGCTTCAACAGTCCGGCCGGTGCCTGTCCGAGATGCCAGGGCTTCGGCAACACGATCGACTATTCGACTGATCTCATTGTTCCGAATCCTGGGCTTTCCATTGATGGCGGCGCTATCGACCCGTGGACGAAGCCGAACGGCAAGGAATGGCTGGAGGACTTCCGGAGGAAGGCCGCTGGCCGGGTCCGCTTCAACGTTCCGTTCTATGACCTGACTGCGGACGAGCGCAAGCTCGTGCTGGAAGGCGACAAGAAGCTGGATGGCGTTCGCCAGTTCTTCAAGTATCTGGACACGAAGAAGTACAAGCTGCATGTCCGCGTCTTCCTGAGCCGCTACAGGGGTTATGCCCGATGCCCTGACTGTGCAGGCTCGCGTTTGCGCCCGGAAGCCCTGAACGTCCGCGTGAACGGGAAGAGCATCGCCGAGGCCGGAGGCATGAACATCGCCCAGGCGCACGATTTCTTCGGCCACCTGGAGTTAACGCCGGAAGAGCAGGGCATTGCCGGCAAGATTCTGGTGGAGATTGAACAACGCCTTCGCTTCCTGAAAGACGTCGGTCTGGAGTACCTCACGCTGGAGAGGCTGGCGGCCACCTTATCGGGCGGGGAGGCGCAGCGCATTCAGCTGGCAACCTGTCTGGGTTCGCGGCTGGTGGGCGCCTGCTACGTGCTTGACGAACCGTCGATCGGGCTGCATGCCCGCGACACCGCGCGCCTGTTGAGCATTCTTGCGGAACTGCGTGACATCGGGAATACCATCCTGGTGGTCGAGCATGATCCGGACGTCATGAAGGCGGCCGACCACATCATCGATCTTGGACCCGGTGCCGGCGAACACGGCGGGCACATCGTCTTCGAAGGCAACTACAAGGCGCTGATCAACAGGGCCAATCAGTCGCTGACGGGGAAGTACCTGCGGGGCGAGATGAAGGTAGCGAAGCCCCGCAAGCGCCGCGTTCCCAAAGCGAAGAACACGCTCCGGGTCATCGGCGCGACCATCCACAACCTGAAGGGGCTCGATGTCGAGATTCCCCTCGGCATGCTGACGGTCGTGACTGGTGTCTCGGGCTCAGGTAAATCGTCGCTCGTGCATGACGTGATCTACCGGTCTTTGCAGGCTCAACATCAGGCACGCGCCAGCGCGGCACCTGTCGCCGATCCCGAAGCATCGCCCATTGAAGCGCCCCGCATGACGTGTACGCGGCTCGAGGGTGGCGAGGGCATCAAAGACGTGGTCATGATCGACCAGACGCCGATCGGACGCACGCCGCGGTCTAATCCCATCACTTACATCAAAGCTTTCGACATCGTTCGCAACCTGTTCGCGGCCACGAAAGAGGCGGAGCGGCGCGGGTATACGGCAGGGCATTTCTCGTTCAACGTTCCAGGCGGCCGGTGCGAGACCTGTCAGGGCGACGGGACCGTGACGGTGGAGATGCAGTTTCTGGCGGACGTCGAGCTGATCTGCGAAGAGTGCGGCGGCAAGAGGTACAAGACAGCGGTGCTGGATATCCGCTACAAGGGACTCAACATCCACGAGGTCCTGGCGCTGACCGTTCGCGAGGCCATCGGGCTGTTCTCGGAGACACCACGCCTCGTAAACCGCCTGCAGCTTCTCGATGAGGTCGGGCTGGGATACCTGCGATTAGGGCAGTCTGCGACGACGCTGTCCGGTGGCGAAGCGCAACGCGTCAAGCTGGCTGCGCACCTGGCGCAGGCGACAAACGAGGGCACTCTCTTCATCTGTGACGAGCCGACCACCGGCCTTCATTTCGACGACATCACCAAGCTGCTGGCGGCCTTCGAGCGGCTCATTGGCAACGGCGGCTCGCTGCTGGTGATCGAACACAATCTGGACGTAATCCAGGCGGCGGACTGGATTCTGGATATGGGTCCGGAAGGTGGCGACGGCGGTGGCAAACTCGTAGCTGCGGGCCCCCCGGAAAAGATTGCGGCGGCAGACACTCACACCGCCCGATTCCTTCGGGCGTAAAACTCTCCTTGACATTCTACATGAGCTGGCTGCATTTTGTTCCTGTAGAGTGTCAAGGAGAGTGCCCGCTTGAACGAAGACATGGATCTATTGCAGGGAACCCTGGATATGCTGATCCTGAAGTCCCTTTCGTTGGGAGAAATGCATGGTTTTGGAATCTCCATGCGGATTCAGCAGCTTTCCAGCGATGCATTGCAGGTGCAGCAGGGGTCGCTGTATCCGGCGCTGCGGCGGCTGGAATACAAGGGCTGGATCTCGGCCGACTGGGGCACCAGCGATAACAACCGTCGCGCCCGTTTCTATTCCCTGACAGCCACCGGCCGCAAGCAACTGGACAAGGAGACGGCCAAGTGGGCAAGGCTCTCGAAAGCAATAGGTGCGATTCTGCGGGCAACGGAGGCTTAAAGCATGCGACACGACTGGATGAAAGGCTTGTCGTCCCGATTCACCGGGCTCCGCGGTCGCGATCAGGCGCTCGACGACGAGTTGCAGTTTCATTTGGATCAGCTGGTACAAAGGCTGGAAGGGCAGGGAATTCCCCGTGACGAAGCGGTGCGCAAGGCGAGGGTCGAACTGGGAGGGGCTGCGCAGATTCAGGAAGAATGCCGCGATCAGCGCGGAATGAACTGGATCAGCGATCTGCTGCGGGACACTTCGCTGGCGGTTCGCGTAGTTCGCAAGGAACCGGGGTTCGCCGTGGCCGCGATCCTGACGCTGGCGCTGGGCATTGGTCTGAATACCGCGTTATTCACGGTCCTTTACTCCGTGATCTTCCGTCCGCTGCCCGTGAAAGACCCCGGTTCGCTCCGTAATGTGTACACCGACCTGAGTTCCGGGAAAGCTGAAAGCAGGTCGAGTTACGGCAGCCAGTACTTCCAGTCTTTTGCCGAGTTCCGGTATATGCACGAGCATGCCAGGACGGCTGAACTGGCCGGAACGGCCGAAGCGGATATGAGTGTTCGAGGCCTCACTGTGAAGTCGCTTCATGCCCAGCTGGTCTCGAGCAATCTGCTGAGCATGATGGGTGGCCGACCCCTCTACGGGCGCTTCTTCCTTGCCGAGGAAACCGCAAGGCCGGGCGGGGCACCCGTCGTCGTGATCAGCCACGCATCG
>JAOAPO010000183.1 GCA_025462945.1 Bryobacterales bacterium
AGCGCGTGTGATTACGCGGCGGAGATTGCTGATTCGACCAAGTGCTGTCGGCGGGTATGCAGCGGGTGCCGGGCGGGAACTCTAAGCCGCTGACGACGGACGCTTTTTCACTGGTGGCTTCGGACTCGTCTCGGGTTCAGGCTCAGTTGGGAGCGCCATCCTCAGTCGGTACATACCCTTACCGTCCGATTCGATAATGGCGTCTCCATCCTTTCGATCCCTGATTACGTCGCTCATTTTGTTTTGTAGAGAGCCAGCGTCAGCCAGAACCCGTTTTCCCTCACGCCAACCGTGGCGATCCTCCAGGTAGGCAGCATGCAGAACCCGCACGATGTCTCGCCACATCTGAGACAACGCATACGAGATGCCGTGAAGCACGATATGGCTGTAATCAGGTGAGTTGCGAAAGGCGTTCTCACCCTTGGCGCCCAGCAGGTCGTCCAACCATTTCGGGACCGTCCGCACATTGAGCGGCACCGAAGTGAGGTCGAAAAATTCCACTTTTTGAACTTGTGGCTCTCGCCGATGGCCTCGTCGAAAAGGTCGTAGTCAATCTCGAGGACATCCCAGAGTCCTGGTTCAATTGGCTCGCGACCAACCGAGCCGGGCGAAATCCCGCTGCCGATAATGACGCCATCGGTCAGCAGCTCTATAAAAGCTTGTTCGAGCGCATCTCGAATTTTGGTGTATTCGCGAAGCTTGATGTCATCGCGAATCGTATTCGATGCAGAGCCGCCTGACGGCGGCTCTGCGTCGCCAGACAACTCGATCAACCGAGCAAATTGTTCGACATCACTCCATTCTTTCAAGGCATCAGCGGCGCGAAGGCCACGCCGCGGACGATCAAAAAACTTCGACATGTTCTGGCTCTCCAGCCGGCACAGGACGGCTCACGTGATTCGCAATCTTGATAGCCAGCGGCGGGTGACGGGCAGCTATCACAAGTTTTCCACAGCGATTCATTGGAACCGAATCCGCAGACTTACCTGCAACTACTCATGTAAAGCACGCGGCCTTGCCTTTACGGCCCGTTCTAGACCTCTCTAGCCTCGTAAGCACAAAGGAGAGGCAAAGTGGTTCAAAAGAGCCGGGTCGATAATCTGCCCATCACGATCGCATTCAAGGTCATTGCACTGGCCGACGACATGACAACGGCGGAACGCCAGGTTGGAGCAACGCTGCTGGACAGCTTCAACCGCAGAACTGGTCAGTGTGATCCAAGCCTCGACCGGCTGGCTCGACTCCTCAACGTTCACCGCCGAACGGTCAGCCGCGTCATATCGAAACTCGAAGCAAAGGGCCTCTTCCGTAAAATTCGGCATGGCGGCTATTCACATCGCAACCAGTATGAGCCGATCTGGACCAGGTTCGTTGATCTCGAAACACGGTGGCGCAGCCGCTTCGCCGCAGCCGCTCGTCATCGCCGAACGGAAATGTCGCGTTTACCTGGACAAGATGGCCCCGTTGCTGTTGGCAAAAATGCCACCCAAACCTGTTCTTCAAACCAATCGAACTTAACCTTGGGTGATCATCGATCGAACCAAGCGGGCACCGACACGACTTTGTCGAGTGATGGTAAGGGCTCGGCAATCAAGGGACGTGTATCCTCAAGTTGGACACCAACCTGCTTTGTCAGGCCGCCAACGGTTCGGTCAGCTGACGCAGCAAGGGCTGCCGCCGAGCGGCGTTGGAGCCACGATCTGTGGCAAAGCTTTGCCGGTCGCGCTGATCTTTACGCATCGCTTGTTGATTTCATTGACGAGCCAATACGAGCCTTGGCAACCGACGCGGAGCTTCGCACACGTGGCGGAGGATTAGCACTCCTCATCGAACGGTACGAAGCAGGAGGCGTCGATGCCGGCAGCGTCGCTGATTGATGGATCTCATCGCTCGTGGTTTGCAGCGGAGGGGGGCGGGTCAAACTATGGCATGCTCATCAGCGCGGACCGGCGCCTCTCTCACTCAGGGATTTTTTTTCGCAAGGGCAGATTTCTGGAGACGCGGTTTTGTGGTGGGCCGTCGCTGGCTTCGATTGCGCGGTTCAGGTCCGGGCAACGCCTGCGCAACTCACTGCGCGCTCGGCGCCCCCTCTGAACACGCGCGATGCGCATTCCATTGCAGGTCGGCCATCGGCTCCAAGCAGGTCGAAACCTTCGATTTATTTTATGGGGGCGGCTCGCAGCCCGGGGGGGGGGCGTCTCAAACTCTGGAGCGATGCGAGCCCGGACCGGTCGGCTAGGCACGCGCATCTTTGCGCGAAATTCGGAAGACTTTTTTTTGTGGCGTCTGGCGCATGCTTGCCGGCGAAAAGAGTAGCAGGCGGAAAACCTGAACCAGATCAACGGTTCAAGTTCGAAAATATGTCGCGAAATTCGGGGAGGGGGGGTGGTTAGCCCGAGCCCTCGATGAAAGGGGAAGGCCAATGACAGTTCAGAGCACACCCATGGCGGTCAATCAGAGCAGCAGGCTGCAGGTTGAGTACTGGCCTCTCGATCGGCTGATTCCATATGCGCGGAATGCCCGCACGCACAGCCCTGCGCAGGTCGCCGAGATCGCGGGCAGTATTCGGACCTTCGGGTTCTCCAATCCGATCCTGGTGGGCGAGGGGGCCGACATCATCGCCGGCCATGGTCGGCTGGCAGCCGCCCGGCAGTTGGCTTTGGTGGAGGCGCCGGTCATCGTATTGCGCGGCCTCACTGATGTTCAACGCCGACAATTGGTCCTGGCCGACAACAGGATCGCCGCGAATGCTGGATGGGACGTCGAGATGCTCGTACTGGAGCTAACCGAGCTGTCCACAATCGGGGCTGACCTGTCCATGCTCGGCTTCAGCGACAAGGAACTGACAGCAGCGCTGTCGGCCGGAACTGGGGGGCTGACCGACGAGAACGAGGTGCCGCCTGCCGCCGATGCCGCGGTCTCGGCGCCCGGCGACGTCTGGCAGCTAGGGCCACACAGGATCGCTTGCGGCGACAGCACCAATGCGGGCCAGGTGAAAGCGCTCTTCGCTGGCGTGGTGCCCCAGCTCATGGTCACCGACCCGCCGTACGGCGTCGAATATGACCCCGAATGGCGTCATCGGATGGGCGTTAACAAATCCCAGAAGCGTGGCAAGATCCAGAATGACAGCCGAGCCGACTGGGCGGAGACCTGGGCTTTGTTTCCTGGCGAGATCGCCTATGTTTGGCACGGCGCCTTGCACGCCGGGACGGTTGCTGAGAGCCTGGTCAAAACCGGCTTTACAATCCGGGCGCAGATCGTCTGGGCGAAAGAGCGGCTGGTCATGAGCCGGGGGGACTATCACTGGCAGCACGAGCCCTGCTGGTACGCTGTACGGAAAAAGGGCAACTGGACCGGGGACCGCAAGCAAACCACCCTGTGGACCATCCCCACCGGCGACCAGGACGTTGAAACCAAGCACTCGACCCAAAAGCCCGTCGAATGCATGCGCCGTCCGATCTTGAATAACAGCGACCCCGGCCAAGCAGTTTATGAGCCGTTCCTCGGGAGCGGCACCACGTTGATCGCCGCTCAATCGACGGGCAGGGTCTGCTACGGCGTCGAAATCGATCCGATCTTCATTGATGTTGTGATCCGACGCTGGCAGGCCTTTGCGGGGGATAGCGCTGTCCGGGAGGCTGACGGTCGGAGCTTCCATGACGTGGAGCAAGGAGTCCTAGGACGCCCATCATCTGAACCCGAGGAGGGCTTGTGATGCGTGGTCGTCGGCCGAAACCAACACGGTTAAAGGTGCTAACCGGCAATCCCGGAAAGCGACCGCTTAACAAGAGCGAACCCCGGCCCACCCCCTCCGCCCCAGAGTGCCCACCAGAGTTGGGACCGGCTGCGCAGCGCGAATGGGCTCGCCTGGTCGGAGAACTCTCTGCCCTAAATATGATCACCAGCTTGGACCGTGCGGCCTTGGCGACCTACTGCGGCGCTTACGCGCTCTGGGCAGAGGCCACGGAAGCCATTCAGAAGTTCGGTGCAATGGTCAAGTCACCGACCGGCTACCCGATGCAGTCGCCATACATCTCGATCGCAAATCGCCAAGCCGAAATCATGATGCGCATCGCATCAGAATTCGGGTTTACGCCGGCTAGCAGGAGCAGGATCTCGGTGCACGACGAGAGCCGGCTTCCCCTGTTCGAACAGCCTGCATTTTTGCGAGCATCGGACTGATGGACAGATGGCGCCGGAGTGGAGCTCAGGGATGTGCGCGAATTGCTGGGGGAGGGGGAGAGATCGGGCCACGTGATATGGATAGGAGCAGCGTCCAAGGAACTCAGTACAGCTCTAGCGCGCTTCTAAAATGCGGCTTCAACAGAGCTTTGATTGAATCATATGGAACGTTAACAGATCGCGATCCCGTCGCGTACGGCGCGACTTGATAAGGAGAAAAATACAATTCTATCGCCTCTGCCTTAAATGAAAAGTTGCCGAAGCTACTCCAACTCTCGGTACCGCCGTGAATCAATTCTTTCAGAAACTCGACATCGGTATCAGCGTCGGAGTCGGCGCTTATTTCGGCATTTAGCTGTTCGCGGGCGATCTGTTCTAGCAGGGTCAGAGCCGCATCGGCGTCTATAAAACATTCAGAGAGGGTCTCAATTCGAACTAGAGGTTCTAACAAAAAACAGAAGGTCTGGAAATAATAGTTTGGGTGGGCCGCCCCCGCGCCATACCACCCGATATGGTAGTTTATCGAGATTAGCTTCCCTTTTATGCTCGGCGTTGTAGCGGCCGCATCCCACGTATTCATTCTGAAATGGCTCAGCTGGCCGAAATTGTACATTTCGACGTCTTGCTCGAATTTTACAAGACGCGCTCTCATTGCACCGGCTATTAGCGCGCCTCTGATAATGTCAGAAATCTCCGCAACGCGCGTGTATTCATCCGAATAAAGGTGCACGAACTGAATATCTGTCTCGTACCCGGGCAATCCGTCCCAAGCATCTTTATATTTTGTGTAAGTCCAGCGGACGTTGGAATGGTCTTGCGTCTCCGCAATTTGCTCCCCGAGCTTTGCGATCTGATGCTGAATCGCGTCAGCGACCTGCTCCTTGCAGTTTGGGTCGCTCGCACGGACGACTTGCACATCCTGCAACTGACGCGGCACTATCGCGTCGTCGTCCAGCAGCATAGGAATTATGTAAATGTCTTCATTGAGCTTGTCGAACGCTTGGTCTAGCGCAATCTTCAACTCTCTTTGTACATAACCACGGCGATCTACCGAATTGTTCGAGACAAAGGCGATCACTATCGTCGCACGGGCCAAGGCGCGCTTTATTTCGTAATCCCACTTTTGACCCGGCTTGAGACGATCTCGATCCAACCATACGTCAAACCCGCCTCCCTGAAACGCTTGGAAGTACGGAAGGACTCGGTCAAGATCGGGGGACGCGTAACTGATAAAGATCAAGGGTCGGTCGTCCATTGTGTCCTGAGTTATATTAGACACTTATATCCCTTACTCATGTGCTGTGATCGCCCGAAGGCGCCGCGCCGTGGTTGCCCATGAGTGCGGCGCCGCTATGCCGTGCGGATGCTTATGCTTCGACTTCAATGTCATCAGCGTCGCATACCGCGCTATATTTCAATTTGAATTGATCAATTAGTTGATGCGCTTGCTCCATAGATCCGGCGGCTTGAGCTTTGGTAATTTGTAAACGCTGCTCGCCAGCCTTCTTCCAGAGCCAAACGTCAACGAATTGCGTTTGTCCATCGATTGTGAAAATGCGAACTTGAAGGCGGGGGAATGCGATTTCGGGATCGGAATAGTCTGTTGCCGGCATAGGTATCTCCATTCATCCGGTCTTAACTGGTGACCGGTCCGTCACTAAAGTGAGCGTTTAAGGGCCAT
>JAOAPO010000242.1 GCA_025462945.1 Bryobacterales bacterium
CGGGCAGGAACTGAAGGTGAAGTCCGCGCCGGAGATTACGCTGCAGAAGGGGCCTGGCGGCTGGAAGGTAGACAGGAATGGTCCGCTGCCCGGTCTTCACAAGATCCATGCGCTGCAGGGGCCCATCGACGACGCGTTCCTTGAACCCTTTCTGCTGGTTCGTCCAACCGGGACTCCGTGGAACGAGGCGGTGAATCAGCAGTCGCTGCGGACCCTGGCGCGGTTCGACCGGATGTGGGGCAAGTTCTTCCGCGGGCATCCGTTCGTGAAAGATGACAAAGACGTGACCGAAGCCGACTTCGCGAAGTACCACGTCGTGCTTTTCGGAGATCCAGGCAGCAACAAGTGGCTGGCGAAGATGAACGGCAAGCTCCCGGTGAAATGGACGAAAGAGACGGTGACGCTGGGCGACAAGAGCTATCCGGCGAACGAGAACTTCCCGGCGTTGATTTATCCCAATCCGCTGCATCCGACGAAGTACGTGGTCATCAATACCGGCCTGACCATCACGGACAGGGAGTATAACGGCGACTACGGCATGCCCCAGTGGGGTGACTACGCCATTGTGAAAGTGAACCCCGCCGCTGATGTTCCTGACCTGAACATCGCGGGCCTGTTCGACGAGAACTGGCAGTTGCGGAAGTAAATGGATCGCACGCTGGTCCGCCGGGCGGGGTTCGTTGGCTGCTTGCTGGCATTCACCGTCGCCTGCGGCACCCTGGGGTTCGTCTACATCGAGGGCTACTCGCCCTTCGATGCGTTCTACATGACGCTCATTACGGTTTCGACGGTGGGCTACTTCGAAGTCCACACGTTGAGCCGGGCAGGGCGCATCTTCAATACGTTCGTCATTCTGTTCGGCGTGGGTGCGGTGCTGTTCGGCATCGGGGCTCTCACGCAGACGATCATCGAACTGGAACTACGGGACACATTCGGGAAGCGCAGGAGAAGACGTTTGATCGAAGGCTTGAAAGACCATTACATCGTTTGCGGCTTCGGCCGGGTGGGTCGCCACGCCTCGTTTGAGCTGCAGCGAACCGGCGTTCCGTTCGTGGTCATGGACCGGAGCGAGGCTCGCGCCGAGAGGGCCACCGCTGCGGGTATGAACGTTCTGGTGGCCGATTCGACACGTGATGAATCACTGCGCCAGGCTGGCATTATGCGGGCGAAGGGGCTGGTGTCCGCGCTCGCTACCGATGCCGACAATCTGTTTGTGATTCTGTCCGCGAAGACGCTCAATCCGGCCCTGACCGTGGTGACGCGGGCGAGCGAAGAAGAGGCTGAGGAGAAGCTGCGACGGGCCGGCGCCGATACAGTATTCGCCCCCTTCAGCATGGCCGGACACCGTCTGGCGCAGGCGCTGGTGCGTCCCCACGTGTCGACCTTTTTGGATTTCACGACCACCACGATGGGGCTCGACGTGTCTATCGAACAGGTGGAGATTCAGCGGGGTTCAGAAGTCGTGACCAGGAGCCTGCGGGACCTGCATCTGAGTCGGGACTACGGTGTAATTGTGATGGCGATTCGGAAGGTCGGCGGAGAGATGTTGTTCAATCCCCCCGCCGAGAGTACGATTTCGGCGGGCGACCACCTGATCGCGATGGGCGCCCTTGAGAACCTCAAGCGGCTGGAGCACCTGGTTACTGGACGAGGGTTGCGGTAAGTTCCAGTTGGGTTTGGCGCTTGCTGGCGGCACCGTCTGAGCTGAAGACTGTCGTCGCCTTGCGGAGAGGTATCAAAGCGTCGGATTCCCACTTGAGGGAACTGATGACTCGAGAGCTTTCGGGGCTGGCAAAACCTGAGATGTCGGCGCTGATGTGCATCGTAAGCTTCGTCGCGTCAGCCGTAATGAGTCGAGCGTCCAGGTTGACGCCCACTTCAAGAAACATGGACCCGGGGTCGGGCTTGCCGTTGGGGATCGAGACCTGAACTCGATCGCCGGTTCGTACGACGGCCTTTCCGCCCGAAATCACCGTTGTAATGTAGGAGCGAGAACTGAGGACCTTGCCACCCTCCAGCTCCTTGATGACGAAGTCGAGCTTGTAAAATCGCTGATCGTCTGCGGGCCTCGGCTCGGTCTGGGCGAAGCACGCGGTGGACATGAGCAGTGCTAGTGCAAGTCTTTTCATTTCGGTCAATCTCCTGTTAATCGAGTTCCGTGATGGTAAGCGGTTCTATCGTGATTTCCGCAGGCAGAACCGGCATGAGGCTGGCAGCCTGTTCTGGGTGTTTTGTGGCGAACTCAAGCATCGCCCGCTGTTGCGGGGAAAGGCGTCTGGTCAACGTCGGCTTTGACGGAAGGCGGCTCATCTGATAGGCAATCGCGGGCGGTGCAGCGTCTGAGCCGTGACCGTCAGGAAGCGGTGCGTCAATCCTCGGAGCCGGCACGAGCGACACCAAAGCCAAACCAGCCACCCCGAACGCGGGTACCATCAGCCACCACCAGCGCACCGGCCTCCGCGATTCCTGAACTGCCCGCAATATCCGGGATTCCAGCCCCAGCGGAGCCTCTCCCGAGTAATCCCGCAGCGCCGAATCCAGCAGAGCGTCGAAATCGCGGTCGCTATTCATACCCTAATCTCTCCCTTAGAAGCTGCCGGGCGCGCATAATCCGGCTGCGAACGGTTCCTTCCGGAATTCCCATCAGAACTCCAATCTCCCGCGAAGTCATTTCATCGATCCCGGACAGCACCAGTGGCTGGCGAAGTGTCTCCGGCAGGCCATCAATCAGCCGCTCCAGCGAGATGCTCAGCGCCAGTGCCAGCACTTCGCGCTCGGGGCCAGGCGCACCGCTCGGCAACTCCGTCACCTCGACATCCAGCTTCTGCCGACGTCGACGATCCGCCGCGAGTCGCCAGGCTGTGGTCGCCAGGAAAGCTCGCTCATTGTCCATCTGCAGTTGCGTGCCACGCCGGTGAATGCGGAGAAAGGTCTCCTGGACGACGTCCTCGGAGTCCTGAACGTTGCGCAGAACTGAGAACGCCACCCGAAAAACGAATCGCGACTGCCTGAGCACAAGAGCATTGAAGGCTGCGTCCTTCTCGACGGCCTCACTGAACGGCATAATGTTGACCAGTTCGCGCATCCATTCCCTGTCATCAGCAAGGACTGCCTGAACAGGGCCTCCGTTCAGATATATTTTCGGATGAGCGCCAGCAGTTCTTCACGCCGGTCGATCTCCATCCCGATCTCAAGCCACCAGAGCTGCAACGGGCTTGTCAGGCTCTCGAAGTCTGGACAGAGGTTGACAGCATCTTTCTCCGTGCAGAGCAGCGTGGTGACGCCGATGTCGAGAGCATGACGCGCAAGGCGTTTGAGCTCCATCGGTGGATAGTGATGGTGGTCTCCGTAGGAGTACTGCTCAATTGGGTGGAGATCCTGGCTGGCGAGCGTTCTCCAAAACGAGTTCGGATTTCCAAGCCCGCAAAACGCAATCGAGGGGAGCCCCGCCAGTTCTGTCGCCTGCCGCGTATCGCCGTCTTTATTGACCCAACGCAGAGGTTCGGTATGCGCGTGGAAGATGGGGGCGGTGGGGTTATAGCGCCGAAGCTGGTACTCGATAGCCGGCAGGTTCGTCCCCTGGTCGGCGCGGGTAATCAGGAATGCATGGGCGCGGGCTAAGCCTTCCAGCGGCTCGCGGAGGCGGCCCAGAGGCAGCAGGTGTCCGCCGCCAAACGGGTGCAGCGAGTCGATCAGGACGAGGTCGAAGTCCCGGTGCAACTGAAGGTGCTGAAAGCCGTCGTCAAGAAAGAAGATGTTCGGCCTGGTCACGCGGAGAAGGCGCTCGCCGGCATCGTACCGGTCGCCACCGATGCCGACCGGTACCCGGCAGCGTCGGAGGTAGAGCTGGGTCTCGTCGCCGGTGAGCGTAGTGGGCAGCGGCCGATCAGCAGGCAAAACGACGAGGGTTCCGCTGGTGCTGCGCCCGTAGCCACGGGTAAGCAGGGCAGGGGAGTCGAAGGCCTGGATGAGCTCTATAGTGGCGGGGGTCTTGCCGGTGCCTCCGGCCGTGATGTTGCCGACGTTCACTACCGGAACCGGCAGGCGGCGCGTCCGGGCGAGCTTGCTGCGGCGGTCACGAGCGCTGAAGTAGGCCCAGAGTTTGGAAAACGCCCACAGGAACATGAAGGCTGGTTGGGGTGGACGTTCGGAAGGGTAGCGGGTTCGGTGTAGTTCAAGCACTACCGTGGCGGCCCGGTCGGCGGCACCTTGCGGGGCCTGGGCTGCGTCGAGGGCGCGCTTCCCCAGATCCGGATCTGCCGCAGCCTGCCGAACGGAGTTGGCGAGCGCCGCACCGTCAGGGATCCTGAGCAAGGCCCGATGTGCTTCGAAATGAGCTTCGATGTCGCGGAAGTTTTCGAGGTGAGGTCCGGCGATCACCGGCTTCCCGAAGATGGCTGGCTCCAGAACGTTGTGGCCGCCCCGGTCAGCCAGCGTTCCCCCTATAAAGACAACCGAGGCATGAGCGAAGGCGGCACTCAGTTCGCCGATGGAATCGAGCAGGAGGACGGGGGCTGCGGCATCGGTCATGGCGGAGCGTCGGGTGAAGCGGACTCCGGCGGCTTCCAGCTTACGCGCGACACGGTCGAAGCGCTCGGGTTTGCGGGGTGCCAGAATCAGACGCCAACCAGGCAGATTGGCCTGAGCCGCGATGACGGCGTCTTCCTCTTCGAGACCGGCGTCGTCTGCCGAAGTGCTCGCAGCGATCCACACCGGCCCTGGATTTTCAAGAAATGTAAAGATTGGCGAATCAACGGCTAAGGATCCAGGCTTGAAGTCATACTTGACATTTCCAGCGACGGTCAAAAGAGGCGGTGGCGCACCAGTTTTTGCGAAACGCGCGGACATCAACTCCGACTGCGTGAGAATCCGATCACACAGTCCGAGCACTTCTCCGAACAACCACGCGTACCGTTCATATGCCGGCAGCGCCTTATCAGAAATCCGGCCGTTCACGATCAACAGGCCGCACCCGACTCGCCGGGCCTCCCGGAACATGTTCGGCCAAATCTCCGTCTCCAGAACCACCAATACGGAAGGCCGCAGACGCCGCAGGACTTTTCGGACAGCCCACGCAAAGTCGAGCGGCGCGTAGAAAATGCCGCATACGAGATCACCCAAACGCTTCTCAGCGATCTCACGCCCCGCGAGCGTGGACGTACTCAGGTAAAGCTCGGTTTGTGGCGCTCTCTTACGAAGTTCCTGGATCAGCGGGAGCGCAGCAAGAACCTCGCCGACGGAAACGGCGTGCAACCAAACCGCGCCAGTTGTAGTCTTTTGCCATAATGCTGGTAGCTCACCGAACCGTTCCCGGAGTGTTCCAGAGTAGCGGCGATTGCGCAGGCATCGCAGCAACAGGTAAACCAGAATGGCTGGCAGCAACAGGGCTGTCAGAAGTCGGTAGAGGAGGAAGATCGCTTTGCGTTTCAATGCTTTGAGCGTCTCTGTGAGTATAGCGTTCGCGGTTTCGGCGCTGGCGGCTGATGACAAGTCGACCTTCACCGCCAAACCTGCGTCGGAGTACGCCCATAAGATGACCAGTGAGAAGGTCACGATCGCGGTGGAGGCGTTCATCACCGACGATCAGGCGAAGGAGGCTTTCGGAAAGCTGAACCCCTGGCGCTACGGCATTCTTCCGGTATTAGTTGTGATCCAGAACGACACGGGCGCGGCGCTGCGTGTGGAGCGTGCGCAGTTCGTCTATGTACTGCCGGATCGGAGTAAGATTGAATCCATTCCAGCTGCTGACGTCCGTTTCCTGCAGGGTCCGAAGCAGCCACAGCGTCTCCCCGGTTCAGCCCCGCCCATCAGGATCACGAAGAACAAGGGCACTCCACTTGCGGCGTGGGAGATCGAGGGCCGGGCGTTCGCCGCAAGAATGATCCCTCCCGGGCAGTCAGCAAGTGGCTTCGTGTACTTCCAGGCCCCCGCCACCAGCGATGCGGCTTCGCTCTACATCTCCGGCCTGACGAATGCCCTGACAGGCGCGGAGTTGTATTACTTCGACATCCCGATGTCCGGGAAGTAGCGGTTAGTCCTCATCTGAACGAAGCTTCGCCAGTACGCCGAGGTCTTCAAGAGTCGTGGTATCGCCCTTCACATCTCCGCCCGCGGCTAGTTCGCGGAGGAGCCTTCGCATGATCTTACCGCTGCGAGTCTTCGGCAGTGCATCGGTGAAGCGAATTTCGTCCGGCTTAGCCAGCGACCCGATCTCTTTCGCCACCCATAGCCGCAGTTCTTCCTTCAGCTTGTCCGTCGGCTCATTGCCCATCTGCAAGGTGACGAACGCGACGATACCCTGACCCTTGATCTCATCGGGGCGACCCACGACGGCCGCTTCCGCCACCAGCCTGTGAGCGACCAAAGCCGACTCCACTTCCATGGTGCTCATGCGGTGTCCGCTGACGTTGATCACGTCGTCCACGCGCCCCATGACCCAGATGTAGCCGTCCTCGTCCATGCGGGCGCCGTCGCCGGTAAAATACGAGCCCGGGATCTGTGACCAGTACGCTTCCTGATACCGGGCGTCGTCACCGTAGATGGTCCGCAGCATCGCCGGCCACGGCTTCCGAATAACCAGAAATCCGCCGGATCCAGCCGGAACCGGTTTGCCCTCACGCGTGACGACCTCGACCTTAATACCTGGCAGAGGCCGCGTACAGGAGCCAGGTTTGGTGTCGGTCGCGCCGGGCAGGGGGCTGATCATAATGCCGCCCGTTTCCGTCTGCCACCAGGTGTCCACTACGGGGCAGCGATTATGCCCGATAACGCTGCGATACCACATCCACGCCTCAGGATTGATGGGTTCGCCGACGCTCCCGAGCAGTCGCAGAGACTTTAGAGAATGCTTCGCCGGCCAGTGCTCACCCAGCCGCATGAACGCGCGGATCGCCGTTGGCGCGGTGTAAAAGATCGTGACCTTGTGGCGATCGATGATGTCCCAGAAGCGGTCGGGTTGGGGGTGCATCGGGCCGCCCTCGTACATCAGTATCGTGGCGCCGTTTTGCAGAGGGCCGTAGACCACATAGCTGTGCCCGGTCACCCAGCCGATGTCGGCGGAGCACCAGTACACGTCTTCATCTTTGATATCGAAGACCCACTTGGTTGTGATGTAGGTGAATACCGCGTAACCGCCGGTGGTGTGCAGAATGCCCTTGGGCTTTCCCGTGGTGCCGGAGGTATAGAGAAGATATAACGGGTGTTCGGAATCGACAGGTTCAGCCGGGCACTCATCCGACGCGTTCAGCATCAGCTCATGCCACCAGTGATCGCGTCCCGGGACCATCTGCTGCGGTGTTTCAGTCCGTCGGTAGACCAGGGTGTTCGTGACTGAGGGGCACTGCTTCAGCGCTTCGTCTACGGCTGGCTTAAGCTTCACTTCCACGCCGCGGCGGAAGGATCCGTCCTGTGTGATAACGCACACGGCCTGCGAGTCGGTGATGCGGTCCACGAGTGCCTGGGCCGAAAAGCCGCCGAAGACCACCGTGTGGGGCGCTCCGATTCGCGCGCAGGCGAGCAGTGCAATGGCGAGTTCCGGGGACATCCCCATATAGATCGCCACGACTTGGCCCTTCTGCACGCCCAGCGATTTCAGAACATTCGCGCACTTCGAGACTTCCGAATGCAGTTGCTGGTAGGTGAGGGTGCGGATGTCGCCGGGCTCGCCTTCCCAGATGATGGCGGCTTTGTTGCGGCGGGCGGTGCGCAGGTGGCGGTCCAGACAGTTGTGCGCCAGGTTGAGTTCCCCGCCGACGAACCACTTCGCCCACGGCACATTCCACTCAAGAACCTTCGTCCACGGCTTGAACCATTCGAGTTCGCCCGCGATCCGGCCCCAGAAACCTTCGGGGTCGCGGTCGGCTTCATCATAAAGAGCCTGATATTCAGCGAGCGACTTGACGTGAGCATTCGCCGAAAACGCCGCGGATGGCGGGAACAGGCGCTTTTCGCTGAGGGTGGATTGGATGTCGTTGGACGGGGTTGGCTGGGACATTCTGGGTCTTAGGTGATTTTACAGGGTGGACTAGAATCGGAAGCAGTGCTTGAAATCATTGGCACCATTTCAGAAATCGAACTGATAGCCGAGGGTGCCGCTATTCGGGATATTGCTCGCCTTCGGCGGCTTTACGGGGCCGGAAGCTGGCGTAAACTGAAAGGGTTCGCTCAGGTACGCCTGCCCGGCGGACAGGTTCGATGGGCTGAGATTCATTGGTACGAGGCGCATGGGATTGGCAAACGAGACTTCAAGATCAAGCGTTTTCACGAATAAGCAGTTCAGGACCAACTAATGAATACGCCCACACAACACGTCGTCTGCGTTCGGAACGAGGGCGTCGCCGCCTCGCTGGAATTGCGTAAGATTTACGATCGGGTTCCTGACGATGACGCGGAGCGATCCGGCATGCTCCGCGTCATCGACGAATCCGGGGAAGATTACCTCTACCCGGCGGACTGGTTTGTGCCGATCCGCCTTAGTTCGGAATTGGAGTCGGCGCTGCGGCTTGCGTCGTAGCGGCTTAGTCCAGGAACTCGTAAGCCGGCAGAGTCAGGAACTCGTTGAACTCGCCCGAAAGCATCATCTTGCCAAATAAATCCGCCGCAATCTGATACTTTCCAGCCTCGAACCTCGCGGCACCCGCGCGCTCTTTCATCTTGCCGAGTTCTTCCGCGATCACCTGCTTCACCAGTTCCGCAGTTACCGGACGGCCGTCTTCCAGCTTCGCCCCGTGTTTCGCCCACTGCCAGACCTGTGCACGTGAGATCTCGGCGGTCGCGGCATCTTCCATGAGGTTGTAGATCGGCACTGCGCCGTTGCCGCGCAGCCAGGCTTCCAGATATTGGATGCCGACGTCGACATTCAGGCGCAGACCGTCTTCCGTGATCGTCCCCTGAGGTACGGCCAGAAGATCGGCTGCTGTCACGCTGACCTCCTCGCGCTTCCGGTCGATCTGGTTGGGCTGCGGCATAAACTCGTCGAAGACCTTCTTCGCCACATCCACCAGGCCGGGGTGCGCGACCCACGTACCGTCGTGCCCCGCCTTCACTTCGCGAAGCTTGTCGAGCCGCACCTTTTCAAGTGCCGCATTGTTGGCCTCCGGATCGCCCTTGATCGGGATCTGGGCCGCCATCCCGCCCATGGCATGAATGCCTCGTTTGTGACAGGTCTGGATCAGCAGGTCGACATAGGACGCGAGGAAATGCACGGTCATGGTGACCTGCGCGCGATTCGGCAGCATGAACTCCGGGCGATTCCGTAGCTTCTTGATGAAGCTGAAGATGTAGTCCCAACGACCGCAGTTCAGGCCCGCCGAGTGATCCCGAAGCTCCCAAAGAATCTCGTTCATCTCGAATGCTGCAAGAATGGTTTCGATCAGCACCGTCGCGCGGACCGAGCCCTGCGGGACGCCGCAATACTCCTGCGCGAAGACGAAAACGTCGTTCCAGAGCCGCGCTTCCAGATGCGATTCCAGCTTGGGGAGGTAGAAATACGGGCCCGAGCCGCGCTTAAGTAATTCGGCGGCGTTATGGAAGAAGTACAGACCGAGGTCGAACAGGCCGCCCGAGATCGGCTGCCCGTCTACCTGAAAATGACGCTCCACAAGGTGCCAGCCGCGAGGACGAACCAGCAGCACCGCCGTCTTCTCGTTCAGCTTGTAAGCCTTACCTTCCGGACTGGTGAAACCAATCTCGCGGCGAATGGCATCGCGCAGGTTGCGCTGGCCCTCGATCACGTTTCTGCTCGTCGGCGAGTTCGCGTCCTCGAAGTCGGCCATGAACATCGCGGCACCTGAGTTCAGGGCATTGATGACCATCTTCCGGTCGGTAGGCCCGGTGATTTCGGTGCGGCGGTCGCGCAGATCGGCTGGAATCGGCGCAACGGTCCAGGCGGACTCGCGAATCTCCTTCGTCTCCGGCAGGAAATCAGGTAGTGTGCCGTTGTCGATGGTGGACTGGCGGACCTTCCGGGCTACCAGAAGCTCGCGACGGCGACCGTCGAAGCGGCGGTGAAGTTCGGCAAGGAACTCCTGCGCCTGAGGCGTGAGGATATCCGCGCCCTCAAGGGTGGTGGTGACGTTGTTGGACATGGTGGATTCTCGCTTAATTCATACCGCAGACGCCCGGGTCCCGCAAATTCCGGCCCCGCACCCGCCGCCCGAAGGCATGCACGGTGAAAAGTCTGAGGAGGAGGAAGTGGCGCGCGCGGCGAAGGGGGAATACTGCTGGCGGAGATGCTTCTTGCCGCACTTTGGGCAGCCCGATTCAAGGGCGTCCTCGCTGCGCCGGACAAGCTTTTCAAATTTCGCGTCGCAGGATTCGCAGAGGTATTCGTAGATCGGCATAGACGATGTCTATGATATCGCTCTCAGTTTGCGCCGGGCTTCTCAGCGCTTTCGATAACCCAGGCGGTGACGGGTGCCTTCCTGCCGGTCAGACGCAGACCGAGCTGCTCCCGAATCGCGGTAAACACGGATGGAATGGACTGATCCTCTGCTGGCTGGGCGTCTTCACCGTAGGAATAGCGAAGCTCAATATCGTATACGTCCGTCAGTCCTGTTTCGTCGATCACCGGTCGCTGAACCACGCTTGAGAGCGCCGTGCAGAGCTTCGCGATCCCGACACCCTCACCGTGAATGCCGCCCGCCAGGTTGCTCCGATTGACGCTCATGTTGCCTTTTGGGGTCGTCGCCACCTTCAGCTTCGACCCGGACTTTTCTACAGAAAGCGCGTAGACCTGCGTTTCTTTCACCTCCTGGCGGAGCTTCAGCTTGAATCGTTCTTCCAGCAGTTGACGAACTCTGGCCCGCGTTCGGGCGTCGCGGGCGGCAAGGTTGTTCCTGTCCGAATCCGGGACGTCCTGCTCCTCACTGCGCTCGTTCTTCGCTGAAATGTCGAAGCGAAGGTCGGCAGCCCAACTCGGTCCGCCGCTTACCAGATCGGCCTGCACGTTCAGGGCATAGCTGACGAGACTGCGCAGCGGCATATTGTCCACCTTGAAGATACCCCGCTCGGTGGTGATACCGCTGATCGGCTGGTCGGGCTGGCTTTGTTTTACTGAGGCGACTTCGAAGGTGAAGGTTTGCGCCGCGAGCGACGCGGCAGCAGCAACGAGGCCGAGCCCAATCCGACGCATGTCAATTCTCCGTTGGCTTCTCGGCCGCTGTGACGACCCACGTCGCCACCGGACCCTTGTTACCAGAGAGGCGGAGGCCGAGTACCTCGCGCACTGCGGTGAAGATTGAAGGCAAGCTGGTGTTGTCGAGTGCGCCTTCCCTGGCCGTAGCGACGTCCTCGGGTGCGTATTTCAGCTGGATATCGTAGAAGCCGTCGATGCCGGTTTCGTCCACTACAGGCCGACCGAGGATAGATCCAAGCACCGTACAGAACCTCGGCATTGACATCCCGAATCCTTCCAGGGTTGCCCCGCCGATCCCGCTGTTCATACTGACGTTGCCGCTGGCTTCCGCCGATTTCTTCAGCTTCGCGCCGGCTTTATCGGCCGTCAGCGCATAAACCGGCAGCTCTTTGGTTTCCTCCCGCAAAACTAACTGGAATCGCGTTTCCAGCAGGTTGCGAAGCCGTGAACGAATTCTGCCGATCGTCGCCTCGCCGTTGTGAAGCTCAGTTGCCGAGAGTGCCGCCTCCTCAGACCTTTCGTTGCGCGCTGTAATGTCGAAGTGATCGTCGCGAACCCAGCCCGGTCCGCCGCTCACCTGATAGCTCTGCACGCCGAGAGCATACTCAATCAGCCTCTGCAGTGAAACATTGGTGGCTCTGAAGCTGCCCCCGTCGTTGTTGATGCTGCTGTGATTCTGATTCTCGGCGGTTGGGTGGCTGGGTTTGATCGTTGCCACCTCGAAAGTGAACTGCTGTCCCACGAGGGGAGAGGCGGCCAGCAACGCTAAATACGGTACTAAGCGCATAATGTCGGGGGTCAATTTTCTGTGGGCTTCCGGATCGACTCGATGACCCAACTCTTCACGGATGCCTTCTTCGCTGTGAGCCGCAGCCCCAGCGTCTCACGCACCGCGGTGAAGAGCGACGGCCCCAGGTTCTCGTCGCCTCCCTCCTTGCCCGTCGCACTTGTTTCAAGAGCATACTTCAATTCGAAATCGTACACACCGTCGAGTCCGGTCTCATCCACCACAGGCCGCTCCAGAACTCCCGCAAGGTGTTCGCAAAGGTTGTCGATTGAGATCCCTTCCGCGCGAAGTGACGCGCCGGCTTTACCGCTCTCGGCTCGGATATTGCCCTTGGTGCTCTCCGAGGCCTTCAGCTTTAGGCCGCCTTTGTCTACTGTCAGCACCCAGGCGGGTAGTTCTTTCATCTGTTCGCGAATAACGAGGCCGAAGCGCTCCTCAAGCAGATGCCGCACTCTGGACTGCATCCTGGCAACCTGCGCCTGCTGGCCTTTTCGATCGGACCGCGGTATGTCGGCCTCGGTGACGTCGTTCCTGGTCGTGACGTCAAAACGATCGTCACGCAGCCAGCCCGGGCCGCCGCTGATCTGGTAATCCTGCGCGTTCAGGGCGAGCCGGATCAGCTGCATCGCTGACACGTTCGTCGCCCGGAGCCCATTGCCGGCAGTGTCGAAGCTGCTCCAGTTCCGCTTGTCAGACGGCGGGTTGCTTGGCTTCACGGACGCTACCTCGAACGTGTACTGCTGAGCCAGCAGCGGCAGCGAAGCGAAGAAAACGGCGCAACGGAGAACGGTCATATAGCTATTACGCACCAATTGGCGGCGCGTTTACTGTAACGGCGAAATAAGAAACTGGGAAAACCGTCCGTCCGGCTGGACGAAGGCAGAAATCCGCAGCGTCTTCAGCGCAGTTCGCACAGTGAAAGAGCGGTGCGTCATTCCTCCGCGGTCCTCTCGACTGGTCTGGACGAAGCTCGCCGCCGCTCCCACCGCCTTCAGTGACGCGGCGAAGTCGGCAACTGCCTGCGGACTGAAGTAAGCAGCCAGATCCTGATCGATGAGATCGCGTTCGAGCCGCCCGTCTGCCAGTCCTGCATAGAGCCTTTTCGCATTGGCGAGATCGGTCTGCGCAGCGGGATCAGCGGAGGTCCCGAGTAACAGGTCTTCCAGCTTTCTTGCGATGACTCCGGCCGGACCCGCATCGCAGTTGGTCAGAACCGTGATGGCCAGCCGGTCGTCCGGATACGTGACGTTCTGGCTGACGAAGCCGGAGGCGCCGCCGCTGTGCCCCCAACGCCGGTGCCCGTTGGCGAGCGTGGATACGTCGAGGCCGAGGGCGTAATGGGTTCCGGTGCCGGTCTTCAGCTGCACTTCCGTCGTCAGGGCCTGAAGGGACGCCAGGCTCAGGATGGTGCGGTCCATCAGCGAGATGTCCCATAACGCCAGGTCGCTCGCCGTCATGCCAAGTTCGCCTGCCGCCCACATCCAGTTGTTTCCCTCTGGCGGGGCCGGACGCACGGGTCCGGTCGCATGGTGGGTGTAGCCGACCGGGTCCACGTCGCTCCAGCGCGCACGAGTGATGTCGATCGCCGACGTCATTTTCAGTTTGTCGAGGATGCGCGCTTTCAGGAACTCGATAAGCGGCTTGCGGGCGACTTTCTCCACGATCTGCCCTGCGATCACATAGTTCGTGTTGCTGTACTGCCAGCGAGTGCCCGGCTCGAAATCGAGCGGAATCTTCGCCCACTTCGTCAAAATCTCGGATGGCGTGGTGTCCCGCGCCATCACCGGCGATACATAGTCCAGAGGATAGTAATCTCGGTATCCAGACGTGTGCGACAGGATCTGGCGGATGGTGATTTCGTTCGCGCGGGTCAGGTCAGGCAGGAACCGACTGACCTTGTCATCCAGCGAGAGCTTCTTCTCTTCGGCCAGCAGCAGAATCGCCGCGGCCGTGATCTGCTTGCCGTTGGACGCAATCTTGTAGCGCATAGCGGGCGTCGCCGGTGTGAGTGGTTCCAGCCGCGCGTTCCCGTAGGCTTGCGCGAACGCGATCTTGCCATCCTTCACGATTGCGACAGAGGCAGATGGCGCATCGGCAACGGCAAGAGCGGCACGCACGATCTCGCCGATCTCCTTCTGCGTTGCGGTCGGCAGCTGCGCCTGCAGCAAGCCAGTGGAAAACGCCAGCAGGCAGAGGGTACGTCTTGTCATTCGAAGATTACTCCCGTTTGCGGAATCGATCGAGAAGCGCGAACAGAACCACACCAAGCAAGGCGTTGATGACCGTCCAGAAAAGTTCCGTAAGGATATCGAAGGTGACTGCCTGGCCCAGCAGACTCCGTTGCAGCACCCAATAGACGAACTGGTGAAACAGGTAGAAGATCGAGCAGAGCATCAGCCGGACGACGGCGCTTTCCACGTCGAACTGCATGCCGATCGATGCCGCGAAATAGCCCACCAGAGTCTTGCAGATGCCATTCATGCCGAGCATGTAGTCGCGGGCGAAACAGTCCTGCGTCAGGCCCATCAGCATGCCCAGCGTAAGGCCGCGGATTTGCGATCGTCGCATCAGGCCGAAGTAGATGGTGACCAGAAGCGGCAGCTCAATACGCGCGACGAACTGCAGCGTATGGAAGAGCGGCAGGTAGACCTGAATCAGCAGAGCCAGTGCGGGCGTGGCGAGCATCAGCCAAATGGAAAACTGAGCTCGTCGGGCTCGTCGGGCTTCAGCGGCAATCAGGCCTTCGTTCTCGTAGGCCATCAGGGTTGGGGTACAGCCACGGGGGCCGGAACGGCGGGCCGGGGCGCGACCGGTTTGGGCGCGCTAATCGTTGGTCCGGTCGGGGCGTTGGTGCCCGTGGAGCCTGTCGCGGCTGGAGGTCTGGATACGGGGGGCTTTACCGTCGGTGCAATTCCCGGAGTGCCGGGCGGCGCCGTAGCACCCGTGGATCCGGTTGCAGCCGGAGGTCTGGAGACCGGCGGCTTCGGGGCAGGTACCGCGGCCGCCGGCCCGGTCGGGGCTGGGGTGCCAGTGGAACCCGTCGTGCCCGGAGGTTTGGAGACCGGGGACCTGGCTGCTGGTACAGTTGCCGGGGTTCCAGTCGGTGCGGTGCTACCCGTGGGGCCGGTCGCGGTGGGAGGTCTGGGTGCCAATGGCTTTGGTGCCGGAACGGCAGCTGGCGCAGTGCCCGTCGCACCCGGAACACCCGTTTTCGGCTGGGCAGGCGCTGCCGTCGCGCCGGTCCCGCCAGTCGCACCTGGGTTCAGCTTCAGGTTGAAATTCGGCGGCGGTGTCCCAGGTCCACCCTCGCCGAACGTGAACTTCTGCGCTTCGCCGATCTTCCTGTACTGCTCGAGTAATCTATCCGCCTGCGTCATCGGGCCACGACCGGCCTTGGGAGTCGCGGGCGCCGTGCCGGGTGGCAGTGAGACATCGACCGGCGGCGCGATCGGCTGCGGCGTATCTGGTGCAAGGAAGACCGGCGTAGTATCGGGCTCCGGCGGAGCCGCCGGAATCTCCTGATGCAGAGGGTCGACGATCACCATCACCTCTTCCGGAGTCGCTTCGCTGCCCGCAGGCTGCACCAGCACCTCCTGGAAGCCGGAGGTCTCCTGAGCACTCAGAACTTTCCCCGCAGGGAAACCCTTCGGGAAAACTCTGTCCTCGCCCGAGGTGAAGAACATCTCGCCGGGCTCCAGTTTCTGCCCGCCCATGACGTAATCCACTTTGTACTGCCCTTTGTTGGCACCGCGCATCACGCCCTTCACATGGCTCTTCTGCGATTCGACGCCAGCCGCAAAAGCCGGATCTGCCGTTGTCATTACCTGACTGGCGAAGGGGTAAACCGCAAGGACTCGCCCGATGATGCCCGTCGCTGTCACCACCGCCATGCCTTTTTGCACACCGGCGCTCGTACCGCGGTCAATCAGGATCGATCTCGCACCCGAACCGGTCGTGGTGCCGATCACCCTGGCACCCACCATGCGCGACGGGGTGCGGCTCTGAAATCCCAGGAGGGCTTCCGTTCGCTGGGCACCGGCAAGCTCATTACGCAGCAGTTGATTTTCGATCCGCAGGCGGTCGGCCTCGGCGCGGGCACGACGTGCCTGCGCCCGAGCATCGCGGAGAGCGAAGTAGCTGCCGAAAAATCCCGTGGTGCCATTTCTGGCGTTCTCGATGGCGCTCGCGACCGGAGTGATAGCAGTGATGGCCCAGACGCGAACCAGAGGCACATTGTTCTCGCCCTTGATTTGCCACGCCAGCAGGATCATCTGCGAGCAAATCGCTACCAGCAGTACGGTGATATTCCGATACCGATAAAATAACGATTCCATGCGCTGGCCCGGTGGGTCGGCCTCCTACTGATCGATCGAGATTTTGCGGAGCAGCTTGAAGTCGCTGAGCATCCGGCCTGTACCCAGCACAACAGAGGCCAGAGGATCGTCAGCGATGGAGACGGGCAGGCCGGTCTCCTCACGAATGCGTTTGTCGAGGTTGCGAATCATCGCGCCGCCGCCGGTCAGGACAATGCCCTTATCGCTGATGTCCG
>JAOAPO010000259.1 GCA_025462945.1 Bryobacterales bacterium
TTTCTGAAGGGTCTGGATATCATCCGCCCCCGGGGCATGATGGTACTTTTCGGGCAATCCAGCGGTGCGGTTGCGCCGTTCGATCCGAGCATTCTGAACGGCAAAGGCTCGCTGTTCCTGACTCGCCCGAGTCTGGCGCACCACTGCCTGACTCGCGATGAGCTGACCTGGCGTGCGGGTGACGTGCTTGGCTGGATTGGCTCCGGCAAGCTGGATCTGCGGATCGCGAACACGTATCCTCTGGCCGACGCCCCGCAGGCACATCGGGATCTGGAAGGCCGCGGCCTCGCCGGAAAGCTGCTGCTGATTCCTTAATGCCACATAACCCGCGCCGCGCCGCCGCCGTTGAACGTCTGGCTGCTCTGACTGAGACCGGTCCACCGCCGGATTCATTCCTTGTCAGCAGCCTGCATAACATTCGCTACCTCACCGGATTTACCGGCAGTAACGCCGCTTTGCTCCTGGGTGCCGACGGAGAGGCTCGTCTGTTCACTGACCCCCGGTACACGCTGCAGGCCGGTCAGCAGGTGGATTGTGCCGTCTCCATAGCTAAGGGGCCGCTGAGCAAGGCAGTGTTGAAGGCTGTCGGCAAGGCCCGGTACCGCAGGCTGGCAATTGAGCACGATCACATGACGCTCGCGCAGTTCGAGAGCTTCCGAAAGGACCTGCCGGAGCGGACGGAGACGCTGCCTGTCTCCGGCCTGGTCGAGAAGCTCCGGATGGTTAAAGACGCGGGCGAACTCGATACGATCCGGAGGTCGGTGCTGCTGAATTCCGAGGCTCTGGAAGCGGCGCTGAGCCACCTGAAGCCGGGCATGACGGAAACGGATCTGGCGGCCGAGATCAATTACCGGAGTCGGCTGCTGGGCGCTGATGGACCTTCGTTCGACACGATTGTGGCCTCGGGAGAGAGGTCGGCGCTGCCCCATGCGCATCCGGGTAACACGTTGATCGGCAGCGGCATCTTGTTGATCGATATGGGCGCGTTCTTCCAGGCGTACGCCAGCGATATGACGCGCATGGTGCACATCGGCAAGCCCACGAAGACGTACAAGAATGCCTACAAGGCGGTGCTGGAAGCGGAACTGGCGGCCATCGACGTGGTGCGCCCCGGAGTGAAGGCAGACAAGGTGGACAAGGCTGCTCGTAAGGTTCTGAAGGCGCATGGCCTGGACAAGGCGTTCACGCACTCCACCGGGCACGGGCTGGGACTGGAGATCCACGAACGACCGCGCCTGGGCCGTAAAGATCCGACGCTCCTCGAGACCGGCATGGCGATCACGATCGAACCCGGTGTCTATCTGGAAGGCTGGGGCGGGATTCGGATTGAAGATACGGTCGTGGTGACGGCGACGGGTTGCGAAATCCTGACTCCGACACCAAAAGAGCTGCGCGTTATTTGATCTGGAGCGCAGTGCCGTCGCGGATCTCGTCGGAGCCGCGGCGCAGCACTTTATCGCCAGCCTGCAGCGGACCCATCACCTGAACCTGATCGCCTTCGGGCTGGCCCTTTTTCACGTTCACCCATTCCGCGCGGCCGCTGTTGGCTCGAATCACGAAAGTACGTTCCGTGGTGGTCACCACGGAGGTGGCGGGAACGAGCAGCGACTCCCCCGCTGCGCCGACAGGCCACGAGACTTCTGGATACATGCCGGGCGAGAGTGTGTTGTTCCGGTTCAAAACGTCGAGTTCCACAGCCATGGTGCGGGTCTTCGGGTCGAGCGAACGATCAATGCGGGCGACGCGGCCGGTGAACTTCCTGCCGGGGTAGGCGGGAACGCGGAATTCGACACTGGCTCCGGTGCGGACGGCTGCGATCTCCGTCTCGGGCACCGCGACGATGAGGCGCAGGGTGGAGATCTGTTCGAGTTCGAAGAGCGAACCTGCTGAGCCGTTACCCGGGCCGACCAGCGCGCCGGGATGGACGAAGCGCTGCGTCACGATTCCGGAGAACGGAGCCGTCACTTGCAGCCAGGCTTCCGATTGCTTTGTGGTGGCGACAGCGGCCTGCGCGGAGCGGATTGAGCTTTCGGCTGCGCGCACGGAGGCCCGTGCTGCTTCCACGGTGCGCTGGGCCTGGACCAGTTCATTCCCGGCGATCGCACCGGGGGTAGCCGATGCCGTCTTGAGTCGTTCGTACGTGGCTTCAACACCCGCCAGCCGGGCTTCCGCTTCAGCTTTCGCTGCCTCAGCGATGCCGATCTTCGATTCGGCTTCAGCGGTACCGGCCGCCAGTTCGGGAGCGGTGAGGGTGGCCAGCAACTGCCCCTCACGGACGGCAGAACCACGGTCCACCAGCACTCGTTCCACGTAGCCATTGGCCCGCGCATGAATGGCGACCTTCTGAAACGGCTGAATCTCGCCCGGCAGCAAGAGCGTGCGCTGGACCTTTTCAGAACGCACGGCCACGACCTCGACGGCCTGTCCTGGTAATGAACCCGGCGCCAGCGCAGCAGTGAGCATCAGGACGTATTTAAGCGGGCTTCGGCACATAGTAGCGGCTCTCCGGATCGGCAGGGTTCAGGGATGGTGAGTGCGTTCCGGCGCGTTTCTGCAGAATGGCGTAGACGGCGGGAACGATGGTGAGAGTCGTGAAAGTGGCGAGGATGAGTCCGCCGATGACGGCGCGGCCAAGGGGCGCGGATTGCTCGCCGCTTTCGCCCAGGCCCATGGACATCGGGACCATCCCGATGATCATCGCGGAGGCAGTCATCAGGATGGCGCGCAGACGTCCAACGGCACCTTGGCGAGCGGCGTCGTGGACCGGCAGCTTCAGCTCTTTGCGGCCAGCTTCCGCGAAGGTCACCAGCAGGATCGAGTTGGCGACCGCAATGCCGATGGCCATGATCGCGCCCATGAACGACTGGATATTCAGGGTGGTGCCGGTGAGCAGCAGCATGAGAGCGACGCCGCAGAGCACTGCCGGGACGGTGACGATGATCGCGAGCGCCAGCCGTATTGACTGGAAGTTGGCGGTCAAAAGCAGCACGATCACCGCGATCGCGAGCAGCAGTCCGGTGCGCAAGCCATTCATGGTTTCGCGCAGTGCCGGAGCCTGGCGCGGACAAGCACCTTCACACCGCGCGTCGCTTTGCCCGCACGCTCGATAGCCCGTTCAATCTCCGGGACGGCCTTGCCGAGAGTGATCCCGTGAAGATTGGCGGTAAGGCTCAACACGCGCTGGCCGTTGAAGCGCTCCATCATGCCGGGCGCGGTCCCTTCACGGAATGTTGCCACTTCGCTGAGCAGGGGCCGCGTGGCACCGCCGGGCGAGACCTGCAGTTGCCCTAACGCTTCGCTGGACTGCTCACGGTTCTGCGGGATCTCGACCTGGATCTGAAAGGCGTTGCCGGAGACGGGATCGCGCCAGTAGTTGGGATCCGTGAAGCGGGACGAAGACGTAGCGGGGACGAGGGACCGGGCGACGTCCTGCATTGTGAGTCCGTACTGACCGGCGCGGTCGCGGTCGATATCGATCTGGAGAGTCGGGTAGTCCTGTGGCTGGGCGAGTTGCAGGTCTCGCAGAAAGGGCAGTTTCGCGAGTTCGGCTCGGATCTTCGCCATGTGGGTGCGGTCGTCGGCGAGGCTCGGTCCCTGGATGGCGATCTCCACGGGCGTCGGTGAGCCGGCACTGAGGACCTGATTGACGATGTCCCCGGCCTCAAACGAGACGGCCACCTCAGGCATCACTTCATGGAGCTTTTTGCGGAGCCGTTCGCGGAGTTCGGCGCTGCCATGCCGGCCAGCGGGTTTCAGCGCTACCGTGAGGACCGCTTCGTGCGGCCCGTTGGTCCAAAGGAAGATCGTGTTGATGGGGTAGCTGGCGGGCTGAACGCCAATGAACGAGGTGCTGATGGCGACGTTGTCGGCACCGACTTCATTCTTCACCACGTCGAGAGCCCGCAGCGCGATGAGTTCGGTGCGCTCTATGCGCGTCCCGGTGGGAGCGCGGAGCCGCATCTGGAACTGGGGCGGGTCGGTCTGGGGGAAGAGTTCAGTGCCGAGGCGCGGCAGAAGAACGGCGAGCAGGCCGAAGGTAGCGAGCAGATACAGCAGCACAAGCGGAAAACGAAAATTCAAAGCCATTTCCAGGTAGCGGCCATAAGCGCGACGCAGACTGCCGAACAGCCCCTGGTTCTCGTCTTCGAGCTCGCCGGCCCGCATGAGCCAGGCTGCCAGCACGGGCACCAGACTCGTCGAGAGCAGATAGGACGAGATCATCGCGAAACCGACAGCGAGCGAGAGCGGCAGGAACAGCTGGCGGCTGACACCCTGCATGAAGAACGCGGGGACGAACACAGCGAGGATGCAGACCATCGCGAGCAGGCGCGGGATCGCGGTGCGCCGCGCAGCTTCGACTACCGCCAGCGCCCTGGGCAGGCCGCGGGAAAGCTGCGTGTGGATGTTCTCGACCTCTACCGTCGCTTCGTCCACCAGAATGCCCACCGCGAGGGCGAGACCGCCCAGCGTCATGATGTTAATGCTTTGGCCGGCAGCCCAGAGGAAGACGATGGCAGAGAGCAGCGCAAGCGGAATCGTGGTGATAACGATGAGAGCGCTGCGCCAGTCGCGGAGAAACAGCAGCACCATGACGCCTGTCAGGAAGGCACCCAGCGCAGCTTCCCAACTCAGACCCTGAATCGCGTTCAGCACGAAGCCGGACTGGTCAAATTCCAGCCGAACCTCGACGTTCTCAGGGACCACTTCACGGAATGCGGGCAGGGCGGCCTTCACTGCATCGAGAACCGCGAGGGTGCTCGCGTCCGCCCGTTTCGTGACGGGTATGTAGACCGTGCGCTTGCCGTTCACATGCGCGTAGGCGGTGAGAATATCCGTGCCGTTCTCGACGACGGCTATGTCGCGGATGTAGACGGCGGTCCCCTGCCCCACGCGGATCGGGGCGTTCGCCAGATCCGCCAGGTTCCCGCCAACGACGGAGTTCGTCACGGCATAGCGGTTCAGGTCGCCCGTCCGGATATTACCCGACGGAACAACGACCGTGGCTTTGTTCACCGCGCCGATCGCCTCTTCCGGAGAAACGCCGTATTGCCGGAGCTTATCGGGGTCGAGGCGGACGACGATGGTGCGCTGGTTCCCGCCGAAAGGAGGTGGCGCCGAAACGCCCGGCAGGGTGGCGAAGAGCGGACGAACCCTGTTGATCGCAATATCCTGCAGTTCGCCCGCACTGAGCGTGGGGCTGCTGAAGACCAACTGACCAACCGGTACGCTGCCCGCATCGAAGCGCGTGATGAATGGGGGTACCGCGCCTGGCGGCATGAAGGCACGTGCACGGTTCACGTAGCCGACGGTCTGCGCCATCGCCTGGTTCATATCCGTACCGGCGTGGAAGACGAGCTTCATCAGAGCCGCGCCCTGAATGCTCTTCGACTCGACGCGCTCGATGCCCGTGATGTAGAGGAAATGGTACTCGTAGTAGTAAGTGAGGAAGCCCTCCATCTGGGCCGGATCCATGCCGCCATACGGCTGCGCCACATAGATGGCCGGCTCGCCGACCTGTGGGAAGATATCGACCGGCATGCGCCGGAGGGCCAGACCCGCGGCCAGGGCGATCGCCACGATGAGGGTCAGAAGGCTGATCGGTCGCGTGAGCGCGGCCAGTACGAGTCTCATTAGCGGCTTGCCTCCGTCAGCACAGGAGCGAGGTCGCCCTGCGCAGCGGCGAGTGCGAGTTTCGCGCGCCATGTGCTGAGCCGCGCCAAACTGTTGTCGATCTCCGCCTGGGCAAGGCGACGCTGAGCATCCGCGACTTCAAGCGCGGTCCCCAAACCTGCCCGGTAGCGGGCCCGTGCCTGCTCATCGCCGGCGCGGGCTGCGGCAATGGCGGCGGGTGCGGTCCGGGCAATTGCGACAGCACCCTCGAAGGCAGCCTGCGCTTTTGCCTGTCTGGCGCGGAGGTCCATCAAGACCAGGTCGTACTTCGCCTTCTCGGCATCGAGATGCGATGTCTCCATCGCACGCCGTGCACGAATGGCGGGGTAGTCGAGAATGTTGAACGAGGCGGTGAAACCGAGTCCCCAGTTCTGTGTGTTGGGGCCGAGGCCGTTTAAGCCCCCGAGGAGGCGGCCGTCGGGGATGGCTCCGGTGCCGCGCGCATACGTGGTGCCCTGCAGTGCGAAACGGGGATAGTAGCTGCGATCGATCGACTTGAGGCGCGCCTGCACCTCGGCCATCGCGGCATTCTGCTCCTGCGCCGCCGGGTTCGCTGCGAGGCTCGCGGAGTCCAGAGTGGGCTCCGCCAGGCTGAGGAGTTGCGCGGATTCCACCGTCACATCTTTCGAGTCGATTCCGAGCAGGACGGCCAGGACTGCCTTTGATTCCGCTGCCGCCTGGCGGGCACGGAGCAGTTGGACCTGAGCGGAGGCCTGCTCGCCTTCAGCGAGGGACAGTTCCGCGCCCGGGCGTAGTTCGGCTTTGACGAGCGCTTCTGTGATGCGACGGAGCTCATCGGCGCGTGCCACCGCGGCCTGCGCGGCAAGAGCGGTTTGCTCGGCGGCAACGATGGTGAGAACCGTATCAGCAACGATGATTGCAATATCGAGGCGCGTTCGCCCGACACCGGCCTCAGCGCGAGCACGGCCCGCTTCGGCGACTGCTACATTGGCCTGACGCAGACCGAAGTCGAACGGCTCCCAGTTGGCGAGAACGCCGACCGTACTGCCCCAGGCACTCCCGAGACCGTTGGTTCCGAGCACCGGGCCGGAGATTGGCGCAAGCACCTGGGAGGGCAGCAACAGGCCGAAGACGTTGTTCCTTGTAGCTCGATTGATGCCGGCCACGCCGGAGACGGACGGCAGGTAGGCCGTGCGGGCCAGTTGGATTGCAGCAGCGGCGCTCCGGACCTCGGCCTCCGAAACTCGCACTGCAGGGTAACGCTGCAGCGCCGCTTCAACGGCCTGCTGCAGAGTTGCCGGGTAAGCGGGTGGAACCAGCAAAAGCAAACCCGCCAGGACACTTCTAGACAGCATCTACACGTCCCTTTTCCCCGCCGATCAGTTCGCCGAAGAGTTCCCGCACCTTGCCAAGCGCGCTCTTGAGTGCCTTCTTACCCAGCGGCGTGGCCGAGTACATGCGACGCGATGTCCTGCCCTCGCGCTCCACTTCTGAGCGCAGGTAGCCTTTGCGTTCGAGGCCATGGAGGATGGGATACAGCGTACCTGTGCTCATTTTGTACCCGTGGTGCTGAAGCTCTTCCAGCATCCAGAGTCCAAACAAAGGCGCTGCTGAGGCGTGGTGGAGGATATGCAGGCGGATCAGACCCGAGTAAAGGTCTTTGTCGTCGAAATCGACGGTTGAGGGCTTTCGCTGGCGGATATCGATAGCGAAAGACAGAATAGCAGATGCGCAAACCCGAACACGACAATCCCGTGATCTAATCTCAATATGCGAAAGCTCTTGATTGCCGTTATGATGCTTGCCGCCGCGCTGCTTGCCGGCGACCCGTGGGAAGCGAAGGACCTGCTTCAGCCGAAGGATGTCGCCGCGAACATCAGGAAGCCCTTGCTGCTGCATGTTGGCTTCAACGTGCTCTACCGCGCCTCTCATATCCCCGGCTCGGTCTACGCAGGACCCGGCTCTAAGGCTGAAGGCATCGAAGAGCTGAAGAAGGCAGTGGCGGGTCAGCCGAAGAACCGCGAAATCGTGCTGTATTGCGGCTGCTGCCCGTGGGAGAAGTGCCCCAACATGCGTCCGGCGTTTGCAGCCCTGCGCGAACTGGGATACACGAACGTCAAGGCCATGGTCATCCCGGAGAATTTAAAGGTTGACTGGTCCGACAAAGGCTATCCAATAGAAAAGCGCGCCGAGTAGGGCGCGCTTTCCTTTACCGTCAGTAAGGTCTGAAGGCTACGCAGCGCACTCGCCGCGGCCCAGCTGCAGCGAGAAGCTTTCGTCGTCGCCCCAATCCTTCACGATATCCGAGTTGAGGTCAGTTACCTTCGCCAGATCGGCCAGCAGTTCCTTCTTGAAGAACTCGATCTTGTGGCGCAGGACGTAGTTCCGGAAGGTCTCGCCTTCCTGATAGTTTTCCTTGTAGTGCGCCAGAACGCGGGCCAACGCGACGGTTGCATGACGCGCTGGCAGGCTCATCACCTGCAGCCCGAACCGCATCACACCCTGCTCGTCGTAACCGCCACCCAGCAACATCTGGTAGTGCGGCACTTCCTTGCCTTCGATCTTGCGTGCGTTCCCGTAGAAGCCGACTTCCGCCGTCCAGTGCTGACCGCAGGAATTCGGGCAGCCGCTGACGTTGATCTGCAGCTTGCGCAGCAGCGGCTCGTCATAACCGCGCACCATGTCTTCCAGCGCATAGCCCAGATTCATTGACTTCGTGAGCGCCAGGTTGCAGGAATATGCACCGGGGCAAGTCACAATGTCCTGAATTTCTTCCGCGCCCGGCTCACCGAGACCCATCGCCACCAGCGACGCATGCACGCGCGGCAGCAGCGCCAGCGGCACATAGCCCAACACCAAATTCTGCTCCACCGTGACGCGCAGGCAGCCATCGCCCGCTTCGCGCGCCAGCTTCGCAATCTGACGCATCTGCGTGCTCGTCAAATTGCCCTGCTGGACCTTGACGATCACCATCGCGTAACCGGTCTGCTGCTGTTCCTCGACGCTCGATTCCAGCCACCGATCAAAATCCTTATCGCCCGACGGTCCGTTGTTCACGACGGGCAACTGTGCGCCTGTACCCAGCACCGGAGGCTTGCCCGTGTAGCCACCGAACCCGGCCGGAACTTCGGTCGGAGTCGGGATGCCACCGTTCGCCAGAATGTCGGCGTACTCTTTGTCAATCTGTTCTTTCAGCCAGTCGAAGCCTCGCTCGCGCGTCACGAACTTCAGGCGCGCCATGTTGCGGTTCTTACGATTGCCGTACTGATTGAAGACCCGCAGAACGGCTTCGATGCGATTGACGATCCGCTCGGCTGGCAGGAATTCGTCGAGAAGTTTCGCTTCCACCGGCAGCGGACCCAGGCCGCCTGCCACTACAATACGGAAACCACGCTGGCCATCGCGAATGACAGCCTTTGCGCCGACGTCATGAATTGCGGCGAGGGTGCAATCGGAATCGGTGCAGCCGTCGAATGCAATCTTGAACTTACGTGGCATCGAATTCGTCAGTTCCTGGCGCAGAAATGCAAACGCCACGCGCTGGGAGTACGGACGTACGTCGAAAACCTCGTTTCGGGTGAGACCCGCATACGGGCAGGCTGTGACGTTCCGGACCGTGTTGAAGCACGCTTCCCGCGACGTCATACCCACGTCGTGCAGCATGTGCATGAGGTCGGCGACCTGCTCGAGCGGCACGAAATGGAACTGCATGTTCTGGCGGGTGGTCAGGTGTCCCTTGCCAGCCGCGCAGAAGTCTGAAACGTCGGCCAAACGCTCCATCTGTTCAGCGGTCAACATGCCCCCAGGCACCTTGGTACGGACCATCTGGACGCCCGGCTGGCGCTGCCCATAGCAGCCGAACCGGAGGCGATAGCCTCGGAAATCGTCCTCGGTGATGGCTCCGGCCTGATACTCCGCCGCCTTCACACGGAACGCTTCAATCTCCTCCCGAACAACCCGGTCGTGCTGCCGATCAAGTTCGGTACGTGGTTCGGTGGATGTTGTCTCTGCGTAGGTCACGTCAATCACCATATTCTCTATCAAGAATAGCAAATTGCGCCATTCTGGCTCCGCTCCGGTAGAATAGCGGGGAACCGTGCGACCTGTGGAATTCCACGACCCAACCTCGTGGAAGCGTATTGAAGAGGTGTTCCTCGAAGCCGTCGAACGCTCGGGCGACGATCGTCAGCGCTTCCTTGCTTCAGCATGCGGGGACGATTCCGATTTGCGCGCCGAAGTGGATGCACTGCTCGATGCCGACGACGAAGGCAGCGCCACCGTCACGTCCGTGGTCCGGAATTCTGTCGTGTCCGTGGTGCGTGAAGAGATCGACGGGCTCAGCGTAGGTCCCTGGCGCGTGGTGGAAGAGATCGGGCGCGGCGGCATGGGAACCGTGTACCGAGCGGTTCGCGCCGACGGCGAATTCAAGTTCGATGTCGCGATCAAAGTCCTGATGCGGGGTTTTCATTCGACGATGCTGCTTGACCGCTTCCGGCGCGAGCGGCAGATTCTGGCGAGGCTGGAACACCCGAATATCGCGCGCCTGCTGGATGGCGGTACCACCTCAGCCGGATTGCCCTACCTGGTGATGGAATTCGTCGCCGGTGAGCCGCTTACCCACTACTGCGACTCGCGGAAACTCACGATCCGAGACCGCATCGCGCTGTTCCGCAAGGTCTGCGATGCAGTCTCATGCGCCCATCGCAATCTGGTGATCCACCGCGATCTGAAGCCCGACAACATTCTTGTTACGTCCGACGGCACCCCCAAGCTGCTCGATTTCGGCATCGCCAAGATCATGGAGCCGACGGGTGGAGATTCGCTCGAGGCGGAGCTCACCATGACCACCGAGCGCATGGGCACGCCCTCCTGGTCCAGCCCGGAGCAGATTCGCGGCGGTCATATCGGCGTTGCGACGGACGTCTACTCGCTGGGAGTGGTGCTTTTCCGGCTGCTGACCGGGTACCGCCCGTATCGCGCCGATTCGGTGAACTGGGAGAACGCGACACATATCATCTGCGAGCGGGAAGCACTTCGCGCCACCGAGGCGCTCGCCAGCAGCCCGAAAAACCGGGACGACCTGATGGAAACCGCTGCTCAGCGCGGAACCACCCCGGACGGTTTGAAGCGGCAGCTCTCGGGCGACCTCGAAAATATCCTCGCGCTGGCGCTTCGCAAGGAGCCGGAACGCCGCTACCTTTCGGTGGATAAATTCAGCGAGGAACTGCAGCGGTACCTCGATGGGCGCCCCGTTCTGGCAGCGGGCGACACGATGACGTACGTCGTCAGCAAGTTCATTCGTCGTCACAAGCTCGGCGTTGGGCTTGCCGCGGTGCTCACGCTGCTTCTCTGTATCTCAACCGTGGCTGCCGTGTGGCAGGCACGGAAACTCTCGCTGCGCGTGGACGAAGACCGGAAGCTTGCGACCACCTTCCTGGCCGACATCCACGAGGATATTGCGCGTCTGCCTGGCTCCATTCCGGCCCGCGAAACCCTGCTCCGCAAATCTCTCGATTACCTGAATGGCCTGGCGCGCGATACAGGGCAGGACGTCGCCACCCGGCGTTCGCTGGCCATGGCGGAAGAACGGTTTGCCAGCCTGCTTTCCGGCGTCGGCCAGTCCGGACTCGGGAAATCCGGCGAAGCCCTGAATGCGTGGCAAAGCGCACGCCGGATTCGTGAGGGGATCGCGGCCGAGTTGCCGCGCGATCTGTCCGCCCGCTATGAACTCGCCTCCAGCTACCTGATCGGCAGCAACATCACATCGCGGGTCGCCTCTGCGGCGGATGCGCAGGTCTACGACCGCCTGGCCCTGCAACTCGCCGAAGAACTCATCGCTGCCGACCCGACCAACCGCGACTATCAGAATCTGACCGCGCGTGCTTATGCCAGTCGCTCCTATGGGCTCAGCATTGCCGGGGAAGCTGCCGAAGCGTCCAGTTGGCTTCGCAAAGCGCTGCCGATTCGGGAGCAGATCGCGGCCAATTCGCCCGATGATCCGGGTGCCCGCAGGGAGCTTGCGAATATCCGCTACCGCCTCGGCATCATGGGCGTGGAGAACAACAGGCCGGCGGACGCACTGGCCGACCTTAAGGAAGCCATACGAATCCAGGAGGAACTCGCGAGGCTCAGGCCGGACAGAGAGATCAATCTGGACCGGGCCAGCACGCACCATTTCACCGGCATGGCACTCGGCATGCTCCGCCGCTATGACGAAGCACTCGCTGAATTTCGTGACGCCATCGCGCTGCGCGAGCCCGTGTTGGCGGCTGATGAACGCGACGCGCGCACCCGGTCGATGCTCGCGGGAAACTACGGCGAACAGGCTGACGTCCTGCTACGAGCCAAACGGCTTCCCGAAGCACTGGCGAGCGCAAAGCGGGCTGTTGCTCTGGGCCAGCAGGCCCTCGCGGTGGACCCGAAGGTGTTCCCCATCCGTATCTCGCTGGCCACCTACGAGTGCCGAATGGCTGCGATTTACGGTGCCATGGGAGATCTGAAGAGCGCCGCGGAAACGTGGCACAGGGCGGTCAACATCTACGATCAACTGGAGCGACAGGGTCACATTACGGCGGCGGACGTTCGGGCCGAAGCCGAGCATGCGCGGGCCGAGGCAGCACGCACCACTGCTGCTCTGTCGCACTAAAACCCTGTCTCGGTAGTAAGTATGGGTACACTCATACATCATGCATCGCAAACTTCGGGCTACCCTCAGCGTCCTGCTGACCGCCTTTTTTTGCCTCGAAACTGCACTGCCCGCGACAGGTCCCGGCGACTTCTCGGACACGGATAACTCCCGCAGCGAACTACGTCCCCTGATCGAACGTTTCTCGCTCGACCGCGGCAACATTCTCCGTTATTACACCGTCACCACCGGCTCTCTGGAGCGGCGCGACCGCCTCAAACGCTTTTACGAAACCGGCCAGGCGGCGCTGGCGGCGAAGAATTTCGACACCCTCAGCCAGGAAGGCAAGATCGATTACATCCTGTTCCGCAACAGTCTGGACCACGATTTCCGAATGCTGCAGCGAGAGGCTGCGGAACAGAGCGAAACCGCGCCCTACCTCCCTTTTTCTGGCTCGATTGCCACTCTTGAGCGATCGCGCCGCAAGATGGATCCGGTCGACGGTCCGGCCGCGGCGCGCGCGCTCGATTCGCTGACGAACGAGATCGATGTGGCCCGCAAGGCAGTGGAAACGAGGCTGCGCGCGGAAACGCCCGAGGCTGTGCGCTCCCGAAGAGTCATCGGCAACCGGGCCGTGATGGAGGCGAACGGTCTGCGCAACAATCTGCGAGCCTGGTTCACGTTCTACGACGGCTACGACCCGATGTTTACGTGGTGGGCGGCTGAAGCCTATCGCGGGGCCGAGTCCGCCCTGAATGGCTACGTAACCTTCCTGAGTGACCGCGTCGCCGGCGCTACCGCGGCGAAGGTAAGCTCCACCGATGACATCGTTGGCAACCCCATCGGTCGCGCGGGTCTGATGAGCGAACTGGCGTACGAGATGATCCCCTATACGCCGGAACAGCTGATCGCCATCGCGAACAAAGAGTACGCGTGGTGCGAGAAGGAAATGATGCGCGCCTCCCGCGAAATGGGCTTCGGCGATGACTGGAAGAAGGCCGTAGAGAAGATCAAAACCATGTATGTGGAGCCGGGCAAGCAGCCCGCCCTCATTCGCGATCTGGCGCGCGAAGCCGAAAACTTCGTTGCCGAGTTCGACCTGGTGACGGTACCTCCGGTCGCGCGTGAAACCTGGAGGATGGAGATGATGGCCCCGGACCGCCAGCTGGTGACCCCGTTCTTCACCGGCGGCGAGGTGATCTCCGTGTCGTATCCGGTCAACAGCATGACCTACGAGCAGAAAATGACCACCATGCGCGGCAACAACATTCCCATGTCGCGTGCGACGGTCTTTCATGAACTCATCCCGGGCCACCACCTGCAGCTTTACTACAGCCCGCGTTTTAAGCCTTACCGTTCCAACATCAGCGGAACGCCGTTTCTGACCGAAGGCTGGTCGCTGTATTGGGAACTGCTCCTCTGGGACATGAAGTTCCAGAAGACCCCTGAGGACCGCGTCGGCGCCCTCGTCTGGCACATGCACCGCTGCGCCCGGATCATTTTCTCGCTGAGCTTTCACCTCGGCAAGATGTCACCGGCCGAAGCGGTCGACTTCCTTGTGGATAGAGTAGGGTTTGAGCGTGAGAATGCAGCGGGTGAAGTCCGGCGCTCCTTTGGCGGCGCCTACAGCCCTCTCTATCAGGCTGCGTATTTGGTGGGGGGCCTGCAGTTGAAGGCGCTTCACGACCAGCTTGTGGGCCCTGGGAAGATGACCAATCGCGACTTCAATGACGCCGTGCTGCGCGAAAATCGGATTCCGATCGAGCTGATTCGCGCCAGCCTGACGAACCAACAGCTCACGAAAGATTACGCGGCTTCGTGGAAATTTCAGGGCGAAGTCATTCCGGTCGATTAACTTAGGTGAAACTACGTCGGCCCATCCTGCGCGGCATTCGGTTTACGTTAACCGCCGTGTATACGGGACTCTTCACGCTGATGCTGTTGGGCGTGAGCTTGTTGTTCCGGCAGACGCTGGCGTCGAACCTGGAGGCACAGGCCCGCGACGATCTGGAGCAAAACTGGGCCATTCTCAACGCGTATCTTCGGATTGAGAATGATCCGCCGCAGCGGAACTATCACCCGGTGTGGTTCTTCGACATTGAAGACCCGGAGGAAAGCAGTGCCGCGGCTCGCGTCAAGAACGCGTATTACATCGCAGACCCGAGTGGAAACCGTGTAGAAGGCTCGAAGGTGTGGGACGGGCTTGGGAGCGATCCCCCGGCTGAGGTTCGCCGCGTTCTCTCCTCGAACCAGGCACAGTGGCGCGAGAAGAAGGATGCATCCGGCGTTCCCTACCTGATTCGCGGCAGCTATATCGTGAGCGAAGACAAACGCGTGCGGTACTACGTTGCGATTGGTACCTCGCGCGCCGAATCGGAGCGATTGCTGAGTCGCTTCAATCTGCTCAGTATCGGGCTCATCCCGTTCGCGCTTCTGATCGGCATCGCAACCGGCTGGGTGTTCACGGGGCGCGCACTGGGGCCTGTGCTGGATATCGCCCGGGCGGCACAGCGCATCAGCGGTTCGAACCTGTCGCTCCGCCTGCCGTCGCATGGCACGGGCGATGAACTCGACTACCTTATTGAAACGTTCAACCAGATGATCCAGCGCCTGGAGGCCAATTTCAATCAGGTTCGCCAGTTTTCGACGGACGTCTCGCATGAGCTCCGCACACCGATTACCGTTGTTCGCGGCCAGCTCGAGGTGGCGCTCATGACGGCGCGTAACGAAGAGGACTTCCGTGAGGCCATCGTCACTTCGCTTTCCGATATCGAGCGGCTTTCGCAGATTGTGCGGGCGCTGTTGCTGCTCTCGCAGGCCGAGACCGGCCAGAGGGTTCTGCAGAAGCAGCGGCTGAACCTTTGCGATCTCATCGAGAACCTGGTCGATCAGTTCCAGATCCCGGCGGAGGGCGCTGACGTTTACCTGCGGTTCGAGCGAAAGTCACCGAGCTGCGAAGGAGATTTCGACCCGATCCAGATCGAACGCATGGTGTCGAACCTGCTGACCAACGCTGTCAAATTCACTCCTGCGGGAGGAAAGATTGTGGTGTCCGTGGAAGGTCTGGGAGACAAGGTGGAGATCGTGGTCCGCGACACCGGCCAGGGCATCGCCCCGCAGTACTTGCCTCACATCTTCGATCGCTTCTACAGGGTTCCCGAATCCGGCACGCCTTCACCGGAGAAGGGTCTGGGCCTGGGACTCAGCTTTGTCGCGTGGATTGTCCGGGCGCACGGCGGAACTCTCGATGCGGTAAGCGGCCTCGGCAAGGGGACCACTTTTACGATCCGGCTGCCACTCGATCCGAGCGCCCCGACCAGTCCTGATGATGCCGTCACCACGCGCGTGGCGTGACCCCATGGCACGATTCAGGAAACGGCAGCCAGGATGCTAGAATTCCAGATGAAGCGTTGCTCTCAGCAAGGCCCCGTTAGCTCAGTTGGTAGAGCGCCAGTTTTGTAAACTGGATGTCGCTGGTTCAATCCCGGCACGGGGCTCCAACTTCCCTCCCGCAATCTCTTTCGCAGTCCACCGTCCGTCACTTCCACAACCCTTGCCGTCACGCGGTTCTCCTTTGCACGAAGCCAGCAAATAGGTTCCGTTTCTCGGCAAGCATCTGCGTTCTGGTTACCGCCTGGACGCCAACTTCGCCGCTGGCTTCCAGACATCACCGACCTGCTCCGGGCTCACTCGTTCCCCGTCTTCATGCTGATCAGCAACTCTCAGCATCCAACCCTCTAAACCTCCAGGCTCATCTCGCGTTTGACACGTTTGACAAGATTCAACTGGACAGGACTCAGGGTTTCGAATCGGTCCAACGCTGGTATACTATTTGCGGAATTTGGACACGTTCGGGCAGCGGATAAGAAGGAATGTATGCCAGGTGGAACAATCGCGACACAAACAAAGTGGGCACTCAAAGGGCAGGGATATGAGTTTTGTAACTGTGACTTCGGATGCGGATGTAACTTCGGCGGCTTTCCGAGCTCCAAAGACGGTAGCTGCCGCGCCATGGTTGGAGCTGTCGTTGACAGTGGCTCCTGCGGCGAAGTCGAACTCTCCGGCCTGAAATGCGCGGGCATTTTCGACTGGCCGAAGGCCATCCACGAGGGCAACGGTAAGTGCGTCTTCGTAGTGGAGCCCACGGCCACCGACAAGCAAATTGACGCCCTCGCTCAAATCTTCACAGGCAAACTCGGCGGGATGCCGTGGGAGATTCTTGGACCCACCTTTGAGGTGACTGGACTGGTGAAAGCCAAAATTTCGGTGGAGGGAAGCGGTCCGAAAAGCATCTTCAAGGCGGAAGGCGTTGGCGAGGGTCGCGGTGACACGTTTAAGAACCCCGTCACCGGCGAGGACCATTTCGCAAACATCGATCTTCCGGACGGATTCATATGGAAGAAGGGCCAATGTGGCCAGGGGACATTCAGTGCAAGCGCGAGTGGCGTGTCTGTGGGTGCCCAAAAATCCAACTGGATTCTCTATAGCTTCGACTGGAACAACGGTTAAATGTAGTGGAGACGATCCTTCGACGAGAACGCCTGATCGTGGCTGGCGGTCTTGCCTCCATAGCGGTTCTTGCCTGGGCATACCTCCTTCACGCCAAAGACGCGATGGGGGAAATGGACATGCAGGGTATGGTCATGCCCTGGAGCGAGACAGACGTGCTCCTTCTTTTCGTGATGTGGGCCGTAATGATGGTCGCCATGATGGTGCCATCCGCCGCGCCCATGGTTCTCAGTTTTATCACGGTCAATCGAAGGCGGCGAGCGGCGGGCAGGCCTTTGGTGCCGGTCGCCATCTTTCTGTTGGGATACCTTGCGGTATGGACGGCATTTTCTGCGGTAGCCACTGTGGCGCAATGGGGGTTGCATAAGGCGGCGCTGCTTTCACCTTCAATGGCGTCGACGAGTCCGACCCTGAATGGCGCACTGCTTGTTGCTGCAGGCCTCTTCCAATGGTCACCCCTAAAACGCGCATGCCTCAAGGGTTGCCGGTCGCCTCTGACTTTTCTGATGAGCGAATGGCGCGACGGTACGGCAGGCGCCTTCGTGATGGGCTTGCGACACGGCTCATACTGCCTGGGATGTTGCTGGATCCTCATGGCTCTGCTCTTTGTGGCAGGCGTTATGGACTTTCTTTGGATCGCCCTGCTGGCGCTGCTCGTCCTAGGTGAGAAAGTCCTTTCGAGGGGAGAACTGATGGGTCGCGTTACGGGCGTGATGCTGGCTGCTGCCGGCATCCTGCGCATCACGATGGGGTAAGTGTTGACGTTCTGCCAGTGCGCCTTGTTAACGGCCCTCCGCGCCGGAGCGCCTCGCACGGCTATCGGTGCTGGTTCAGTGTGAAAATCGAGAGCGGGTGGTCCCTTTCAGGCAGATCCGGCGTTGGACTTGACTGCTGTTCCGAACTCATTCGCTCCAGTGAGACAATACAGAAATGGGCGTTCCTGTTTCCCAAATGTGGACCGTGGTCAGTTATGTGCTGAAGCAGCGCATCGCGGGCCGCAAGCAATATCCTCTCGTCCTGATGCTGGAGCCCCTGTTTCGCTGCAACCTGGCGTGCGCGGGCTGCGGCAAAATTCAATACCCGGCGCATGTCCTGAAAATGAACCTCTCCCCGGAGGATTGCTTCAAGGCTGTGGACGAGTGCGATGCCCCCATGGTCTCCATTCCGGGCGGCGAACCGCTCATGCATCCGGAGATCGATAAGATCGTCGAAGGCCTCGTAGCGCGCAAGAAGTACATTTACCTCTGCACCAACGCTCTGCTGCTGAAAGAAAAGCTGCACCTCTTCAAGCCGAGCAAGTACCTCACTTTCTCCGTCCACGTCGATGGGCAGCGCGAGCATCACGATTTCTCGGTCTGCAAAGAAGGCGGCTACGATCTCGCGATCGATGGCGTCCGTGAAGCCGTAAAGCAGGGCTTCCGCGTCACCACCAACACCACCCTGTTCGACGGTACCGATCCGAAGTCTGTCCGCAGCTTTTTCGACGAGATGATGGCGCTGGGCGTGGAAGGCATGATGCTCTCCCCCGGCTACTCCTACGACAAAGCGCCCGATCAACGCCACTTCCTCGGACGCGCGCGCACACGACGTCTGTTCCGGTCGATCCTCGCGAATCGCAAGTCGTCCTGGCGCTTCAACCAGTCACCCCTTTTCCTCGAATTCCTGATGGGCGATCGCCACTATACCTGCACACCGTGGGGGATGCCGACCTATAACGTGTTCGGCTGGCAGAAGCCCTGCTACCTCCTGCAGGACGGCTACGCCGACACTTTCGCTGAACTCATGGAGTCAGTGGAGTGGCACAAATACGGTACCGAATCGGGGAACCCGAAGTGCGCCAACTGCATGGTTCATTCGGGCTATGAAGCCACGGCTGTCCACGATCAGTTCGGCAGCTTGAAGAGCTTCCTTGCCACTGTTCGCGGCCAGTTCTCGCTGTACAAAGATCCCGAGGCAGCCAGGATGCTGGAGCAGCCGGTGAAGTCGGTCCATGCGCAGGCAGGACTGGTGCAGATCAGCAGCAAGACGGAAGATCACGAAGAGGTTTCTGCTTGAGCGATGTCGTCCTCAACCCGGACGAACTCGAAGTAGCGCCCGGCTTTGAACACGAGTTTCTGCAGGGGCAGGTCTTTCAGGCCGCCAGCGTGGAAGAACTCAGCGACGCACTTGAGAAAGCCTTCGACTATCGCGGTGACGTGACGATTCAGCTGAAGGACGGCACCTCGGTGGAAGGCTACATCTTCGATCGCCGACGTGGCGCTGGACTGGCTGATTCTGTGGTCCGCATGTTCCCGAAGAATGAAGGCAGTAAGCGATCCATTGCCTGGTCTGACATCGCTGGCCTTGCGTTCACAGGCCGCGATACCGCCGCCGGCAAGACGTGGGAAGCCTGGCTGAAGAAATACTGGGAAAAGAAGCAGGCCGGCGAACAAAACATCGAGCTGAAGCCCGAGAGTTTAGACTAAGTCTTCATGCAGATGGATTGGTTCCCGCTCTGGCTGAGTCTTGAGGTGGCCACCATTGCCACTGCACTCTCCGCGTTTGCTGGTGTTTGGCTGGCATGGCTGCTCGCGAACCGCATGTTCCCCGGCAAAGACGTTGTGGATGCCGTCACTGCCCTGCCCCTCGCACTGCCTCCCACCGTTCTTGGCTACTACCTGCTGACGGTACTCGGGCGCAACAGCTGGATCGGTCGAGCGTGGGAGAACATAACCGGGTCGCCGATCGTCTTCACGGCCTCAGCCGCTGTCATCGCCGCCATGCTGCACGCTATACCGTTGCTGGTGAAATCAACCCGCGCCGCTCTGGAGAGCGTAGACCACGATTTCGAGCGTGCGGGGCGCAGCCTGGGCGCCTCCGAATGGCGCGTTTTCTGGCGAATCAGCCTGCCGCTCGCGAGACGTCCGCTGGCCGCCGCAACGGCGCTGGCGTTCGCCCGGTCGCTAGGTGACTTCGGTGCCACGCTGATGATTGCCGGCGACATCCCCGGACGCACCCAGACCGCCGCCGTGGCCGTCTTCGATGCCGTGGAATCCGGGAATACAGCAGCCGCGCGCTGGATGGTCCTCGCCATTTCAGCCATCACGATTTTGCTGGTATTTCTCTCGAATCGCCTGGAGCGCAGGCGACACGCATGATCGAAGTCTCGATCGGCAAGACGTTCCCCCGCGGCGAGGAATCAGCCGGATTCGAACTGAACGTGGAGTTCGAGGCCAAGCCTTCCATCACGGTCTTGTACGGGCCTTCGGGCTCGGGCAAGACGCTCACTCTCGATGCGATCGCCGGCTTCGTAACTCCGCAAAGAGGGCGCATCGAGCTGAACGGGCAGATCCTCTTCGATGCCGGAAGCCGGGTCAGCGTGCTCCCTCGCAATCGCGACTGCGGCTACGTATTCCAGAACTACGCTTTGTTTCCGCACATGACGGTTCGCCAAAACCTGGCGTTTGCGGCGACGCGTCTGCCCCGTCTGGAGCGGCATCGGCGAACCGATGAGCTGCTGGAACGGTTCCATTTGACCGACCTCGCCGGACGCAAACCGCGCGAGCTTTCCGGCGGCCAAAAACAACGAGCGTCGATCGCCCGCGCGCTGATCACGCAGCCGAAAGCATTGCTGCTGGATGAACCTGGCCGCGGGCTGGACGCGCCGCTTCGCACCGAACTCTATACGATACTGCTCGACCTGAAGGATACGGCGAAGATCCCGATCCTGCTGGTCACGCATGACACCGAGGAGTGCTTCGCGGTAGCTTCGAACATCCTGCTATACGAGAACGGCAGGATCGTCCACCGCGGGTCGCCACTGGAACTGCTGCGCAATCCGGCCACGAGAGCGGCAGCAACGCTGCTGGGTGACTTCACCTTCTTCGAAGCCGAGGTCCTCACCATCGATCCGGCGCGGCAAACGAGCACCGTACGCATCCTCGGCAATGCCATTCACGGGCCGCATCTGCGCGGCTGTTTCCGCGGCGACAGGATCACCCTGTGTGCGAGGCCAGAGGAACTTCGGATCGCTGGCAAGCCCGGCGACAATCGCGTACGTCGTTTGCCGGTGCATGTGATGGAGCGGCCTCAGGCCGTGCGCGTGGATTTCGGTGACGGCCTTACTGTGGACGTTCCAAGAGACCAATGGGCGGCCCGGCCGGATGACCTGTGGGTCGACATCCCGGCCGAGTCGCTGCGTCAGATCAGTCGCTGAACGCTAGTACTTAGGAACCGTGGGGTCGACCGTGTCGCTCCACTTCGTAATGCCGCCGGTCATGTTAAGAACCTTCGTGAAGCCGTTGGCGCGAAGAACGTCGCAGGCTTTTGCGCTGCGGCCGCCCATCTTGCAGTGCATCACGATCTCGTCGTCCGGATTCAGTTCGCCCAGCCGCTTCGCCACATCACCCACCGGAATCAGAATGGACCCTGGGATTTTGGCGATCTGGTACTCGTGCGGCTCGCGGACATCGACCAGAACGAACTTGTCGCCCCGATCCTGCTTCGCCTTCACGTCCTTCGGTTCGATTTCGGTCGCTGTGTTCACTGGTGCTGCCTCCGCGGCATGCTGCGGGATGCCGCAGAACTCCTGATAGTCAATCAACTTCGTAATGGTGCGGTGATCGCCGCAAACGGGGCACTCCGGATTTTTCCGCAGCTTCAGTTCGCGGAACTTCATCTCCAGAGCGTCGTACAGCAGAAGGCGGCCCACCAAAGACTTGCCGACACCGAGGATCAGCTTCGCCGTCTCTGTGGCCTGAATCAGGCCGATCACGCCCGGCAGAATACCCAGCACTCCGCCTTCCGCGCAACTCGGCACCAGACCAGGAGGCGGCGGCTCGGGATAGAGGCAGCGATAGCAGGGCCCGCCTTCGTAGGCGAACACAGTGGACTGCCCCTCGAAACGGAAGACGGACCCGTAGATGTTCGGTTTGTTCAGCAGCACGCAAGCATCGTTGACGAGATAGCGCGTCGGGAAATTATCGGTGCCGTCGACCACGTAATCGTAGTCCTTGATGATCTCGAGCGCGTTGTCGCTCGTCAGCGCCACTTCGTGCCGGTCGAGTTGCACGAAAGGATTGATGTCCTTCATGCTCTCGATGGCCGAATCGATCTTGGGGCGGCCCACGTCCTTCGTGCCGTGGATCACCTGGCGCTGAAGGTTGGTGTAATCGACAACGTCGAAATCGACGAGACCGATCCGCCCAATGCCGGCCGCCGTCAGGTACAGTCCCAGCGGAGCGCCGAGACCACCCGTGCCGACAAGCAGCACGCTGGCCTTCTTCAGCTTTAACTGACCCTCCATACCCACTTCGGGCATGATCAGGTGACGGCTATAGCGAAGGATCTCGTCGTTACTGAGGGTTATTTCAGCCGACATGAGCTCCGCCGGCGATGCTGGGGACGATGGAGAGCGTGTCAGCATCGGTCACCGCAGTCGCTTCTTTACCCGTGTAGCGGATGTCTTCGTCATTGAGATAAACGTTAACGAAACTGCGCAGTTTGCCTTCGTCGTTGTACAGGTTCTTCTTGAGATCCGGGAATCTGGTGGTAAGCGCGGTGAGCACTTCGCCAACGGTCGCACCGGCAACTTCTACGTTGTCATTTTTCTCCGCAAACTGCCGCAGCGGGGTGGGGATTAGGATTCGGGCCATGTTAATTCCTCTTTTTCAGCGTGTGTTTGTTCTGCGTTTGGAAGCCAGCTGTTCGCGTGGTTGAACGTTCCTTTTTGGACCGACATCACTACGAACGAGTACCACGGGCATGAATTCTTCAGATCGGTTTCAGAGAAATACGCATCGCAGTCGGGATGCGAATGGTAGATACCGATCATGTCGAGTCCACGCGCCCGTGCCTCGCGGTCTGCCTTCAATAAATCTTCGGGGCGCAGTTCGTAGCGCGCCGCCTGAGAGCCCTGTGAAACGTTGTCGAGCACCATCGCGACACTCACGGTCTTGTTGTCGCCGTCGATGCGGCCCAGCATCGCGCCGCAGCATTCGTTTGGATAAACGGCCTGAGCGTGGTTCACCATCTCGCGCCACGGGCCTCGTTCAATGTGCATCATAGGTTGGGATCATTCCAGAAGTGCTCACTTAGATACTTATCGGCACCATCGCACAGGACCGTCACAATGACCGCTTTTTTGCCCTGCGCGTGCAGCTCGCGGCCCAGCGTCAGTGCCCCATGGACGTTACCGCCAGCCGAAATACCCACCAGCATGCCCTCTTCCCGGGCCATCCGGCGCACCATCCTGTAGGCGTCTTCCGTCTCGATCCAGAGGTTGCGGCTCGCGAGTTTCTCATCGTAGATGCCGGGAACGATCGCGGTGGGCATGTGCTTCGTGCCTTCCAGACCGTGGAAGCCGGTAGCGGGCTGAGCCGAGATACACTCCACACCGGGCACGTCCTGCAGCAAGCGGCGTGAGGTGCCAACGAAGGTGCCGCTGGTGCCGAGCAGAGTGACGAAATGCGTGATGCGACCCTCGGTCTGAGCGATGATCTCAGGGCCGGTGGTTTTGAAGTGCGCCTGCCAGTTGGCGTCATTACTGTATTGGTCCGGATAGAAGTACTTGTCGGGCTCAGCGGCATAGATCTCACGGACTTTGCGGATCGCGCCATCGGAGCCCTCTTCGGCTGACGTGAGCACGAGTTCCGCGCCATAAGCCGTGAGGATCTTCTTGCGTTCAGGTGAGGCGTTTTTGGGCAGGCACAGCTTGATCCTGTAGCCACGTGCCGCGCCGATCATCGCGTAAGCGATTCCCGTGTTGCCGCTGGTGGAATCGATCAGAACCTTGTCAGCGGTCATAGCTCCGGTGCGCTCACCTTCGAGGATCATGTTGAGCGCCGGACGGTCTTTCACTGAGCCGCCGGGGTTGAAGTACTCGGCCTTGCCATAGATCTCGATGCCAGGCAGATCAGCGGCAATTTTGTTCAGGCGCAGCAACGGTGTGTTGCCGATAGTGCCGATGAGGTCGTGTGACATAGGGAATCCGAACAAAACCTATCTTACAATTAGAGATTCAATTTCAAGCCCTTACGATGCGTCGTCTTTTGATCCGTCCCGGAGCCATCGGCGATTTCATCGTCAGCCTGCCTGCCATGGAAGCGCTGCGCGGCGACTACACCGAAGTGTGGTGCGCCGAGCAGAATGTTCCGCTGGCTAGGTTCGCGGATCGGGCGATCTCCCTTGGGGCGTCGGGACTGAACCGGCTGGGGCTGCTTCCGGCTAACGATGTGATCGCTCGCCTGCGCGGTTTCGACTCCATAATTTCGTGGTCGATTACGGGCAAGGAGGAGATCCTGGCACTGGACGTCACTTCGACCTTTTTCCCAGCTCTGCCCCCGAAGGGAGTGCATGCTGTTCGCTTCTACAACGATCAGGCCCGCTTTTTGGGAGGTGCTCCGTTATGGACGCCCTCAATCCCCTGCCCCGCGATCCCGCGCACCTGCGCCGCGATTCATCCCTTCGCCAGCAGCCCGGCCAAGCGCGCCCCGATTGAGTTCTTCCGCCAGTGCGCCGCCCGCCTCGCAGACCAGATGCCGGTTCACTGGCTCGCCGGTCCTGAGGAAGCGCTCCCCGATACCGTGCGGATCTCGGACCTCTACGAACTCGCCTGCTGGCTGGCCGGAGCGCGCGTTTACGTCGGCAACGATTCGGGGATATCGCACCTGGCTGCCGCGGTGGGAACCCCGGTTCTGGCCATTTTCCAGGCTACGAAGGTACGCGAGTGGAGTCCGCGCGGATCGGTGATAGAATCCCACCAATGCGCCTTACCCCGATCCTGATTGCTCTCCTTAGCGCCTGCCTGCTGTTCGGCGCACGACCGACCAAGACCGTCCTCGAAAACGATGATGTGAAGGTTGTCGACGCCCTCCCTGATGCGCATGTGAAGAGCATCATGCACGAGCACAAGGCGAACCGGGTCATGATCTATCTGGCTGCGGGCGAGCAGGAGCTCGCGTATGCGGACGGGAAGAAGACCACTATCAAGTTCAGTAAGAACCAGGCGCTGTGGAGTCCCCACGCCGGTATGCACACGTCGGAGATGATGTCAGCAGCTCCGGTCGAGGTGATCGAACTGGAGCTCAAGAAACCCGGTGCGGGCAAGACGGTCAGCAAGACGCTGGACCCACTCAAGGTGGACCCAAAGCACTACAAGCTGGAGATGGAAAACGATCAGGTTCGGGTCACGCGAGTTCGCTTCGGAGTCAATGAAGGTGCGCCCCTGCATGAACACGTTCTGTCGAGGGTCGTTGTTTATCTGACAGATGCAAAGACGAAGGTCACTGCCGCGGATGGGACGGTCACCGAATCCAGCTACAAAGCGGGTGACGTGGTCTACGGCGGAATGGCGAAGCACAGCGAGGTCAACGTCTCTGGCCACCCGATTGAGATCGTCGTGACCGAGTTGAAGTACTAAGCGTTCGAGCAACTCCGCTGTGTTAAGCTAGTGGCTTATGGCAAGAGTATGTGAAGTTTGCGGCAAGGGTCCGCAGTTCGGGCACAAAGTTAGTCACGCCCACAACGTAACGAATCGTCGCTGGAACGTGAACCTGCAGAGGGTACATGCCCTGTTGAACGGCGCGAGCAAACGCATCCGGGCCTGCACTTCGTGCATCCGCAACGGCAAAATTCAGAAGGCAGCCTAGACTTCCTTCCATCAAGTTCAAAAAGCCCCGGAGCATCCGCTTCCGGGGCTTTTTCGTGTGTATGTGAACGTTAGATTTCCGGGTAAAAGTCGAAGAAGGCATCCAGCGAGAGATTGAGCTGCTTGCGAATCTCCTCTTCGTTTGCACCCTCTATCGTGTGCATCGTGACTGACGCTGTCTGCCCGCTCTTCAGGCGAACCGTCGCGTCATCAAAGCTCTCCAGTTCATCTGCCGGCAACAACCGGAGTCCGTACACCAAAGCCAGGCCCGCCATCAGATGAACATCTCTTCGTCCTGCGGGATGTGATCGATAGGAGTGCGACGACCGGCCGCGTAGGTACTGACGGCCGCCCGAATGCCTGCCGCCACGGCACTCGCTTCGCGCACGGGCTTCATCATCGCTTCTTTAGCCTGTGCGCCCGCCACATGCATTTGCTCAACTGAATCGTCGATCGCGGCATCGGCCCGGGCAACCTGCGAGCGGGTCCGATCGGCGATGTCTTTACCGACTTCGGCAAAACGATGCGCCTGATCTTTCAATTCGCCGGAAACGTCGCGAGCGTTCGCCGCAATCACCTGAGCGCTGCTCGCAATGTCGTTCACCTTGGGAGCATTCTCAGCAGCGATCCGAGCCGCGGTGTCGATGATCGGCGTCACTCGTCCCATCAGATCGTCAACTTTGCCCTGCACCTTAGCCACGATCCGCTGGAGCAGAACGGCGACCCCGGCCATAACCAGAATGCACAGCGTCGCGATTATCACGGCGCCTGTAATCACCCAACGAAACGTTTCTTCAGACATGTATGAGGACTCCGGCAGTGGCCAGTACGTTATGCCGGCTGTTGCGGCATCTCTTCTACTTTTTCCCGATAAGCCTGACGTCCGGCAGCCATCGCGTCGGCGACCTGGTCGCGCTGGCGATCGAGAGCCTGACGACCCTTGTCCAGAAGATCGGTCGCGTTGTCCCGAAGGTCAGCAGTCTGCTTTTTCAGATATTCGGTACCTTCGTCGGCCTTTTCCTTCAGCAACTGGCGGGTTTCGTCGCCGGACCGAGGGGCCAGCAGGAGCCCAGCGCCCAGACCTACGCCCAAACCGAAGATGAAATTTGCGAATCCGTCTCTATTCATAAATCGTGCCTCGTCTCTTGTGTGATCGGTGTGCCAGTTCGAACGAAATTCCAGTATAACCTTGTCGGGAACTGGTCACACTTCGCTAGACTTCGGTTGAGCAATCGTGCGACCAACCCGTAAAGCCCCCAAACTCGAAGCAGCAGAACTCTATGAATACGCCGTGCGTGTCTTGTCCGTTCGCACGTATTCGTCCGAAGGTCTTAAAACGAAGCTGCAGAACCGTGCACTTCGCACCTCCGATGTGGACGCAGCCATCCAGCGTCTGGTGGAAGTGGGATACCTGGACGACTCCCGTTTTGCCGAAGGCTTCGCTCGCTACAAGGTAGAAGAAGCCGGGCTCGGTCGCGCCAGAGTACTCAGTGACCTGCGCGGTAAGCGGATCCCGGCAAAGATTGCCGAGCAGGCCGTCGAGCAGATCTACGCCGGAAAAAACGAAGCCGATCTGATCGACGCCTATATCGAGCGCCGGCTGCCAGCGCTCAAAGCCGGTGTTCCGGTGGAGGACCAGAAGGTTCTGGCCCGGGCCTACAACCGTCTGCGACGGGCCGGGTTCTCGTCGGGTGCCTCGCTCGGGGCTATAAAGCGGCGTGCGGCCGAGCCGGACCTGCTGGAAGAACCCGCGGACGACGAGTCTGAGCAGGAATAAACGAACCCAAATCAATAACTTACGACGCGAATCATAAAATCGCGCATACCGTCAAATAATCTTTGTTGACACTGAGGCACTCACATTTTATGATGTAGTTAGGTGAGGTAAGCCATGAACAACTCTTCTCTAACAAAAGAACCGTTCAACAACTTCCGCTTCTTCGAGGACGCCGTGACTCGTCTAATGAGCGAGCCCCGCGCCGCCCGTCCCTGGTCTCCTGCCGTGGACATTATGGAGGGCGAAGACAGTCTGACTCTCAAAGCCGATCTTCCCGACGTGAAGATCGAAGACATCGACATCCGTGTGGAGAACAACACGCTGACCCTGAGCGGTCACCGTAAGTTCGAAAAGGATGAGTCGGGGAAGGGTA
>JAOAPO010000304.1 GCA_025462945.1 Bryobacterales bacterium
GAACGCCGGTGAGAAATGCGGTCTCGTCGGCCCCAATGGTGCCGGCAAGACCACTCTCTTCCGCATGATCATGGGCGAAGAGAGCCCTGACGATGGTGATGTGACGGTCCCGAAGCGAATCGCCATCAACTACTTCCGGCAGGACGTTGAAGAGATGAGCGGACGCCCGGTGCTGGATGAAGCGATCGCCGGCAGCGGCCGCGCGGGCGAACTCCACCACGAACTCGACGAACTGCAGCGGGCACTCGAGGACCCAGCCCGCGCCGACGAGATGGATGCGATTCTTGAACGCTTCGGCGAAGTCCAGGAAGAGTACGAACACCTCGGCGGCTACACGCTGGAAGCGCAGGCGCGCGAAGTGCTTGCCGGTCTCGGCTTCACCGAAGCGCAAATCGACGGTGACGTTGGTGCGCTCTCTGGCGGCTGGAAGATGCGTGTGGCGCTGGCTCGCGTTCTGCTCGGTCGCCCGGACGTCCTGCTGATGGACGAGCCGACGAACCATCTTGACCTCGAATCGATCATCTGGCTGGAACAGTTCCTCAAGAACTTTCAGGGCACCCTGCTGATGACCTCGCATGACCGCGAATTCATGAATCGCGTTGTGAACCGGATTGCCGAAATCGACGCCGGCGAGATCACGCGCTACACGGGCGACTACGACTACTACGAACGTGAACGCACCATCCGTGAGACCAACCAGCAGGCCGCGTTCGCGCGGCAGCAGGCCATGCTCGCGAAGGAACAGCGGTTCATCGACCGCTTCCGTTCGCATGCTGCCAAGGCCGCGCAGGTCCAAAGCCGGATTAAGGCGGTCGACAAGATCGAAAAGCTGGAGCTGCCCAAAAAGCGCCAGGTGGTGAAGTTCGAATTCCGCAGCCCGCCGCGCTCCGGCGATCAGGTTGTGGTGGTTGAAGGTCTGTCGAAGAGCTACGGCCCGAAGGTGATCTACAACGACTTCAGCATGATCATCCGCCGAGGCGAACGCTGGGCTGTGATGGGCCGCAACGGAGCAGGGAAGACCACACTGCTTCGCATGATGGCCGGAGTTATGAAGGGCGACAGCGGCGATGTACGTTTGGGAGCGAGTCTGAAGATGGGCTACTTCGCCCAGCAGTCTTTAGACGTGCTGAACCCAGACCTGACTGTGCTCGAACAGCTCATGCAGGATTTCCCACATGAAGGCGTAGGGTCGATGCGCTCCCTTGCCGGAGCCTTCCAGTTTTCCGGAGACGACGTGGACAAGAAGATCCGCTCGCTCTCAGGCGGAGAGAAATCCCGGCTCGCTATGGCGAGGATGCTGTTCGATCCGCCGAACTTCCTGGTTCTCGACGAACCGACGAACCACTTAGACATGGCGACCAAGGAAATGCTCGTGGACGCCCTCAAAGACTTTGAAGGCACCATGGTCTTCGTCTCCCATGACCGGACGTTCCTCAGAGGTCTGGCCTCCAGAGTCCTCGAACTCGGCGGAGACAGCGGTTCCGCCGCGCCATTGCTCTATCCAGGGCCGTATGTGGAGTACGTTGCCAGCCTGGGCCACGAAGCCCCGGGCATTCACACCTGACCGTGACCCCAGACAAACGTCGTTGGTAGAGTAACGTACATGAGCGCCCAGGCGCGGGTCATAGTATTCTGCGGCAAAGGGGGCGTGGGGAAATCGACGCTCAGCCTTGCTATGGGTCTCAAGCTGGCCAAAGCAGGCCGCAGAGTCCTGGTCGTCAGCTCTCACCCTCTTCCCGAACTCGCAGTAGGAATCTCCCTCAACGGGCTCTCTGCCCGCTTCCCCGAAGCAGCCAAACGTCTCTTCGTGGTGCACATCGACCCCGTCGAGCAGATCTCCGAGCTGGTCCAGAAGCACTTCCCCATGGCCATGGTCGCCAAAGCCGTCCTGAACAGCTCCATCTTCCAAAACCTGATCTCCATCGCGCCCGGCCTGAAAGAATTCTTCTTCCTGGCCCGCCTGCAGCAGCTGGCCGAGCGGAAATCGCCCGAGGACGCGGGTACGCCGTCCTATGACGACCTGATCTGGGATGCACCCGCCACAGGGCACTTCCTCACTACGCTGCGCGCGGCAAAGGGCTTCGATACTTACCTGTCCGGCCCCCTCGCGACGACCGGCGCCGAACTTCACCGCTTCTTCTCCGCTCCCGACAACCTTCGCCTCGTCGCCGTCACGCAGCCCGAAGACATGGCCATCGCCGAAACGCTGGACCTTGCCGCCGGCCTCGCCCGCGACTTTCAGATTGCGCCCGCCATCGTCGTTCTCAATGCGGTCTCGCCGCTCTGCACCGCCGATCCTCATGCCATCGCAGAAATCGAAAGCGCCCCGCATACCGGTGCCATGACGTTCGCCATCGACCGCGGCCGCGCTGAACGCGCCATGTGCCATCAACTCGCACTCGACCTGCCTGCCCCGCAAGTCTTCATCCCTCGCCTGGCACACCGGGACGATGACCGCCGCGACGCGGATCTCGACCTTCTCGATGAGGTCGGCAGCTGGCTCGACACGGCGCTATTCACATGAAGATCACGATCTGTCTCGGCACCGGAGGCGTGGGCAAGACGTCCGTCTCAGCAGCGACAGCGCTCTCGCTGGCTCGCTCCGGGACTCGCGCGCTCGTCCTCACCACAGACCCCTCGCTCCGCCTGAAAACGGCTCTGGGCCTGAAAGAGGGCCTCACCGAACAGCGCGTCCCCAACGTGGAAGGCGACCTCTGGGCGGCACTCCTCGACGTCAATGAAACCCTCGACGAGGCCGTACGGATGAACGCCCGGCGCGGCACCGAAGAGCAGATCCTCACGCACGATGTCTACCGCATGATCGCCAGTTCGCTCTCGGGCATGAACGAACTGATGGCCCTGGAACGCATCAGCCAGCTCATGTCCCACGGGTTTCAGAACATCGTTGTCGACACCGCTCCGTCCCGCCACGTCCTCGACGTTCTCGATAAGCCGCTGCTTTTCGCCGACCTCTCCGCATCGCGGAGAGTCAAACTCGTCAGCCGAACGTATAAGTTCGTGGAAGCGATGGGCCTGATGAATATCGGCCGCAACGCACTGGAAGTCTACGCGCGCGCCGAAGAGATCCTCGGGGGCAAGCTCGTGAAGCAGATCCTCGAGTTCTACTCGTTGTTCTACCCCGTGGCCGAAGCCTACGCCGACCGCGCGCGCAAGACAGGCGAGCTTCTACGCGATCCGTCGGTCACGGAATTCCGCATCGTCACCACTCCCCACAAGGCAGTCCGTGACGCCGATTTCTTCACCGCTGAACTGCGGAAGCGGAACTTTCGCGCGAACATGATCTGCATCAACCGAGCCTGGCTCCGGCCGCTGGATGACGCTCCGCGCGAAGGTCTTGCCAAAGACATCGCAGGCTGGTACGAGAACGTCTCTCTATCCCACAAGGCCGCCATCGCGAAAGTGAAAGCAACATTCGCAGGCTCCGGCTCGAAGATCTGCATCCTGGAAGAACTCGCCCGCGACGTCGACGGCGCAGACGCCCTGCGCAATCTGGAGACGCAACTCCAGAGCTGTTAAGTTCGGCACCTGACCCCCCGCTAAACTAGAACCATGCTGGTCATCGGCTCGCGCGGATCGCAACTCGCGCTCTGGCAGGCTAATTACATTAAACATCGACTCGAAGGCCGCGGAGTCCCGTGCGCTATCGAAATCATCCACACCCGTGGCGACAAGATCCTCGACGTCCCTCTCGCCAAAGTGGGTGGCAAGGGCCTGTTTACAAAAGAAATCGAAGACGCCCTTCTCGACGGCCGCATTGACCTCGCCGTTCACAGTCTGAAAGATCTTCCCACCGAACTGCCCCACGGTCTCGTGGTCGCAGCGATTCCGGAACGCGCTGATCCGCTCGACGCCATCATCGGCGGCAAACTTCGCACGCTTCGCGCGGGAGCTGTCGTCGGTACCAGTTCTCTCCGCCGCATCGCGCAATTGCATCGCCTCCGTCCTGACCTTGACCTCCGCAACATACGAGGCAACATTGATACTCGCATCGGCAAGGTGGAAAAAGGCGAGTACGACGCCATCGTTCTCGCAGCCGCCGGTCTTCGCCGTCTCGGCTGGGGCGACATCATCGCCGAATCCTTCCAGCCCTATAACATGCTGCCCGCGGTCGGACAGGGCGCACTCGCTATCGAAACGCTTGCCTCCGGTAAGGGTTATGAACACGCGCAGGTCCTCGATCACCCGTGGACCCGATTCGCCGTCACGGCCGAACGCACCATGTTGGGCGAACTTGGCGGCGGCTGTCAGGTTCCCATTGGAGCTTTCGCCCATCTCGAAAACACCGAGCTGTTCCTCACTGGTGGCGTCTTCTCCCCGGACGGCGCCAACATGATCCGCTACACCGCAGCGGGCGAATGCATCAAGCCAGGGGAACTCGGCCGCAATGTTGCGAAAGTTCTGCTGGAACGGGGCGCGGGCGCCATCCTCCAGGCTGTCTACGACCCACTGGGTGACAACATCCCGCCCGTTGCCGCTCCATGACGTCAGCGCGCCCAAAGGTCTATCTGGTAGGCGCCGGGCCTGGCGATCCCGAACTCATCACGGTAAAAGCCCGCCGCGTCCTCTCGGAAGCCCAGGTCATCCTCTACGATCACCTCGCCGCACACGACCTGCTCGATCTGGCGCCGCCCTCAGCTGAACGTATCTACGTCGGCAAGAAGCGCGCCAACCACTCCGTCTCGCAGGAAGAGATCTGCGCGATGTTGGTGGAGCACGGTCGCAAGGGCATCAACGTTGTCCGCCTGAAAGGCGGTGACCCTTTCCTCTTCGGGCGAGGTGGCGAAGAAGCTGAAGCTCTCTCTAACGCGGGCATCCCGTTTGAAGTGGTCCCCGGGGTGACTTCGCCGCTGGGCATCGCCGCCTACACCGGCGTCCCGCTCACCCATCGCGATCACACCTCCGTGGTCACGTTCATCACCGGGCATGACGTCGACAAGATCGACTGGACGAAGGTCGGCTCCTCCGAAACCCTGGTCGTCTTCATGGGCCTGTCTCACATCGCGCAGATCGCCGACCGCATCATGGCCGCCGGGCGCAGTCCGAACACCCCCGCCATGGCTGTACGCTGGGGAACCCGCCCCGATCAGGAGGTTCTGGTCGGCACCCTGGCGACACTCCCCGGCCTCATTCAGGAGAAGGGTATGAAGCCGCCGGCCACCGTCGTGATTGGTGAAGTCGTCCAGCTTCGCCCCGCGCTGAGCTGGTTCGAACGCCTTCCCCTGTTCGGACAGCGAATCGTCGTCACCAGGGCACGCCAGCAGGCCTCCAGTCTCGCCTCGCTGCTCACGGGACTCGGCGCGAGCGTCATCGAACTCCCTGTCATTGAGATTCAGGATGTCGACTATGCGCCGCTCGACGCAGCCATTGCCCGCCTCGAAGCCTATGATTTTCTGCTCTTCACCTCCGTTAACGGCGTGAACCGGTTTCTCGAACGTCTCGACAAAAGCTCCCGCGACCTCCGCGCCATCCAAGGTCTCATCTGCGCCATCGGACCCGCCACCCGCGCCGCCCTCCAAGGCTTCCACATCAAAGTGGATATCAACCCCGCCGAGTACGTGGCCGAGGGTCTTCTCGAAGCGCTCGCGCCTTACGACATGAACGGCAAACGCGTGCTGATCGCCCGAGCCGCCGTCGCCCGTGACGTTCTGCCCGATACGCTCCGGGCTCGCGGAGCCCATGTCGAAGTGGTCGAAGCTTACCGAACGGTGCCGCCTGAAGGTCTGGCCGAACGCGCCGCCGAGATCCTCTCCCGGAACCCGCACTGGATCACTTTTACCAGTTCGTCCACAGTTCGCAACCTTGCTGAAGCCGTCGGCCCGCAGGCCCTGCATGGCATTCGCGCCGCCAGCATCGGACCCGTCACTAGTGCCACGCTCGCCCACTACGGAATCCCCATTGCCACGGAAGCCAGCGAATACACCGTTCCCGGCCTCGTGGAGGCTATAATCAAGGCGTGAAATACGTCCTGCTGGCGGCTCTCGCTGTCTCCCTCGCTGCCTGTTCCAAGAACATCGATACGATGGATGCTGTCAAACAGGGCGTCCTAAACGACATCCCGAAAGACATCAACCTTGGGGGCATGGACGTCAACGTCGTGTCCGTCTCCTTCCGTGGCAAAGAGGCCGACGCCGTCGTAGCGTTCGCCCCAAAAGGCGGTCCGCCCATGATGAACATGAAGTACACCATGGAGCGTAAGGGCGATGTCTGGCACATCAAGTCACGCGCCGCAGCTTCCGCCGATCACGCGGCGCAGGACCCAACGAAACAGGGCGGCGCACAGGGTCTGCCGCCTGGTCATCCTCCGGCTGCTGCACCCGCTCCGGGCGGCGAACTCCCTGCTGGCCATCCCCCTGTCGAAAAGAAATGAAAGTAGCTATTCTGGGCGGCGGGCCGTCCGGAGCCTTCGCAGCCGAGCGTCTCGCCTCCGCAGGTGTGAAAACGATCCTGCTGGATGAGAAGCTCGCCTGGGAAAAGCCTTGCGGCGGTGGCCTCACCTGGAAAGCTTACTCGCAATACCCGTTTCTTACCTGCGACTCCACACCCCACAAGATCGTTCGGGAAACGGTCCTCGCCGCGCCCAACAGCGTTTCCGTCAGCCTCAAGCTGGATAACCCTCTCCTCATCTACTCCCGCTTCGACCTCAACAATCTGCTTCTGAAACGGGCCGAGAAGGCCGGTGCACAGGTGGAGAAAACGCGCGTCATCGGAGCCGATCGCACGGCCGCTGGCTGGAAACTGAAAACGAAGAACGGCGACATCGAGGCGGATCGCTGCATCGTCGCGACGGGCGCCCGCAACCCTCTCCGCCAGCTCGGCACCGAACTCACCGCCAGTGACGCTATGAGCGCCCTCGGCTACTACGTTCCGTCGAACCGCGAACGCATCGACATCCAGTTCCTGCCCGGCCTCGAAGGCTATATCTGGGTTTTTCCACGCTGCGGCCACTTGTCCGTGGGGATCTGCGGCAAGGGCACGACGGCTCAGGTGCTCCGCCAGCGTCTGGAGCGCTATATGGACGAGCAGAGCATCCCGCGCAAAGACGCGACCTTTTACTGCCACCTGCTGCCCGCACTCGACACGCCCGCCTGGAAGCGCAATCGAGTGGCCGGCGACGGCTGGCTCGCCACCGGAGATGCCGCCGGTCTGGTGGACCCCATCACAGGAGAAGGCCTTTACTACGCCATGCGCTCGGCCGATCTCGCCGCCCAATCCATCCTGAGCGACCCGGCCGACGAACTTGGCACCGCCTACCGCAAGAGCATTCGCAAGGATTTCGTCGGAGACCTGGAATTCGGTTCCCGCCTCGCCCACAGGGTCTTCCACGGCAAGTTCCTGTTCGGCGCCGTCACCAGCCGCATGGTCCAGTTCACCCGACTCAGCCCCCGCTTCCGGGACGTCATGCAAGATCTCTTCGAAGGCTCCCAGCCTTACCTTGGCCTGAAACGCCGGCTCTTCAAGAATCTGAATTGGAGCCTGCTTGAGATCGTCTGCAACCTTGGCTTCGGCCGCATCATCCCCCGCCGTGAGCCCGCCGCTTAAGACGACGGGTCTGGTGTGGGGTCGGAAGGCGCAAGCGAGACCTTCACCTCGTGTCTGGGCTCCGTCGAATAGTGTGAATCCGATGTGCCGAGGATGGGCTCCTATCAGCAGGCAGGAATCATGACACAGACTCACACAGGAAAAATCGCTCTCGTCACCGGAGCCAACAAGGGCATCGGCTTCGAAGTAGCTCGGCAGCTCGGCGCAGCAGGCGTGACGGTGTACGTGGGCGCACGCGACCCTCAACTCGGAGAGGCCGCCGCTGAAAAGCTGAAGGCTGCCGGCTCCGACGCGCACTTCATCGAACTCGACGTCACCAAACTGAATACGATCCAGGCTGCGGCCGAGACGCTCCGCCAGAAACACGGCCATCTCGACATCCTGGTGAACAACGCCGGGATTCTCGACAAAGCCGACGGTCCGCCCAGCACCGCCGACCCTGCCGCCGTTCGCCGCGTCCTCGACGTGAACTTCTTCGGCGTTCTCGATACCACCCAGGCGCTGTTGCCTTTGGTCAGGAAAGCGGCATCCGGCCGGATCGTCATGCTCTCGAGCGGACTCGGCTCCCTGACCCTCAACTCTGATCCAACCTGGTCCTTCGCTGCCTACAAGCCCCTCGGCTACAACGGGTCGAAAGCAATCCTGAACATGATGGCCGTCCAGCTCTCCTGGGAACTGCGCGATACGCCGATCAAGGTTAACACCGTCAATCCGGGCTATACCGCGACCGACATCAACGACAACAGCGGCACCCAGACGGTGGAGGAAGGTGCCGCCGAAACTGTACGTCAGGCACTGGCTCCGGATGACGCGCCGACAGGACGCTTCGTCGAAACTGGCGGCGAGGTTCCCTGGTAGCCGGTTTGGTTGCCCCCCTCTATACTGATCGTTTGTCCCAAAAATCTCAGGCACCAGCCAGCTATCTGACCCTGCTGGCCAATGGTCGCTTCGAAGCCTTCCTCTGGACCCAGTTCCTCGGCGCTTTCAACGACAACCTTTATAAGATGATCGTCTCGCTCATGGCCATCCGGGTCGCGAGCCAGGCAGGGGGCGGCAAGTACCTCGCGCTCGCCGGAGCCGTCTTCGTTCTCCCGTTCCTGCTCTTTGCGGGTTATGCCGGTCAACTCGCCGACTGGTACTCTAAAACCCGCGTCCTGCAGGTGACGAAGAGCCTTGAAATTGTCACCATGCTGATCGGAATCGGTGCGCTTGTCAGCGGCCGCAGCGAGTTCCTTCTGGTGGTCTTGTTCCTGCTTGCCACGCAGGCTAACTTCTTTAGTCCCGCCAAATACGGCATACTGCCTGAGGTGATGGATGAGCGGGAAATCTCGCGGGCGAACGGCCTGCTTGAGCTGACGACCTTCATTGCGATCGTGATCGGCACCAGCTTCGGGACATTCCTTTACTCAACCTGGAAAGATGCTCCCGTCCTGATGGGTACTACCCTTCTCGCCATCGCCCTGATCGGCTCGGGCTGCAGTCTGTTCATCGCGAAGGTCCCCGCCGCTGGCTCCCGCGAACCTTTCCACCTCAATCCATTTCACGAGATCATCGCAGGTTCCCGGGAACTTGCCAAAGACCGCCTCCAGGGTCTCTCGGTCATCGGGATCTCCTGGTTCTGGTTTGTCGGTGCGCTTATCCAACTCGCTCTCCTGCTCGACGGCAAAGAGGAACTCGGACTCGGCGACAACGGCATCGGCATCCTGGTGACCGCTCTCGCGCTCGGCATCGGAGCAGGCAGCATCGCCGCCGGCACAATCTCTGGCAACCGTCTCGATCCCGGCATCTCCCCCGTCGGTGGCCTCCTCATGGGAATCTCGACCGTCGCACTCGGCCTGTCCCATACTTACCAATCGACGATGATCTGGCTCGTCGTTACAGGCTTTGCCGGCGGACTCTTCGTCGTTCCCCTCAACGCCTGGCTGCAGGAGAAGGCACCCGCGACAGAAAAGGGTCGGGTTATGGCGACCAACAACTTCGCCAACATGGTCGGAGTCATCCTGGCCTCCGCCGCCCTCTGGTTGTTCCACGACCGCCTCCACTTCCGCGCCTCGTCGATCATGGCCGGAGTCGGCGTCGTCATGGCCGTGAGTTCCATTTGGATCGCACGGGAACTCGCGCTTTACACCACCCTCTTCGTCCTCCGTTGCCTCGCGTTCGTCGCCTTCGACGTAAGAATCGAAGGGGAAGATCACATCCCGAGGAAGGGCGGGGGACTCCTCGCTGCAAACCACATTTCCTACGCCGATTCCATCTTCGTCGGCCTCTGCAGCCCCAGAGTCATCCGCTTCGTCATGTGGAAGCCGATCTACGATATACCCGTGGCGAAGCAGATCTTCCAGTGGCTGCTGGCAATCCCAATCGACGCCTCGTCCCCCAAAGCCGTGATCCGGGCGTTACGTGCCGCCCGTGTTGAACTCGAAGCCGGACACCTGGTAGCCATGTTCCCCGAAGGCTCCATCACGAGGGACGGCACGCTCCAGAAGTTCGAACGAGGCATTGAGCGTATCGCCGTCTCCACACTGCCGATCATCCCCATCCATATCGAAGGCATGTGGGGCCACCCTCTCAGCTGCAAAGGAGGAGCTCTCCTGAAAAGCTGGGAGAAACTCTGGCGACCCCGCATCACCGTCCGGGTAGGTCCGCCGCTTTCCGGGGAAGCGACACCGGAAGAACTCAGGGAAGCCGTCGAGCGCCTGGCTCAGTAGACTGATCGACCTTTGAGCCCGAAGTAGGGCGCAGCCGCAATCATGTGCCGATCATTGCTCCAAATTTCCGTTTCGCCAAGCTGCGCTGCCGTAGCCAGGTGAACCGCGTCGCCGCTACGCAGGAACAAGTCGGATGGTGCGGATACCAGAAGCCGTGCCGTTCTATGCAGAAGGCGAGATCCCCAACGGGCACCAACGACCACAATCGAGAGTCGACGTGCGATGCGAACTGCGCCGTGACTCGCCATCCATCCTCAATCTGGATAGAGCCTTCCCGAATCTTTCGGTGCAGCACGCTATGCAGCTCAGGAATGACCCAGGCAGAGGACCTGATCGTCGTCACCCGGGTGGCCAGATTCCGCACTTCCTCGGACCCCGGTTCATTCAGATAGAATTTTGCGACATATGCGGTATCGAAGTACACTATCGATCGCGATCTTCTTCGATTATGCGGGTGCTGTCAGGCGTTCTCGGTAGTCGATCCCAGATATCCTTCATCTCAGCGAAGATCCTGGCCTTGGCTTCGGGCGTGATTATCTTGACCGGCGGAATAGCCCGCAACTCGGCGACCGGGCGACCCTCGTCCTCGATCACAATCGCATCGCCTTCCAGCACCTCACGGATTAACTCCGACGTTCGCTCGTGCAATTCGTCGATCGTAGTGGAACGCATGCCCAAGTGTACCCCCGCCTCCAAACGAAAAAGGGGCGGCCGAAGCCGCCCCTTTCTCCGAACCAAACCAGCCCAACCTACCCGGCCAGTTCAATCTCCAAACGCTTCTTATCAGCGTCGATCTTCGTGATTTTGAAGCTACGAACCTGACCCGTCCGGGGAACCTCACGGCGCGCCGGAGCATCGGTCGCAGCCGTACCACCGCCGCCCGCACCCTTCCACCGAGCAGCCAGCATGTTCGAAATCTGCGAGATATCCGCCACCGGAGCCGAAACCGTTTCCTTCTTGCTCTCCGGCTCAGCCAGGTTGAAGTGCGAATGCACGCCTTCACCCAGATCCACGTTCACACGGTTTCCCTTTACATCGGAAATCCGGCCCGTGACCACATCGCCCTCGTTGTGCGCGGCAATGTACTCGTCAGCCGCAGTCGGCAGTAACTGCTTCATGCCTAAACGCAACCGGCGCTTTTCGCGATCGCATTCCAGCACCTGAGCGCGAACCACCTGCCCAACCTGCAACTCATCCTTCGGGTGATTGATCCGCTTCTCGTGAACGATATCGCCCACGTGGATCATGCCTTCCACATCCGCCGTTACCTGCACGAACGCGCCGAACTGCTTGAGCTGTGTGATGGGGCCTTCAACCACCGCGCCCACCGGATACTGCGCCGCAACCTCTTCCCACGGATCGCCCATCGTCTGCTTCAGACCCAGCGAAATTCGCTTATCTGCCACGCTGACGCCCAGAACGACCACTTCCACCAGTTCGCCCGGCTTCACCACGTCAGAAGGCTTGCGAACCTTCTTCGACCAGGACATCTCCGATAGGTGAATCAAACCATCGAGGCCCGGCTCCAGTTCCACGAACGCGCCGAAATCCGTCGTCCGCGCAACCGTGCCCTTCACCCTCTGGCCCACCGAATACTTATCAGCTGCCGTTGACCACGGATCCGGCTGCAACTGCTTCAGACCAAGGGAGACGCGCTTCTTGCCCGCATCTACCTTCAGGATCTGAACCGTTAGCTTCTGCCCCACCGTTAACACGTCGGCAGGCTTATTCACGCGGCCCCACGAGATATCGGCCACGTGCAGCATTCCGTCAATTCCGCCGATGTCGACGAATGCGCCGTAATCGAGCAGACTGCGAACCGTACCTTCCACGACCGAACCCGTCTCCAGCGTGCCGAAGCGGCTTTCCTTCGCCTTCGCGCGCTCTTCTTCGAGCACGGCGCGCCGATCCACCACAATGTCTTCTTTTTCGGTATCGAGCTTGATGATGCGGCAGGAAATCTCCTGGCCCACCAGCGTCGACATCTCAGGAACGTCACGAGCGCCGGACCGCGAGGCGGGCATGAACGCGCGCATCCCAACATCCACCGAAAGCCCGCCCTTGACTACCGCGGTAACAACGCCGGAAATCGTCAGCTTCTCGTCGAACGCCTTCTGCAGCCCCGACCAGTCCTTCGGCCGTTCCACCTGGATAACTGAAAGCTTGAGGTAACCTTCGTCATCGCGTCCGTTCAACTGCACGCGGACTTTGTCGCCGGCTTTGACCTCAATCAGGCCCTTGTCATCCCTCAACAGCGAGGCATCGAGCACGCCCTCCGTTTTCTGACCGACATCGAAGAAAACGCGACCGTCGGACACCGTAACCACGGTGGCCTCAATGGTCTTGTTGTCTTGTTGTTGCCTGCCTGCGGGTGCTTCGTGCGCCTGGCTCTGTTCAAACTGGTTGAGGATATCGCCAAAAGAGCTCTCTGATGAGGAGGCTTCGAGCTCTTCCTGTTCGCGAGGATCGTCCTCGTGAAGGGGCGTAATGGGAGTGGACATGGGGAGTTCGACTTTTATTGTGCCACACACGACACGGGCGATTGCCGCCATTGACGAATCGCCAACAGCCACCCGACGCGCGCTTAACGCTTCATACGGCTGCGGATTCGTTTGGTGAGCTTTTCAATCTCATCCAGACGCTTCAGCAGCCCCAGAGACAGGACGAAACGATCGCTTTTCTCCAGCTCCAGCTGGAATGCCGAAACCATCTGCGACAACTCACCCGCGTCTCTGACGTTCTGCTCATAATCCGCCCGCAGAATCTCGTCGCGCTGCATCTTGCCATTCGGCAGCCGCACTCCGTCCTGCGCGCGGTTCGGTCCCGGCGGCACAATATCCTGCCCCTGCGATTGCGCCTGCGATTGTGCCATTGCATCCCCTGTCGCCAGCAAAGCCAGCGGCAGCGCGGGCAGGGCAGCCATCGCACGGAGTACCCCGGAACGCCTTGTAAAACGGCTCACAACGCTATGATAGCCAAAGATGAAAGATGTTTACGTCGGCATTGTCGGGCTTGGCAACGTAGGCTCCGGCGCACTGGCAATCCTCAACAAAAACGCCGAACAGATCTCCCTGAAACTCGGCTTCAACCTGCGAGTCGCCGCTGTTTGCAGCCGCGGCATTCACACGAAAGAGCCGGAAGGCATTCCTGCCGACGCTCTCCGCACCGCTGACTGGCGCGAGGTCGTCGCTCACCCGAAGGTACAGATCGTCGCTGAACTGGTCGGCGGCACCACCGTGGCCCGCGAGATCATCGATGGGGCCATCGCGGCGGGCAAATCCATCATCACGGCGAACAAGGAACTCCTGGCTCTGGAAGGTGCTGAAATCTGGGACCGCGCCATTAAGGCAGGTATCAACCTCGCCATGGAAGCCAGCGTCGCGGGCGGCATCCCCATCCATGCCGTGCTTCGTGAAGGCATCTCTGGCGACCGCATTGTCTCCCTGGCCGGCATTCTCAACGGCACCAGCAACTACATCCTCACGGAGATGGAACGCCGCGGTGAGTCGTTTGACAAGATTCTCGCGGAAGCGCAGGCCCTCGGTTACGCCGAAGCCGATCCCACAGCTGATGTCGACGGGTACGACGCTCGCTCGAAGCTCGCCCTGCTCGCCGCCCTCGCCTTCGGAGAACGCATCACTCCCAGCGACATCTATGTGGAAGGCATCCGCCGAATCTCGCTGCTCGACTTCCAGTACGCGCACCAGCTCGGCCACACTATCCGCCTCGTCTGCTCGGCTCACCAGACGCCCGAGGGCCTGCTGCTCTCCGTTCGGCCCGCCCTCATTCCTCAGTCCGCCATCCTCGCCGGAGTGCGCGGTGCCTACAACGCCGTGTGGGTCAAGGGCCAGTTTGGCGAAGATACCTTTTATTACGGTCGCGGTGCCGGCCCCAACCCGACCGGAGTCGCCGTCGTCAGCGATATGATGCGCGTCGCCCGCGAAATCACCTGCGGCAGCCCCGAACGCGTCTCCCCCTTCGCCCACGAGCGCCTCGGAGAGTACAAGCCCGTCTCGATCACGCTCCAGAAGCGCCCCTACTACCTCCGTTTCCGGGTGGAGGACCGCCCCGGCATCATCGCCGAACTGGCGGGCATCCTCGCCTCGAAACGCATCGGTCTCGAAGCGGTGCTTCAATTGCCCACAGACGCCAAGGACGATCTGCCCTTTGTGATCACCGTGGAATCTTCCAGCGAACAAGCCGTTCGCGACGCCGTTGACCAAATGAGCCGCCTCGACTTCCTCCGCGAACCCCCGCTGGCGCTGCCTATGGAGCCGCCGCTATGAATTGTGCTCTGA
>JAOAPO010000311.1 GCA_025462945.1 Bryobacterales bacterium
AGATAGTAGACCACTCCGGCCAATTCAAACAGCGCTAATGCAACCGCTGCCACGATGATGCCATTGACAACCTGGTCGGGGTACTTGGCCGGCGAGGTGGGCGGGTCGGTCAGGATGATGAAGGCGAAGAAGAGAGCAGCCTGGAGGTCGGGCGCGCGGTAGATCTCGGCCACCCACCGGGGGTCGGTCAGAAATGATGCGGCCGTGAAGAGGGTGAAGTATGTCCCCAGGAAGACGAGGACGAGCGGCATCTTGTTGACCCGGTCGGTGATGAACAGGCCCGCGGCTACAAGGACGATCTGAACCCAGGGGTTGACCTCAGGGAGTGCACCCCACCAGCTTTGACCCGTATGGAAAACGAAGAAGCTTGCGACGACGGCGAGAGCGGCGGGGTTGAAGATGTTGGCCGTGCGCGCGCGAAAGGCGTATTTGCTGAGGACGGCGGCGACTGCCGTGATTGCGGTAACATACCAGGGCTCCTGAGCACGGAGGACCATAGCGACAATCATCGCGGTGAGCAGAGCACCATCGGGGAAGTCCCAGGTGCCCTTGCGGAGGCGGATGATGGCGACGTCAGTGATCCCGGCAGCGGCCATCGCGGCGAGCAGGCCGGGCATGACAACGCCGAGCCCTTCCTGTGGCGCGGCGATCGCGAGCAACAGGGCGAGGATGATGGTGAGCATCCCCTTCGGCGTTTTGAAGAACTTGGTGAGACTACGCCACATGAGAGAAGCCCCGGGTTTGGTAGCGCTGCAGGTCAGCCGTGAAGATGAGGCCTTCCACTTCGAGATGGTGGAGAAGTTCGATGCCGGCGACGGGTCCGAGAACGAAGGCGGCGGTCGCGAGGGCGTCGGCCAGCATGGCGGAGTCAGCGACGACGGTGGCGCTGGCGACGGGGTTCCGGGTCTCCGGGCGCTGCGGGTTGAGGATATGGCCGGGACGCTCGTAGTCGCCTGAGGTGCAGACTGCTTTGTTCGTGACGCGGAGGGTGTGGGTTGTCTGCCGGTCGCGAAGAGGGTGGCGGATGCCGACGGACCAGGGAGCGCCCTGTGGGTTGACTCCACCCAGATACAGGTCCCCGCCGGCGTCGATAGCGAAGTCGCGGAATGGCTGAAGTTCGCGGGCCGCGGTATCGACAGCGAGGCCTTTGGCGACAGCTCCAAGGTCGAGAGTGAGGGGTTGGTGGAGCGTGATCGTTTGAGTGTCTTCGTCGAGTTCGATGTCGCGCCAGGTTGGCGGCGCGCCCGCGGCCAGGCGAGTGTGAACCGTTTCGCCGCTGCGGTGTTCTCGATTGAAGCCGCGGGTTTCCATTTCGTGCCCAAGCGTGGGGTCGAAGGCTCCGTCGCTCACTTCGGCCACCTTGAGGGCGAAGCGGACAGCTTCGAACAACATGGTGCTGACTGTGATCGGAGTTCCGACCGTCGCGCTGACCCGCATCAGTTCACTACCTGGGTCGAACCGCGTGCAGCACGTCTCAATCTGGTGGAACCAGGTGAAAGCCCGATCGAGTGCTGCGTCCGAGACGGGACCTTCGGGAACGATCTGGATCGTCACAAGAGTGCCCATTACGGGTTCGGTTCTCAGGGGCAACGGCAGGATCACTTTGCTTTGCTGAGAGCGTCGACAACACCGTAGTAGAAGGCGTTGGTACTTTGGGTGGCGCCGGAGACGTAATCGGTTTCAGGGCTTTGGCGCTGGGCCACTTGTGGGGGTAGTTTGTCGATGATATCGCAGGAATAGCGAGTGAGGCACTGGGCGATCGTGGCGGACTTGATGCGGCCATCTTCGATGACCACTGAAGCCTGGATGTCACCGTGGCGGGAAGTCCCCCAGCCGGTGTAGGTGCCGTCTTTCCACTTCGGCGCTGCTGCCGGTGCCGGCGGAGGCTGCGGAGGCGGCGGTGCCGGCGCAACGGGTTCGGGCTTATGTTCGATGGCAATCGCAGCCGGTTCGGGCGGGGATATCTTTGTAGTTTCGTGCGTTGGCGCTTCGGGCTCTGGAGTCAGCCACGGGGCAATTTCGTCGGGAGGCCGCACAGGCTTCCTGGGTTCGGCGGCAGCAACGAGCTTTGGCGCGGGGACAGGCTCAGCGGGTGGCTGATCGATGACATCAGAAGGTGCCGGGTCGCTCTGGAGAGTCGGCGCGGGGGAAGCACCTCGCCCGGGAGCGTTCGGGCCCGGGCGACGATCGACGGATTGGGCGTCCATGCGGTCAGCGGCAGATTTCGTCCGGGTATAGCCTGCAGCGTAGACCGCCAGCACCGCGGCGGAACTCATGGCCACCAGGCTGTTCGCAATCTTTTTGTTTGGGCCGCGCTGGAACATTCCCCATCAATATTATCCGGACCGACGCCCAGACGCTATGTTCCGAGGCCCCGGAGATTGAAAAGATTTGTAGACTATCTACTATGCCGCTGCCAGACAATGAGAAGGTCGTAGCGCTCGCTGACGCGCTGCTTAAGCAGTTCGACGGGATTTTCGGTGTTCATCCGGGTTTCCGGCCGGCACACGCGAAGGGGCTTTTGCTGAGTGGCACGTTCACTCCCGCGGCCGATGCGACATTTTTGACCAGGGCGCCGCATGTGAAGCGTGAGTCGACGCCGATTTCCCTCCGATTCTCAAACTCTTCAGGGATTCCAACGATGCCGGACAACAATCCGCAGGCGAACCCGCGAGGAATGGCTGTTCGGTTCCACCTTGCGGAGAGGGTTCACACGGACATCGTTTCCCACGCCACGGATGGATTCCCGACGAGGACGGGCGAAGAGTTTTTGGAGTTCCTGCAAGCTGCGGCCGCGAGCGAGGGATCGAAGGAGTCGCCCACGCCGATACAAAAGTTTGTAGCGTCGCATCCGAAGGCACTGGCTTTCGTGCAGAAACCAAAGCCATCGCCCTCAAGTTTCGCTCGCGAGACCTATTTCGGCGTGACGGCGATGGAGTTCATCAACGCTGGCGGGGAGCGAAAATTCGGGCGATATCGAATCATGCCGGAGGCGGGGAACGATCATCTTTCAGATGACGCTGCTTCCGGGAAAGACCCTGAGTTTCTGTTCGATGAGATCAAGAGCCGGGTAGCAGTTGGTCCGGTTTCATTCCGCTTGCTGGTGCAGGTAGCGGAGTCCAGCGATGTGGTGGATGATGCAACCGAGCACTGGCCGGAGGATCGCAGGCTGGTGGAGTTAGGACGGCTGGTGTTGGACGGAATTTCAGAAGACAATCCCGCGCAACAGCAACATATTATCTTCGATCCCATCCCGCGCGTCGACGGGATCGAAGCGTCGCCGGACCCGTTGCTGGAACTGCGGGCTGCGGTGTACTTGCTCAGTGGCAGGCGGCGCAGGGCAGCCGAATAGTTATTGAATGGTGCTGGCGCCCGCGGTACCGAACGATTCGTTCGGGATGTTGCGATTGATGTAGTTATCGAGATTGATGACGTAAGTGTCCGGGTCATCGATCAGGACCGGAGAGTGCGTGGCGCAGATGATGCGGAAGCCGCGCTGGTCGACGAGTTCCTTCATCATTTTCAAAATGCGTCGCTGGTTAGAGATCGACAGCGCCATTTCAGGCTCATCGAGCAGGAGGATGGTTCCGGGCTCGAGTGCCGGGAAGCTTTGCCGGAACATGGAAAGCATGACCTGTCCGTGGCTGGCCAGGCGGAGGAACTCGAGCATCTCGGGCTGGTCCTCGAAAAGATCGAGACGCATGCGCGGATTATGCTGCTCAGCGTCGAAGAGGAAGACCTTGCCTGCCTGGGCCGCACCGCGGTCGAACTTGTAGATAAAACCCTCCGCACCTTCGCCGTTGAGAGCGTAGTGAATTGAGTTGAGAAGGGTTGATTTGCCCGATCCGTTTTCACCGGTCAACATGATCAGAGGGTGAGAAAGATCAATCACCATGGGCATGTGGAAGTTCAGGTTAACGAAGATCGGGTGCGCGAGGATCTTTAGGAACATCCGTGCTCAGGATAGCAGCCGGAAAAGATTCGGCGGCCTTGAGCAGACCCGAACGGATGAGGAGAGCGTCGGGGTCGGGGTCGCGTCCCATGAACAGGCGGTACAGTTCGGCGGGGTCTTCGCTGTCGCCTCTGGCAAGAATATTCTCGCGGAATGCGGCGCCGACCTCAGGACTGAAGATGCCGTCGCGATGAAAACGGGTAAAGGCATCGGCGTCGAGCACCTCGGCCCACTTGTACGAGTAGTACGCCGCGCCGTAGCCCACGGGGCTGCCGAACAGGTGGGTGAAGCTGGCGATCATCGCGTAGTCCGGCGCCAGCGGCGCGGGCGTGAACTGGCTGAGGATGGCAGCGCAGTACTGCAGAACATCGCCGTGTTTCGCAGGGTCATATTCGCGGTGAAGTTTCAGGTCAGTAATACCGAAGCCGAGCTGACGCATTTGGACGTTGGCACCGCGATAGGTGCGAGCTCGCTTCATCTTCTGAAAGAGATCGTCCGGAATCGGTTCGCCGGTATCGTAGTGGCGAGCGAACAACGCAAGGGCTTCGGGCTCCCAACACCAGTTTTCCATGATCTGGCTGGGAAGTTCAACGAAGTCCCAGGCAACTGAGGTGCCGGAAAGACTCTTTACTTCCACGTTGCTGAGTACGTGGTGGAGCAAGTGACCGAACTCGTGGAAGATAGTTTCAACTTCGCGATGCGTGAGAAGAGCGGGCTTATCGCCGATGGGCGGCGTGAGGTTTCCGCAGACTAGCCCAAGGTGAGGTTCGCGGACATTGGTACTGCGATTGCCGGTGAGGAACGCGTCCATCCAGGCACCGTCGCGTTTGGTTTCGCGGGGGAACCAATCGGCGTAGAACGCGCCCAGGAAAGCACCATCGCGGTCATTCACTTCGTAGTAGGTGACGTCGGGATGCCAAACGGGCACGCCGTCCTTCTTGATGACGCTGATTCCGTAGAGTCGCTCGACGATAGAGAACATGCCTTCGACGACGCGTTGGGCGGAGAAGTAGGGGCGCAGCTGTTCTTCGTCGAAGTCATAAAGGGCGCGGCGCTGGCGTTCAGCGTAATAGCCGATATCCCAGGGCTGGAGGGGATGGCCGGCGAAGGCTTCGAGGGTGCGGTTTTCTTCTGCATAGGCGGGGTCCGTCTTGACCTTGAGGCGCTCGAGGAAGTTAAGAGCAGTCTCGCCCTTCTGAGCCATGCGGTCGTAGAGGATGAAGTCTGCGAAGTCGGCCGTGCCGAGCAGGCGGGCTTTCTCGCGACGCAGTTCAAGAATTCGAACGATCAGAGGGCGGTTGTCCCGGTCGGGCTCTGTGGCGCGGGTGGAGTGCGCTCGGTAGAGGTGTTCTCTGAGCTCACGGTTGTGGAGATAGGTGATGGCCGGGATGTAGCTGGGCGCCTGAAGGGTGAAGCGCCAGCCGTCGCGCTTGCGTGATTCGGCGCTTTGACGCGCGGCGGCGAGAGCGCTCGGAGGAAGTCCGGCTAGTTGCCCTTCATTTGTAATTAATAGTTCAAATGCGTTAGTAGAGTCGAGGACATTCTCCGAAAACTTCGTGGTCACACGCGAGAGTTCCACATCGATCTCAGAGAGGCGGGCCTTCCCGGCAGCATCGAGCTCGGCGCCGTGGCGACGGAACGACTCCAGTGTCTTCTCCAGAAAGCGTCGTCGAGGCCCGGTGAGCGCCTTCGCTTCATCTGTAGCAGCATAAGCCTGCAGACGCTTCCAGAGATCTTCCTTCATCGGGATTGACGAGTAAAAGGCGCTGGCGTCTGGTTCGACTGCATTCCATGCGGCTCGCAGCTCAGGCGAGGTCGCTACAGACTCAAGATGACGGACAACGCCGAGGGAGTAATCAAGGTTTTCATTCGCGCGTTCAAGCGCCAGGAGAACGTTCTCAAAAGCGGGAGGTGCCGGATTCTTTCCGATTTCTGCGATATTGCGTTCGGACCGACGGATCAGTTCCTGTATACCCGGTTCGACGTGTTCCGGTCTAATTGCAGGAAACGGTACGTGAAATTCCACTTTGAGAAGAGGGTTATCGAGCATTTGGCATCAACCGAGGCGATTTTTGGAAGTCGTAAGTATGATACCCAACCGCGGGACGTTCATTGTGAAGCGTGGCTTCAATCACCATCCGTGACTGGCGCCGTGAGACCCGAGACGACCCGGCCGGGGTTGCCAACAATCACGACGTCTGAAGGGGCTGGCCTGATGACCACACACCCGGCGCCGACCGTTGTGCGCGCTCCAACATCCGCCATAATGATGGCCTGAGCGCCGACCCAACAGTCCGCGCCGATTCTTACAGCGGTAAAGGCGCTTTCGTCGGAACCAAGGATTCTGCCGTCCGCATTACGACCGTGTTGGTGACGTCCGCTCAATATCTGGACGGCGGAAGCTATTTGCGTTCGCTCACCAATATGAACGTTGCCGAGTACACAATAACTGCCGATGTACACCATATGGGCAACGGTGGCATCCGGACGCGAGAAATAAGATCCGAATCCGATACGGCTTTCGCGATGGCAGCTGCGGAGCGTGAGGCAGTAGTATGCAACGCGCAGATAGTCACCCGGCAGGCCCGGGATGAGCGCGAGGAACTGTGCCCAGAAGCTGAAAGGAACGAGGAATCTCGCAAAGCCACAGGTCAGAGCCGGCGCGAAAACCAGCGCCACTGCGAACGCGTGCGCCAGTCGCTTGGTGATGGCTTTCACGTTCGCAGTTTAGCGCTCACCGAGAGGGCGCGATCAAAAAGCGCCTGATAACGCGTTACGACCTTGTCAGTGGAATAGTTCTGTACAACGCGCGTGCGGGCGGCGGAGCCCATGAGGCGACGAAGCGAATCGTCCGCAAACAGTCGCAACAGGGCAGCAGCTATGGCCCCGGGTTGATCCCAGGGAACGGTCAGGCCGTGAACCTGGTTCTGCACCAGCTGGAGGTTCGCATCGATGTCACTCACCACGCATGGGATGCCAACGGCCATAGCCTCGACCAGAGAGCAGGAAAAACCTTCGTTGGGGGAAGTGAGGGCGAACGCGTCAGCGGCACCGAGCCAGTTTGGAATTTCGGCCAGGGGAACGCGTCCGGTGAAAAGATAGCGGGATCCATGAGGGTCCAGTTGCCTTGCGAGAGCTTCAAGTTCTCCCCGCTGCGGCCCGTCCCCGACGAGCACGAGCATCGCCGCGGAATTTGATCGAGCGGCTTCGGCCACTGCGCTCATAAGCTCGCGAATTCCTTTCTCCGGGGAGAGCCGCCCGGTATAGATCACCACTCGTGCGTCCGCAGGGATGCCGTGCTGATTGCGCCAGGCGGCCGAAGCTTGACGGGAAACCGGACAGAACGCGTCGATTTCGACCGGGTTCGGCATCCACGTCAGCTGCTCAGGCGGGAAATCGCTGGCCCGCGCCTCCCTGACCATGCTGTCGTTCAGGATCATGATCGGGATCTGCCACTTGCGCAGCAGGCCGAGTTCGAAGCGCCCAAGCGTTGTGCCGCTCATCGTGCTGAAGATCCCATCGCCGGAAATCTTCATCACGCTCGGCTTCCGGAGCGCGCGCGAGACGGGAAGGCCCACCGCGAGATGCAGACCCTGCATCAGGAAGTAGACGAGGTCGTATTCATCGCGGCGGCGCCAAAGGTTCCAGCCGACCTCGAGTGCGAACGTGACGTCTTTCGCGCGGCCCCGCGAGCGGTTCGTGAGGATGCTGACAGGCACGCCCAGCGGGTCAATCCAGTGATGTGCCCGAGGCATCGGAGGACCACCAGAACAAAGCACGCGTACATGGTGTCCCCTGGCGATGAGAGCCACCGCGATGCGCTGGGCCTCGATTTCTGAACCACCCAGGCGGGGGGGGTAGCTGTCACAGACGATGAGGATGCCGGGCGGCTTAGGCATGGATCTCCGGGGCGAGGGCTTTGTAGATGGCAGCGAGGCGGGCTGCGCGGGCAAGCGGAGTGTGGCGTTCGGCAATCAGCTGTTCACTACGGCGGGCGAGACGGCTCGCCAGTTCGTCGTCGCCGAGAAGGCGATGAAGGGCATGGTGCATCTGGTCCACACTGGCGGGCTCGATGAGGAGAGCGCTCTCGCCGTGCGTCACGATTTCCGGGATGCCGCCGACCTTCGTTGCGATGCCCGGTACGCCTGCGGACATGGCCTCGAGAAGCGCATTGGGTGATCCCTCCATCAGCGACGAAAGGACGGCAACCCGGGCAATGCCGTAGAAGCGCTGAGCGGAGTCGCAGTGCCCCGCTAACGTCACTTTGTCGCGCATATTGAGAGCGTCGATTCTGCGCTCGATGCGAGAACGCTCCGGACCTTCGCCGACGAGCAACAAGTGAGCGTGATGTCGCGCATCCAGCCGATGCACAGCCTCCAGGAGGGTGAGGTGGTCCTTCTCGCGTGAGAGGCGACCAACGATCAGGATGATGTTACGTCCTTCCGCTATTCCGAGAGAGGAGCGCAGCGCCAGAGCAGAGGCGCGGTCGCAATGGCCCCAGCCGGCGTCAATGGCATTATGTATGACTTCGATGAGAGCAGGGTCGGCACCGTTGGCAGCGAGTTCCCGGCGGAAGGGCTGGCTGACGGTCAGGATCTTCCGAGGTGCGCGAAGGGACCATCGGTCGAGCTGGTTATACAAGCGCGCTTTCAGGTCGGGCCAGGTGTAGCCGTGGTGAAAGGCAACCCAGGGTGTTGTCGTCTGCACTCCCGATCGCCGCAGAAGGAAGTGCGATTTGACAGCGTGAGTCTGTACAACGTGAGGGCGGAGGCGATCCACGAGCGCAGCCATCCTCTTTGTGGTGGCCGGGTCAAATGCACCTGCTTCCCGTATCACCTCGACGGTGATTCCGCTGTCGCGAGCCGTCCGGATAAACAGATTGTTCGCATCAGCGCGAACGAATGTCGCTATCACAGTCTCGATGCCGAGTGATGGACTAAGACGTGCGAATTCGAGCAGGTTCCGCGCAGGACCGGTGACCGTGGATGCCTCAATGATGGCGAGCAGACGCATCATTTCGATTCGTCGAGCCAGGCGGAATACTGGTTGGCAAGGCGGGCGCCGATCAGACTCCAGTCATAGCGGGTCTCCACGAGCTGTCGGGCGACCATGGTGAGTTGGGCGGCGCGGTCAGGCGACCGCAGGAGAGATTCGATGTGATGAAGCCAGCTCGGCGCGGAGTCAGCGGCAGCCAGCAAAATGTGCTTGCCGGAATCAACCGCCAGGCCCTCGGCTCCCAGTTCGGTCGAAATCACCGGGGTACCGGCAGCCATGGCTTCGAGAATCTTGAGGCGCGTGCCGCCTCCGGTGCGCAGGGGAACGATGGCAGCAAGAGCATTGGCGTAGAACGGTCGAACGTCGGGCACCGTCCCTGTCACGGTAATGCCCGCGACTTCGGCAAGCGCCTGCACTTCAGGAGTTGGCCGCGCGCCGACGATTGTGAGTGTGAGTTGCGGAAGGTGCTGCCGGAGCACAGGCCAGATTGTTGCGGTGAAGTTCCGAACCGCGTCGATGTTAGGGAAGTAGTCCATGGAGCCGACGAAGATCAGACGCGGTTCCGGGACCGGCGCTGGAACACCAGCCGTACGGAAATGTCCCGTGTCGACACCGTTCTCGGCGACGTGAACTCGAGCTTCCGGCGACCACCGGCGAACTTCGGTGCTTTCGCGAGAACTGCAGACAACGTGTCCCAGAGCCTCCGGGAGGATTTCGCGCTCGAGAGCCTCAAGCTTACGAGCGGTCTGACTGGCGTAATATCGTTTGAACGGCGACTCTACAGTCGCCGCAAAACGCTGCATCGCCTCGGACTCGATGTTGTGCCAGTTATAGACGACCGGGGCGACGGAGGCGCGCGAGGCGGCCCGGGCGTAGCGGACCATGTGGATGCTGTCGGCGTGAATAAGATCGCAGCCGGACGCGGCCACAGCGCCCGCGACGGCCGCATCCATTGCAGGGCTGGTGTAGTTGAGAATCGGCAGAGGCCACTTGCCTGCGGCGCCCTGCAGGAGCTGACGGTGCGTGTAAGCGCCGGGTTTGGGCACGGAAATCAGGTTGGCGCAAAAGGGCAGATCGGCGCGAGTGAGAGGCTCTTCCCCGGGGTCAGCGAAGTACACATATGTAAGGTCCATACGCTCGCCGAGCGAGCGGGCAAAATGATATTCCCGAAGTTTGGCACCGCTGCGCGTCGGCCAGCACTGGCGCGGGGAGAGGAAGAGAAGTCTCACGCGTTCCAGTGACGCATCCAGTTTTCGAGGACGACAAGATACCAGAGCTGGTGAGGGACGTTTTGTGAGGCAAGCGCTCGATCGATAGCGCGCGACACTGCAGGGCCGTCGAACCAACCATCAGCGGTCAGAATATTGGGCTCCTTCAGCCGTTCCAGCTGTGAACTCCACCTCGAGGCAAGCCACGTCTCGACGGGAACAGTAAAGCCCTGCTTGCGGCGAAAGGCAACCTCAGGTCCCAGGTGACGGCGAACGATCTCTCGCAGGACAGCTTTGGTGTGGCCACCGCGAAAATGGAGATCCGGAGAGAGTTGAACTGCGAATTCCCAGAGTTTCTGGTCGAGAAACGGCGCACGCGCTTCCAGAGAGTACTGCATCGTGCCACCGTCTACTTTGGGCAGGAACTCGGCGAGGAAGTGGCGACGGCGATGGTACTGAAAGACGTCCGCAAGGATGTTGCGCGCAGAGCCGAAGGACGCGGGAACCTCACGGTCCGACACGTTCCGACCCCGGAGCCGCTCGCCGAACATGCCACGCAGGTGATACCAGGGAGTACCGTTGCGAACGCGTGCGAATGGTCCGATGCCACCGAGGGCATAGTCAAGGAAATTGCGGCCCCGGCGGAATGCGGGGATTACGGAAGCAATGGGGCGCAAAGCAGGCCACGCCATCCCTGCCATTGACGGCACAGTATTCGCCAGCTCCTGCGCAGCATAAGCATTCCGGAATGTGCCGTAGCCAAGGAAAACGTCGTCAGCCCCGTCGCCGGTGAGAAGCACAGTAGCGCTGGCGCGAACTGCGCGCGAGACCCGAAGCATCCCCAGAGCAGAGGTACTGGCGAAGGGTTCACCAAACGCCGCAAGGAGATCGGGGAGTGCCGGCGCTTCGCCCGTGTCGATTTGTACGATTTCGTGAAGAATCCCCAGCTGTTTGGCGATGGCCGCGGCATGCGCGCTTTCGTCGGAAGGATCGCCGGGCGTGCCCACTGTGAACGCGCGAACGTCAGTGTTGAGTTTCGCCAGCGCCCAGCATACGAGCGTGGAATCGATACCGCCCGACAGGAGAACCCCTATAGGGACGTCTGAGACAAGACGAAGGCGAACGGCCTCGACCAACAGCCTTTCCGTCTCTGCGACTGCGGCTTCGAACGTGACGGCAGGAGATGAGCCGAAGGCAGGTAGCTCCCAGTAAGTTGTTATCGACGCTTTACCGTCGTGCCATTCAAGGACGCTGGCGGGGGGCAGTTTGTCGACGCCGTGGACAATGCAGCGCTCGTCCGTGACGAAGCCGAACTCCAGGAATTCCATGACAGACTGCGGGTCGATCTGGCGTTCGATGCCAGTCGCGAAGAGAGCCTGTAGCGTGGAGGCGAATTCGATGTTGCCATTCGCCGTTTTGAACAGCAGTGGTTTTACGCCAAGACGGTCGCGGGCAAGGAAGAGCGTTTGTTTGAGGTCGTCCCAAACGGCAAAAGCGAACATGCCGTGCAGGCGCGGCAGCAGTCCGTGTATGCCCCATTCGAGGTAGCCCTGCACGAGAACCTCGGTATCGCATTGTGAATGGAAGGGACGTCCGCATGCTTCCAGTTCGGTGCGAACGGCCCGAAAATTATAGATGCAGCCGTTGAAAACGACCCCGGTGCGACCATCGTCGGACAACATCGGTTGCGCGCCGGCCGGGCTGAGGTCGAGAATCGCGAGACGGCGGTGACCGAAGACGGCGCGAGGGTTCGCTGTGTCGGGCCAGGCTCGGTACCCTTCAGCATCCGGCCCGCGACGCTGCATGGTCGGCAACATCGCGCGGACCGCCTTACTTGCCTCGGTCGACGGATTTTGCCACACTGCGCCCGCAATTCCACACATGTGTCCATTCTTTCAGACGCCGTCCGCATATGCGAAAAACGGCACAGAGCCGCGTCGCCGCTGGTGTAAGCTTGAGGATCAAATATGGTCAAAACGATACGACTGGCGCGCGTTGCGCTCACGAAAACACAGTGCATCTTTCTGCTGCTGCTGGTAGTTTCGATCACAATCAGCTACGTCGACCGAGGTAGCCTGTCCGTCGCGGATAAGTTTCTGCAGACTGAGTTCTCGCTCAACGCGGAGCAGCGCGGCAGGATGTATTCGGCGTTCTTCTGGAGTTATGCACCCGCCCTGGTCCTGGTGGGCTGGCTGGTCGATCGCTTCAACGTGAACAAGGTTCTGGGGATCGGTTACGTCGTGTGGTCGCTGGCGACGCTGTTGACCGGAACGGCAACCGGATTCGGAATGCTGCTGTCTTTACGGCTGCTGCTCGGGATCGGCGAGTCCGTGGCATACCCGGCGTATTCGAAGATTCTGGCGGGCAACCTGGCCGAACACCAGCGCGGATTCGCAAACGCGGCGATCGACGCCGGCAGCAAGCTGGGGCCCGCACTCGGCCTGCTGGTCGGCGGACTGCTGATGGACCAGTACGGCTGGCGCATCTTCTTCTTCGTGATCGGGACCCTCAGCCTGCTCTGGCTGGTGCCATGGTCGATCTGGGCCCCTAAAGCTGTAGTGGCAAAGGTAACGCCCGGCGTGTCAGTCAAAATGCCGAGCTTCGGGGAGATCCTTTCCAAACGTGCCGCCTGGGGGACGTTCATAGGGCTGTTCTGCGGGAATTACGTTTGGTACTTCATCATCACGTGGCTGCCTTCCTACTTCCGCGACGCATTGCACTATTCGCAGCGGGACATGGCGATCTTCGGGTCAGCCCCCCTGTTCGTGTTGGCGGCTTCGGCTCTCACTTCCGGGTGGATCTCCGACCGGCTAATCGCGAGCGGCATCAGCCCGAACACGGTGCGGAAGTCCTTCACGGGTTTGGGACTGGGCTTATCGACCGTGATGTTCGGAGCCGTTCTTGCGCGTGATCCGTTCTGGTCTCTTGTGTCGTTATGCGGCGCCTGTTTAGCCTTCGGGCTGTTTTCCTCGAATCTGTGGGCCATCACGCAGACGCTGGGCGGCACCCTGGCCGCAGGCCGGTGGACCGGGCTGCAGAACGCTTTCGGGAATATCTCGGGGATGATTGCGCCGTGGTTAACCGGCTGGATTGTGCAGAAGACAGGCGGATTCTATGCCGCGTTCGTCGTTACGACCTCGCTGCTGGTGGTGGGAATGCTGGCCTTCACGGTAATCATCCCCAAAGTTGAGCCCGTCAAATGGCGGGATTGATTCCTCCCAGTCAGGCATTGTCGGGGTTCGGCAGCATCAGGTCGCGGATTTGGCTTTCCAGTTCGTGGCAGGCTTCAATGAACTGGCGGAGCGTCCTCACCGTCGGCGGGTAGGTATCGAAGTCGTCGATCGTCATGCCGTCTTCGTTGTACGTCTTCGCGAAGTCAGGGAACTTTGCCAGGAGTTCATGGACGATCTTCGGGTCGACCGGGGTGGCGATTCGGCTCTCCACCTGAACGTCGCTCGCATTGAAGCGCTTTTGCCATTTCGAAGGCGGCGAGATGACGACGTCGCCTCCAATGAACTCGCTCCAGTGCATGTGATTCCGGTACGCCGCTGAGAGCAGGCGGAGACGGTAGCCCCGCTCCTTATAGATCGCGTACGTCTTCTTAAAAACTGCGACCCCCGCCCATTCGAGGTACCCTGGGTCGGTGGTGACCCCACGCTTCTCCATATAGACCTTGAGCCAGTCGTCAACCCGGCCAACCATAATCGTGCACACCGGACCCATCCTCGAGATGTCGAGGCCTTCGCGCTCACGTCGCCGGAGACCGCGCTCCACCGCTTCGGCCACGGCCACACATTGAGCAAGCGAGAACGACACCGTCGCGTTGATGCTCACACCGCGATACGTAACCTCTTCGATAGCCGGAATCCCCGCTTTGGTGACCGGAATTTTCACGCTCATGTTCGGTGCAAGCGCGTCGAAGCGCAGCGCCTGATTGATCAGCGCCTGCGTGTCGCGGTAAAACACGGGATCAGTCTGGATCGACAGGCGACCGTTTCTGCCGTTGTGCTCTTTGAAAATATCGATTACCATCGCCGCGCGGGTAGCCGAGATCTCCTCGACGATCTGCCACGCGATCTCACGTTCATTGGCGGCTGGCCGATCGCGAATGATTTCGAGAATACGGCTCTTCCACTGCTGCAGTTCCTGCTTCAGGACGTCGAGGACGATGACCGGATTGCAGGTGGCGCCGACCGCCCCGTGCTCGATGGCGTAGCTAAGTTCGTCGTGAGCGGCGGAATCGTTCCAGAGACACGTTGGCGTCGTCTGGGTCATTTCGTGGAGAGGGCTCTTGTAAGCTACGGCGGGCGACATTCGTTGACCTGTTCCGAAGGATATCAGCCAGGGTTCGGATGCTATGCTCGGTTTTCTTATATGCAGGACAAGGTGATAGTGATTTCCGGCGGCGCCAGCGGCATCGGCGCAGAAGTGAGTGGCCGGCTAGCCCGCGAGGGCGCACGAGTGGTCATCGCGGACCTAAACGCTGTGGCGGCGGATGTCCATGCCGCAAGCATCGTGGCGGCCGGCGGACGGGCCGTTGCGGTCGCGTGTGACATTACGAATCCCGAATTGTGCGAGCGCGTGGCGCAGGCTGCTGTCGATCAGTTCGGCACCATCGATGGGGTAGTGAACTGCGCCGGTATCAGTAAACCCCACGACTCGATCTCTCTGCCGCCTGCTGATTGGGCACGGATGGTGGATGTCCAGCTGAACGGTGCATTTTACTTCGCGCAGGCATGTACGAAGCGCATGATGGACGCGGGCGGCGCCATCGTGTTTATCACCAGCACCAACGCGGAGGCGGCCTTCCCGCGCCGCGCGGCCTACTGCGCAGCCAAGGCTGGCGTCGCCATGCTGACAAAGGTTCTTGCGATTGAGTGGGCGGAGAAGGGAATTCGCGTGAACGCTGTGGGTCCGGCGTACGTGGCGACCGAAATGACGCAGCGAAACATCGCCGCTGGGAACGTCAACGAAGGCCAGATCACGGCTCGAATTCCGCTCGGCCGGCTGGCGCAACCGGCAGACGTAGCCGACGCAGTATCGTTCCTGCTGAGCGACAGAGCCAGCTTCATCACAGGGCATTCGCTATACGTAGATGGTGGCTGGCTTGCATATGGGTATTTCTGAGTGATACAGGCTTTCATCTTCGACATGGACGGGGTCATCGTGGATTCCAATCCACTGCACCGTGTGGTGTGGACGGAGTTTAATTCACAGCACGGCATCACCACGACCGATGCGATGTTCGAGCGTATGTACGGCAAACGTACCGATGCGGTGATTCAGGATTTCTTCGGAGACGATCTGACGCCCGATGACGTCTTCCGGCTGGGCGCGGAAAAAGAGGCGTTGTATCGCGAGATGATGCGGCCTCAGCTGGAAATCTCGCTGGTACAGGGCGTCCGCGAGTTTATGGAAGCGCACCAGGCGATCCCTATGGCCGTGGCTACCAACGCGGAACCCGCGAATCTCGATTTCGTACTGGATGAGGCCGGCCTGGGTAAGTACATCCGCTTCAAGACAAACGGGTACGAAGTCGCGCTGCCGAAGCCTGCACCGGACATCTACCTCAAGGCCGCTGCTGGCTTAGGCGTGGAGCCGAAGAGCTGCGTCGTGTTTGAGGATTCACATTCGGGCGTGGCCGCTGCGCTCGCGGCAGGGATGAAGGTCGTCGGCATCACCACCACGCACGAGGATCTGCCCGGCGTGTCGATCCGTATCCCCAACTTCACTGACCCGGCGCTCGCGGCCTGGCTTACAACTCTTTCGTAAACGGACCGAGAACTTCGGCGCCATCGGCAGTGACGAGAACATCGTCTTCGAGGCGGAAGCCACCGACCGGCTTGAAGTAGACGCCGGGCTCCACGGACGTGTAGAAGCCTTCTTCCATAACGTCCGCTGAATCAGGTGCCAGTTTGGGCGAAGACTCGTGATAGCCGAAGCCGAGCCCATGTCCGGTGATGTGCGGGAAGTGGGCACCCAGTCCGGCGTCACGAATGAAGGACCGGCCCACTTCATCCACGTAAGCACCCGTCACTCCCGGACGCAGCGCAGCGCACGATGCTTCCTGCGCTTTCACCAGAGTCTCGAAGACCCGAAGCTGCTCATCCGATGGCTGGCCGGCAACACGAACGCGGGTACGGTCGGCCCAGTAGCCGTCCGCGACAACCCCCAGTTCCAGGAGCGCTGCGTCGCCACTCTGCAGACGACGGGTAGTGGAGATCTCGTTCATACGCCAGCCCATTGAGGTCTCATCAGGCCCGCCGGCGACCTGCGCCCAGGCGCGAACTCGCTGAGCGCCTTTGTAGCCGATGCCTTGCGACATGATTGCAGCTTCCACAGCCGCGACCAGTTCGACGCCGGAGATCCCGACATCGGCCATGCGCTGGAATGCGTCTAACCCGAGGCAGCTAATCTCAGCGGTGATGCGAAGCTTTTCAACTTCATACGGAGTCTTGTTCCGGCGTTCGCGCTGAATGAGCGCTGAGGCATCGATCAGTTCGCTGTCCGGAAAGGCCGCCTGGTAGAGAGCTTTGGTGTTCTCAGTGGGAACGATAATTTCGCTGGCCTGCCACGCGGGTGCCATGAGGCCGAAGTTGGCCTCGTAGCCGATGCGCCTCCAGCCCTTACCGGATCCGCTGGCCGCGAGAAAATCGCTCGTCTCTTCGAGAGCGTCGCGGGACCAGAG
>JAOAPO010000312.1 GCA_025462945.1 Bryobacterales bacterium
ATCCACCCGAACGTGCCCATGAGCCGGATCAGCGGAAATTCGCGTCCCGGGTCCTTCACCAGCTGAAAAGCAATTGAATTAGTCAACGCAATGGTCGGAAAATAGCAGAGGCAAAACGCCAGCATAATCCCGTAGACCTGGGGAAAAGTCGTCGCCTTCGTCACCCCGTACATAAGGATGGCGCAAAGACCGTAAAGCACCGCCATCACCTTTTCGGTCGCAAACAGCCTGTCGGCCACCAGCCCTACAAAAAACGGCGAGATCATCGCCGCTATCGACGCCGTACCGAATACTGCGCCGGCCTGCGTGCCCGTAAAGTGGAGCGTTGCCGTCAGATAAGTGCTGATTGTGACGTACCACGCGCCCCACACGATGTAGTTCACGAACATCATCACGCCGAGGCGAAACTTGATGGAAGAAAGCATTTGTTGTGGAGTATACAAGGGATGGCCGCCTGGCCAACCATACCGCCATCTCGCAATACCGCGGACCAGGCCCCTTTAGGCCTATTGTATTTTCTTCCGCTTCGCCCTATAATTCCGGTCTAGATGCTTGTCTGCCCCGGCTGCCAATCTCCCCATCTGATGATCCGGGAGGCGTCCGGTCTTGAGCGCCTCAAGATCCGTTTCACCGGAAAACGCGAGTACCGTTGTGTCGCCTGCGAGCACATCTTTCGCGCCGTCGATCGCCGCCGATACCAAAGGGCGTCAGCCGACGACTCGGTCGAACTCCCGGCAAGCGATCACAATTTCCTGAAATAATTCTCCGCTTTAAAATCAGCTGCTTACCTTCGCCCCGCCCAGTTCTTCCCCATCCTCGCCGCAACTCTGGTACTAAGCCGTGACCCGTGAGGGAGCGGAACCGACAAAGCAAAGGAAAGGGAAAACAAATGATCTCCGAACTCCAACTCATCGCGAACCAGCTCAACGCCATGAAATCCACCGGACCCCGCACGGAACCCGGCAAGAACGCCGCCAAATTCAACGCCCGCCGCCACGGCCTCACCGGACAGTTCTACTGCATGTCCGAAGGAGACGAAGCCGCCTACAAGGCCTTCGAAGCCAATCTCCTCTCAGACCTCAAACCCGCCACCCACTACGAGTCTCAGATCGCCATCTCCATCGTGCAGGACCAGTGGCGCCTCAATCGCTCCCGCGGCACCGAATTCAATGTCTACGGCCAGGGCCAGGTCTACTACGCCGACGAGAATAACGAAATCTCGCCGAACATCCAGGCCGCCGTCACCATGGCCAGCACCGCGGTCGAAGAACAGCGCTACTTCGCCAACATCGCGCTCTACGAAACGCGGCTCCACCGAATGATCGCCAAGAATGAGAAGCGCCTGGCCGAACTCCAGGCCGAACGCAAAGCCGCTGAAGCCGCCGCTCTCGAAGAGGCCGAACTGCTCACCCGTCTCGCCCTCATGAAAAGCGAGAAACTCAGCCCTGAAGCAACCATCGAGGCCAACGGGTTCGTTTTTTTCACCGCGCAGATCACCAGAATTATCAACCGAAAATACCAGCTTCTCGAAGCCCGCCGCTACCAAAAGGCCGGCTGGCACCCAGGCAAATTGCCCCAGGCAGCGTAGAGCGCGAAACTAAAACATGGTCATTCGACCCGCGCAACCGGCCGATCTCCCCGCTCTTAAGCTCTTATTCCGTGAATACGCGACCTCCGTGGGTAACGAGATCTGTTTTCAGGAGTTCGAAGCCGAAGTCGCTGCGCTCCCGGGTGCCTACGCACCACCTACGGGTGAAATCCTGCTGGCAACCAGCGGTGTTGATCTGGCGGGCTGCGCCGCTCTGCGCCCATTGAACGACCGAATCTGCGAGATGAAGCGCCTCTACGTTCGCCCCGCCTTTCGTGGGTCCGGCCTCGGACGGTCGCTCACTCAACAGCTCATCGCTGCGGCGCTCGCCCGCCGTTACTGCGCGCTGCGGCTCGACACTCTTCCCACAATGCAGTCAGCCATTGCTCTCTACCGCTCGCTTGGGTTCCGCGAGATCCCTCCCTACGGCGCAAATCCCCCATCTGCGCTGTGTTTCGAGCTTCTATTAAACAGCGTTAACTATTGACAATCGCAATTCTAAGAAATTTCCTTTAAACTGAGTCAACCCCTGCCGCGTGCAGGAGTCTAACGTAACGGATTGTAAATCTGAGGCGTCCCGGGGACGCCTTGCGAGGTCTGCTTCATGAAACGTACCCTGGGGAGAAACACTGCCTTGGCTCTAACTGCTTTGGCCGCTGTGTGGGGTCTGGCTCCCACCAGCGCGCAGAAGCTCTCGGAAACGGGCCCGCCCACGGCCAGTCTTTCGGCTCGGCCCGTCAGCGAATCGCCTTCCGGATTCACCACCGCCGACTCGGAATGCTCCTTCTTCGGCGCGCAGCGCGACCGATTCCTGCCAAAGTTCCGCCTGAACTCGGAGTCGGCCCCCGGCATCGCCACGCGTCAGTTCTTTAGAGCCCGCGCTGTCAGCACCTCCGATGCGCCCCGCTCCACGCCCTTCGCTGACGCGCAGTACGCCGGCCCCGGCAATCTCATTGACCAGTACATCTGGCAAGATCTCCAGGCGAACAACGTCACGCCCGCGGCGAAGACAACCGACTATGAATTCGTTCGCCGCGCCACCCTTGATCTGACTGGCCGCATTCCCAAAGCCGCCCGCGTCACCAGCTTCGTCCAGAAGCCCGACCGTGCAGCCCTCATCGACGAACTCCTCGCCTCCCCCGAATGGGTCGACAAGTGGACCATGTATTTCGGCGATCACTTCAAGAACACCGCCAGCACCGTCCAGGTCCAGATCCGCCCGGAAGGCCGCAACGCGTTCTACAAATACCTCCGTGACTCCCTTGCAGCCAACAAGCCGTACAACAAGATCGCCACCGAGATGATCGCCGCACAAGGAGATAACTCGTTTGACCAGAACAACGGTCAGATGAACTACCTCGCCCTCGGCATCGTCACCGGCGGCCCCCAGCAGGACATCTTTGACAGCCAGACCGCGAAGATCGCCCGCGAGTTCCTCGGCATCGCTCACATGGATTGCCTGCTCTGCCACAACGGGCGCGGTCACCTGGAAACCCTCAGTCTGTGGGGCAGTCGCGCCACCCGCAGCCAGGCATGGGGCCTTTCCGCCTTCATGGCGAAGACCCAGGTCCGTAACATCGCTACCCCGCAGGATCCGAACAACCCGAACGCGCGTTACAACTACTTCGCGATCCAGCGCCTCACCACCGACTACAACCTGAACACCACCACAGGCAACCGCCCGGCACGCCAGCCCATCGGCGCCACTCGCGTCATTACTCCCAACTATCCGTTCGGCAATCAGGTTCCCAACAGCGGAGAGGACTATCGCGTAGCGCTCGCGCGCAACGTTACCAGCGATTTCCAGTTCGCACGAGCCTCGGTCAATTACATCTGGGCTGAGCTCTTCGGGCGCGGTATCGTTGACCCTCCGGACCAGTTCGACCCCGCGCGAATCGATCCCGACAACCCTCCGGCCGAACCCTGGACTCTCCAGCCTTCCAACCCCCGGCTGCTCAACGCCCTCGCGCAGTACTTCATCGACAGCAACTACGACCTGAAGGCCCTCATGCGCCTCATCGTCACATCCGACACCTACCAGCTTTCCTCCGAGTACAAAGGTGTCTGGAACCCCGCCTGGGAGAAGTACTTCGCCCGCCACTTCGTCCGCCGGCTCTGGGGCGAGGAACTCCACGACTCGGTCGTCACCGCCACCGATACCATCCCTGTCTACACAGTCGCCGGCTTCTCGAACGCGTCCACGGTGTACTCCGTCGATTCGCCCGGCTTCGGGAACATTAACTTCGCGATGCAGGCGCCCGACGTCGTAAACATGCCCGGCCGCGACGCCACCCCTTTCATTGACCTTTTCATCCGGGGCAATCGCGACGACCAGCCGCGTAAGAGCGAGGGCTCCGTCCTGCAGGCTCTCGGGCTGATGAACGATGCTTTCATTCAGAATCGAATCCATGCCACGGTCACGGCCGGCACCAACTCGTATCTGATGAACGCCCTCGCGCTGCCAGCTGATCAGCTCGTCAGCAAACTTTATCTCGACGTGCTCTCGCGCAACCCGTCGGCTGAGGAACGAACTTTGGCGCTCGCTCAGCTGAACCAGTCCACGAACGCAACCCTGAAGCGCACCAACGCTGAAGACTTGCTCTGGGCGCTGTTCAACAAGGTCGATTTCGTCTTCAACTACTGAGGCCAATGCGATGAAAAACCTACCTACGAACGAACAGGTCAAATTCGAGCGCGAGTTCAGCCGCCGGCCTCATCCGGTCCAGATCTACTCTGAGAAGCCTCACCTCTCCCGCCGGAACTTCCTCAACATGGCAGGTGCGGGCGTTACCGCCTCCTGGCTGGCGCCGAAGCTTTCAGCCGGTACGGTCATCAAGTCCACGCCGGTCACCACGAAGAACAAGGCGAAGAACGTCATCTTCATCCTGCTGACGGGCGCACCCAGCCACACCGATACGTTCGATCTCAAAGTTCTGAACGCGATCACGCCGTCTACCTTCAATCCCGCCACGATCAACGGCCTCGACTTCCCCACCGGCCTCATGCCGAAACTGGCGGCGCAAATCAGCGACTTCGCCATCGTCCGTTCGGTCCGGTCCTGGGCGCTCGTTCACTCCCTCGCGCAGACCTGGACTCAGATCGGCCGCAACCCCGCTGGAGTTCTGGGCAACGTCTCGCCCAATATCGGCAGCGTTGTGGCAGTAGAACTGGAGTCGCAACGACGCGCCGGTCAGGTCTTTCCAACCTTCCTCGCTCTTAATGCAAACGGCGCTGCAGGCCCTGGCTACATGCCGGCGGCGTATTCACCCTTCAAAGTCACGCCAACGGCTACCGGCCTTCGCAATACCACGAACCCCGACGGGCAGCCCCGCTTCGAGCAGCGATGGGATCTTCTTCATCACCTCGACGACCCCCTTCGCACCGACTCGCCCAACGGCGAAGTGATGGAGGACTTCGATCAGTTCTACGCTGCGGCCAAAGGGCTGATGTACAACCCTGCGGTCACTAAAGCCTTCAGCTTCACTGCGGCCGATTCGGCCCGCTACGGCACCACAGGCTTTGGCAATGCGTGCCTGATGGCGAAACAGGCTCTCGCCGCGGACCAGGGCACTCGCTACATCGAGATCATGCTCGGCAGCTGGGACATGCACCAGAACATCTACGCCGCCAACCAGCTGCCTCAGATGACATCCACCCTCGATAAAGGTCTCGGACAGCTGATCACAGACCTCAAGGCGGAGGGGCTCTTCGACGACACCCTGATCGTCATGTCCGGTGAATTTGGGCGCACCGTAGGTCGCCTCACCGCCGCCGCCGGACGCGACCACCACCCCCAGCAGTTCGCCTTCTTTGCCGGAGCCGGAGTCAAAGGTGGACGGGCCATTGGTGCCACCGACGCCAGCGGCGCAGTTACCGCCGACCCCGGCTGGTCGCGCAACCGCGACGTGAAAGCCGAAGACCTGGAAGCCACCATCTACTCGGCGCTCGGCATCAACTGGACCACCGTTCGCTACGACGATCCATTAGGCCGGGGCTTCTACTACGTCCCGAGCTCCGATCAGGACGTGTACGCGCCGATCAACGAACTCTGGGCCTGAGAACTCGGGGCATGAACCGCCGCGCAGCGCCAGTCGCGAGCCAGCAGCCCCACGCCGCCATACCAGTCGCGTTCCAGCTCGAACGTGACATCGATAATGCCCGCTTCGTTGATGGCTTCTGCCTGATCGCCCATCCCGAAGGCCTTCAGCAGCAGGTTCCGTCCGCCCTTCCGGGCCATGATCTTGAGATGGCGTTCCTTCCACGGCTGTGCCGGGCCCGATAAGCCGGCGCTTCGGAAGGCGAAGATCGGGCGGGGGTTGTGCATGCCGAACGGCGCAATCTTTTCGAGGGCGAACAGCAGCCTTTCGTCAGCCTCGCTCGGCTCCAGGACGCCGTCCACCTGTACGACGGGCATCATATCTTCCGCCGAGAGCCTCGACCCGGCGTAGTCGCAAAGCCGCAGCTTGAACTCATCGAGCTGCGCTTCGCCCAGCGTCAAACCCGCCGCGTGGGCGTGGCCGCCGAACTTATGGAACAGTTCGCGCATGCTCTCCAGCGCGTCCAGCAGATGGAAAGCGTCAGTGCTCCGCCCTGAGCCCTGCGCCACGCCGTTTTCGACGCCCAGCACGATCGCCGGCCGGTGATAGCGCTGCATCACCCGGCTGGCCACAATGCCCACAACGCCGCGATGCCAGCCCTCGCCCCAGAAGATGAGCGCGCGCTGGGAATCGACGACCGGTGTCGCGAGGCAGCGGTCCAGGATCTCGTTGACGATCGCCCGCTCTGCCGCCTGCCGCTCCGTGTTGAGCGCGAAGAGCTCCTTGGCAATCCGGTCCGCTTCCGCCGGATCCGAAGTGAGAAACAGTCGAACGGCCTGACCGGCCGAGTCCATCCGCCCTGAAGCATTGATGGCCGGCGCGATCCGGAAGCCCACCTCGGTCGCGTTCGGGACACGGTTGCCGAACCCGGAGTTCTCCAGCAGTGCCTTCAGGCCGGGGTTGCGGGCATCCGAAAGCCCTGCCAGGCCGTGGCGCACGATGATCCGGTTCTCGCCCGTCAGCGGCACAATGTCGGCCACCGTGGCGATCGCTACCAGCTTGAGGAACGATTCGAGGATGCGGTACAGCTTCGCCTCCGGCCAGCCCAGCCCCGCCAGCACCGCATGGGCCAGCTTCAGGGTGACGCCCGCCCCGCAAAGGTTCGGATTCGGGTAGCTGCAGTCCAGCCGGTTCGGGTTGACGATGGCAACGGCCGGGGGGAGCTCTGTTTCCGGTAAGTGGTGATCGGTGACGACCACGTCGATCCCCAGCTCGCGGGCTCGGGCCAGTGCCGCAGCCGCGCGGATGCCGTTGTCCACGCTGATGATCAGCTTGACGCCTCGCGAAGCGGCTTCGTCCACCGCCGCCGGCTGCATGCCATAGCCGTCGTGCAAGCGATGAGGAATGTGCCAGCCGACCGTGCCGCCAGCCATTTCGAGCGCCTTCAGCAGGACGACAGTTGAGGTTACGCCGTCCACGTCGTAATCGCCGTGGATGTCCATGCGCTCACCGCCTGAGATCGCCCGCCGGATGCGGTCCACCGCCGCGCCCATGTCGCGCAACAGGAAGGGGTCGTGCATGTCGGCGATCTTCGGCTCGAGGAAATGCGAAGCCGCGTCCACGTCTCGATAGCCGCGCCGCCAAAGCAGGCGGGCGGCCGCAAGGGGAAGTTTCAGGTCTTCAGCAAACGGAAAGAGTTCAGGTGGGTCCGGGTCCGGAAACACCCAGCGGCTGGTTGGTCGCAACTTACAGGCTCTCATAGGTGCCTGAACTGGGTGCCTGAATGCAGAAACGCCGCCCGCAAACTGGCGGGCGGCGCTTCTGGCCAGACTGCTCAGCTTAGAACCGGAACCGAAGCGACGCCTGCATGATTCGCGCGGATCTGGCACCCGTCGCCTGGCCCAGCGAGGTGTTCGTCTGGACTCCGGCGGCATTGAACGTGGCAGTGGTGTTCATGCTGCTGAACTGGGTATGGTTGAACAGGTTGTAGAACTCCCAGCGGAACTGGAAGCTTCGCGCCTCGTTCTTCAGCGGGAAGTTCTTGAACATCGTTAAATCCCAGTTCACCACGCCAGGCCCGCGCACGATGCCGCTGCCCACATTGCCTGCGTCCCCTTTGGCGGGCCGCGCAAACGCTGCCGGGTTGAACAGCGAGTAGAAGTTGCGCTCGCCATGAGAGATGCGCGGATCGGCGATCAGATTGGCCCGCACGCCGTCACCGCCGCCCACCAGGTCAGCGCCGTCGGAAAGCGACAGCGAGATGTTGTTGGGGGTGCCGCTCGCGAACGAAGTGATGCCCGAGATCTGCCAGTTATCGAGGGCCGCTTTCACTGCCCGGTTCGGCATGAGTTTGCTCACGGCTGGCAAGTCATAGGTGTAGTTAATGGTGAGGATGTGCGTCTGGTCGAAGCCCGACTTTCCATAGCTCCAGGTTCTGGGGTTTTGGTAGATCGGGAAATTGCCGCCAGTCGGCCCCGCTACCGGAACCGTGCCACCTGCCTGGGAACCGTTGCCATAGTAATCCATGGCTTTCGAGAAGGTGTAAGCGACGCCGAACTGAACGCCCTTCGAGAACCGGCGGTTTGCCTGCGCCTGCAGCGCATGGTAGTTGGAACTGCCCTGCCGTGTCCGCTCCGTGATGGTGGACCAGCCGGGATAGGGTCGCAGGTAGTTATCGTTGAGCGGCGTGTTGTTCGTCGGATCGATATTCTGCGGCTGGAAGCGGGCACCGTAGGGGATCGTGTTGATCGCGAGGTTGGTCGCCAGGTTCCGGGCCAGCGTGGAGACATACTTCACGTCCGCAACAATGCCCGCCTTGATGTTCTGCTGCACGCCAATCGAGATGTTGTAGATGGTGGGCGATTTGCCGTTCACGTCATAACCAACCGCCGTGTTGGGCGCAAGAAAGCCCGCGCTGTTCAGGAACGTGTCGAGGTTGCCGTAGTAGTAGGTCGGCGTGTAGTTGATGGGCGCCTGAGCAGCCTGCGGCTCATAGCGCAGCAGCTGGTTTTGCACGCTGACGCCGCCGCGGACCGCCGTCTTGCCGTCGGCGAAGACATCCCAGGCGAAGCCGAAGCGCGGCTGGAACATCTCACCGGCGTTGTTGATGAACCCGTGTGGGTAGTTCGGTTCTTTCGCGGTGATCGCGCCGTTCGCGGGATCGCCCGTGCCCGGTACAAATGAGGGCCCCGCAAGAAGCGCGATGATGTTCGAGACCTGCCCGGTGACCGGATTCAGCGGGACGCGATTCGTACCACTGCAGGGGAAGACTCCGTTGAGGCAAGTAGGGCGGAACAAAGCCGGCGCGTTGTTCGGGTTGAAGCGTTCCACTGCGAAGTCGGTGCCGATCCCGCTCCAGTAGTGCCACGGTGTGTAATAAGCGGTCCGCAGACCGATTTCGAGAGTCAGGGTCCGGGTCACCTTCCAGGAATCCTGCACGTACCAGTCGACGTTCGTTGAAACCGCCGAAGGACGGGTGCGGGTAGTGGACTCGCTGTAGGAGGTGAAGTTCCCCAACAGCGCGTTCGCAAATGGATGGCGGGAATCCAGCGAGTTATTAGCATCGACGTTAAAGCTAAAGCTCCCCATGGGGGTGGTACCGAAGCCGCTGCCGGTGGTCACGCGATCATGCTCCGCATACACGCCGAGCTTGAACGTGTGCTTACCCCTCGTGATCGTGTATCCGTCGTTCACGTAATAGTTGAAGTCGGCCTCCTGCTGAGGGAACCGGCCGGACTGGAAGTTGCTGAAGCTGGGCGTGTTTTGCAGACCGGCGCCAGTGAACGAGACTTGGGGCAGCAGGTCGGAGTAATTGATCTCCGGATGGAACTGTCCGGCGGTGAAATTGGCGGTGCTGCGGAAGGCCTTCTTGTCGTCGATCGTGGTCTGCTCGAAGGGCCGTTTGACGCCGGCCGTCAGTTCGTTCACCATCGTCGGGCTGACGACACGGGTCCACCCGAACACCGCGGTCTTATCGGGCGTACCGAAAGAGTTTCGCGCCCAGTCGAAGCTCGTGATGGAACTCTTCAGGTTCAACAGGTGCATCCACAGCCCGCGGAAGTAGATGGAGTCCTTGTCAGTGGGCTTGTAGTCGATGCGGAAGAGGTGCTGGTTACGCGTGTTCGCCGTGACGTTCAGGTACTGGTCGTTGTAAGCGCCCTGCGTCACGCTGCGGGGCAGATTGGTGGCGTTGGGCAGCGGCATGACATTCAGCAGCGCCAGGCCGTTCTTGTTGATCCGGCTTGCCGGGATGAGGTTGCCCGCGAATGGGGCTTTGGTATTCGGATCCTGCACGACAATGAGGGCGCCGCCGGGAGTCAGCGACTGGGAGAAGTCGCCGGAGCGCTCCTGCGCGGTTGGCAGCGTGGTGACACTGGGTGTGGAAGGTCCGGAGGTGCTGGGGTTACCGTCGTAGTTGTAGAAGAAGAAGAGCTTGTCGCGATTGCTGTTGAAGTGTCCCGGGATCGTGATCGGGCCGCCGATGGCGACGCCGCGGGTCTGGAAGCGGTAGATCGGCTTGCCCACACCCTGGCGGTTGTTGAAGAAGCTGTTGGCATTGAACATTTCGTGGCGCTTGTAGTAATAGGCGCTGCCGTGGAAGTCTCTGGTCCCGCTCTTAGTGATGACGTTGACGGTCGCGCCGCCATTCCGGCCGAACTCTGCCTGGTAGTTGTTCATCAGCACCTTAATCTCTTCCACAGAATCCGGAGAGACGTTGGTCTGAAACAGTTGGGAGCTTCCCATATCCGCGCCCTGCATGCCGTCCACGGACATCGTCATCATCGTGTTCGGAAGCCCGCCGGCGTTC
>JAOAPO010000356.1 GCA_025462945.1 Bryobacterales bacterium
ATCTGGGCGCCCATGTTCTCGAGCGGGTCCTTCAGTTCGATTTCCTTCGCGACGGTAACGCCGTCCTTGGTGATGTTCGGTCCGCCGAACTTTTTCTCGAGGACTACGTTGCGGCCCTTCGGTCCGAGGGTGACTTTCACCGCATCGGCCAACTGGTTTACACCGCGCAGGATCGCCTGGCGGGAATTTTCAGCGTAAACAATTTGTTTTGCCATGTGTCTTTATTTCTCCTGTTGTTCGTGTACGGAAGCGCGGGGCTTATTTAGATTCGAGGATCCCAAGGACCTCGTCTTCGCGCATGATGAGGTATTCCGTGTTGTCGAGCTTGATCTCGCTGCCGGAGTACTTTCCAAACAGGATCCGGTCGCCCGGCTTCACATCCAACTGCGTGAGCGTGCCGTCTTCCAGACGCTTTCCCTTGCCGACGGCGAAAACTTCGCCTTCCTGCGGTTTTTCTTTTGCTGTGTCGGGAATGAAGAGGCCACCGATTGACTTCTCGGTGTCGTTCTCGATCCTTTTTACGACGATGCGGTCATAGAGCGGACGAAGGTTCATAATTGTTTCTCCAAAAGTTGAAGGGCTAAGTTACTGGTTTTTCAGCGCTAAGCAGTGCGCACGGTCAGGCATGCACGGCTTAAGCTCCATTATTAGCACAATGAGGTGGTGAGTGCCAAGAGAAATTTTTGCGATATGCGTGCCCGGCACTCAGGTTTTCTGTTGGCTTCTCTGGACTGCCCGCCGAGGCGCCGAGAAGCGGGACCGCTGCGGCTCTTCTTGGGGCCCGAACTCGCGTAAGATAAGCCCATGCACCGTCGTAAGGCGCTCATCCTGCTGTCTGCCACACTCCTCACCGCTCAGCCTAAACCCGCGCTTGAATCCATGAGATTCGAAGCGGCCACCTTCAAAGTCTCCGCCCCAAATCTCCGCGGCGGTGGCATCCGCCCGCTCCCAGGCGGCCAGCGCTATCAGGCAACCAACCTGACCGTTCGCGTCCTGATTCAGGTCGCCTACCACCTCAAAGCCGAGCAGGTAGTCGGCGGCCCCGACTGGATCGACACCGAACGCTTCGACATGAACGCGGTGGCCGCAGGCCCCTCGACGATCGACGAGTTGCACGCCATGCTGGTCAATCTCCTCGTTGACGAAATGAAGCTGAAGTTCCACCGCGACCAAAAAGAACTTCCGATCTACGCGTTAACCGTGGATAAGCAAGGTCCCAAAAACCTCACGCCCGCCCCGGCGCGAAACTCTGGCGACACATGGATTGAGGTCACGCCCGACCCCGCGCCCGGAGCCTTTCTGCGGGCCACCTGGCAGGCGAGGTTCTGCCCGATGGAGTACTTTGCCTACCGATTGGGCCAAAACCTCGACCGCCCGGTAGTAGACCAGACCGGCATCAGGGGCGACCACGACTTTAAGCTCACGTACACAAGGGAAGCCCCGCCCAACGGCCAGCCCGGAGCCCTCATCAACGGAGTAGAACTTGACACTTCCGGTCCCACCATCTTCGAAGCCCTGCAGAAACAACTCGGCCTGAAACTGGAGAAGCAGAGAGGAAAAGTACCGATCCTCGTCATCGAGCACGCCGAAAAGCCAGCCAGCCTCGAAGTGCCGTAGCTCGCACCACGCAGCAGAAGCACTAAAGCCAAAATTACATCGGATATTTGGTTCGAAGACGCGGCGCGCTAGCATTACCGAATGGGTCAGATACGTACTGCCGATTGCGAGCGCATTGATAACGAGCTGCGCGCAATGTATCCCGAGGAGGGCGTCGAAATCGAGACCCAGAAGGATACGTACTCCGAAGACTATATCGTGTGGTTGACGTCGGGAGAGATCGTCCAGCCGGTGCGAGTTACCGTCGAGGAGTACGCGGCGGGCGACTGGGTAGACAACCTTCGGGCGGCTATCGAACTACTGCTGGTCCAGCAGGCGTCGGAAGGGTAACTAGCTGCCCTTGCGACCGGCGTGAATCAGCTGTTCGATGTTGACGAAGTCAGTTGGGTAGTTGCCGGTGTAGCACGCATAGCAGTATTCGCCATGCTCGTCTGCAACGGCGCGTTCCAGCGATTGCTTCGAGAGGTAGGCCAGTGAGTCGGCCTCGATGTAGCGCCGAATCTCTTCGATTGTGCTGTTTGCCGCGATCAGTTCGCTCTTATTCGGCGTATCCACCCCGTAGAAGCAGGGCGAGACGGTCGGCGGGCAGGAGATCCGCATGTGAACTTCGCGAGCGCCGGCCTGACGCACCATCCGGACTATTTTCCGGCTCGTGGTGCCGCGGACGATCGAATCGTCCACCAAAATGACGCTCTTGCCTTCCAGAAGGCTGCGGATCGGATTCAGCTTCAGCTTCACGCCGAAGTCGCGGATCGCCTGGGAAGGCTCGATAAAGGTCCGACCCACGTAGTGGTTGCGAATCAGCGCCTGGCGATACGGGAGTCCACTCTCGCCGGCATAACCCAGAGCTGCGGCGTTACCGGAGTCGGGGACTGGCACGACGATGTCAGCGTCGGCCGGGGCTTCACGGGCCAGCAGAACGCCCATCAGTTCACGGGAAGTCTGGACGCTGCGGCCGAAAACCAGAGAATCGGGCCGGGAGAAATAAACGTGTTCGAAGACGCACTGCGCACGCTGCTGAGCAGGGGCGTAACGCTCGCGAGTGACGCCATCCGGGCCAACGATCACCATCTCGCCCGGCTGCACATCGTTCAGGTAAACGGCGTTTAGAAGATCGAACGCGCAGGTCTCGGAAGCGAAAACGTACGACGGCTTACCGCCGCCTTCCAACTGACCCATCGCCAAAGGCCGGAAACCGTTAGGGTCACGAGCCACGATGATACGGTCCTGCGCGAGGAACACCAGCGAAAACGCGCCTTCCAGCTGCAGCAGCGCTTCACGAAGAGCAGCCGCTAACGTGCGTTCGCGGGAATGCGCCACCAGGTGGAGAATGACTTCGGTGTCGCTGGATGCCTGGAATATCGCGCCACGCGCTTCCAGATCCTTTCGGAGTTCACCAGCATTGGTGATGTTGCCGTTGTGAGCGACCGCAATCAGGCCCTTGCTGCAATGGACGGAGAATGGCTGCGCGTTACGGGCAACTGTATCGCCAGCCGTAGAGTACCGAGTGTGGCCAATCGCAAGGTTTCCAGGGAGTTGCGCCAGGACTTCGTTCGTAAAAATATCCGCCACATGTCCCATGGACTTCGTGGTGCGGATAACCGTCCCGTCGCTCGCCGAAACGCCTGCACTCTCCTGCCCGCGATGTTGCAGCGCATAAAGAGAAAGGTAGGCCAGCTTCGAAGCTTCCGGGCTGCCATAGATCGCGACAACGCCGCACTCTTCGTGCAGCTTGTCGAATTGCAGATCGTCCGGATCAAACGGCATGTTGGGTATGAAGAAGGGCAGGAAGTGCGCCTTCGAACGATTCTCTCAGTACACTGGTGGTGACGTCGATTGCCATCGTACCCTCGTATTCGATTTGTAACCGCTCTTCGATTGTAACCCCAATTACGCCGCCTTCGACCCCATGCCGCAACAAAATCGACAACGTTTGTTCCGGGGTCATGGTGGAGACCAGGATTCGCGATGGAGCCTCGCCGAACAATGCAAACTCGGGCCGCTCGGCCGTCGAAACACGAACCCGCGCCCCGATTGCCGCCGTGCAGCATTCACTGAGCGCGACAGCTAAACCGCCGTCACTTAAGTCGTGCGCCGACTCCACTAAATGAGATGCGGCAATCTCCCGCATGGCTTCATGGACCCGCTTCTCGTAATCCATATCCAGCGCGGGAGGCAGACCCCAGAGCTGGTCCAGAACCACTTTCGCGTACTGACTCGAACCAAATCGCTGCGCATCGGTGCTCCGAAAGCCACCAATAAGGACGAGCTGAGCACCCACGCTGCGGAATGACGAACCGATCGGAGCTTCCGTCTTCAGAATCCCGACAATTCCCAGAACCGGCGTCGGGTAGATCCCCTCGCCCAGCGTTTCGTTGTAAAGGCTGACGTTGCCACCGGTGATGGGCGTTTCGAAGTGCGTGCAGGCCTCCGCGATGCCCTCGATCGCTTCCACCAGCTGCGCCATGATCTCTGGCCGTTCGGGATTCCCGAAGTTCAGATTGTTGGTTGCGGCCACGGGCAGCGCGCCCACCGTCGACAGATTCCGGCAGCTTTCGGCCACCGCAAGCTTCGCGCCCTCGCGCGGATCGAGATAACAGTACCGGCCGTTTCCGTCCAGAGACATCGCGATCGACTGACCTGTCTCCTTCACGCGAACGATCGCGGCGTCGCCTCCCGGACCCGCCAGGGTATTGGTCCGAACCTGATAGTCGTACTGTTCCCATATCCAGCGCTTGGAGCAAAGATCGGCGGAAGAGACCAGTTTCAACAGGTCGGCATTCAAATCTTTCGAAGCAGGGATGGTGGCAGGCGGATCGAGCGGTGCTGTCCGGTAAGGCTTCACGTTGTGCGGACGGTCATACTTCGGTGCTTCGTCAGCCAGCGCGCGATTCGGAATGTCGGCTTCCAGAACGCCCTTGTGGCTGATGCGCAGATTGCCGCCCTCAGTCACCGAGCCGATGGTCACCGCGTCCAGACCCCACTTGTGGAATACGTCGAAGAGTTCCTGCTCGCGGCCCTTTTCCGCCACAATCAGCATGCGCTCTTGAGATTCGGACAGCAACATCTCATAAGCCGTCATGCCGGTCTCGCGCTGCGGCACCAGATCCAGATCGAGGTCGATCCCCACATCCCCCCGACTTCCCATCTCACAGGAGGAAGAGGTCAGGCCGGCTGCGCCCATGTCCTGGATCGCGACAATCGCACCCGTCTTCATTGCTTCGATGCAGGCTTCCAGCAATAGCTTTTCCAGGAACGGATCGCCCACCTGAACATTTGGACGCTTCTGCTTCGATTCCTCAGTGAACTCCGCCGAAGCCATCGACGCACCGTGAATACCGTCCCGGCCCGTCTTCGCGCCCACGTAGATCACCGGATTCCCGATGCCCTTCGCCTTCGCGAAGAAAACATCTTCCTGGCGGCAGACGCCCAGCGCGAACACGTTCACCAGCGGATTGCCCGCGTAACACTCTTCAAAAATGCACTCGCCGCCCACGGTCGGAACGCCAAAGCAGTTCCCGTAGTGAGCAATGCCAGAAACCACTCCCGTGACGATCCGCGCATTCCGTTCCGCCGTTGGACTGTTCGAAAGCGGCCCAAAACGCAGGGAGTCCAGAACAGCGATCGGCCGCGCGCCCATCGTGAAAATGTCGCGCAGAATGCCGCCGACACCAGTCGCGGCGCCCTGAAACGGTTCAATATAGCTGGGGTGGTTGTGCGATTCGATCTTGAAGGCCACCACCCAGCCTCCGCCGATACCGATAATCCCGGCATTTTCGCCCGGACCCTGCACCACGTACTTGCCCGTAATCGGCAGCTTCTTCAGGTGGATACGCGAACTCTTATACGAACAGTGTTCGCTCCACATCACGCTGAAAACGCCCAGTTCGGTGTAGCTCGGTTCGCGCCCCAGCAGAGAAACGATCTTCTCGTACTCGCCCTGCGTTAACTGGTGGTGCTTGATGATTTCGGGGGTGATGGTCACTTTACGAGAACTCCCTGCTGGGTGTAGGCGAGCATGGATTCGAAAATTCCCAGCCCTGCCGTGGATCCCATCAGAGGGTCACAAGCGCGTTCGGGGTGCGGCATCATGCCGAGCACGTTTCTGCCGGAACTCAGGATTCCGGCGATATCCCGCATCGAGCCATTGCAGTGGTCGATGTACCGGAAGGCCACGCGATCCTCCGCTTCCAGCTGGTCCAGAGTGCGATCGTCGGCAACGAACTGACCTTCGCCATGGGCCACTGGCAGCGCCAGCACTTGATCGGGCTGCAGCGCCGAGGTAAACGGCGAGTTCGTGGTGACTGTCTGCAGGCCCACACTGCGGCAAACAAACTTCAGACCAGCGTTCCGGATAAGCGCGCCGGGCAGCAGACCGGCCTCCACAAGGATCTGGAAGCCGTTGCAGATGCCAAGGACAAGACCTCCGTCCGCGGCGAATTTCTTCACCGCCTGCATGACTGGTGAGAAACGCGCAATAGCGCCGCAACGCAGGTAATCGCCATAAGAGAACCCGCCCGGCAGGATGACGGCGTCCACCTGGCCGACGGAGTGAGCGTCATGCCAAATGAACTCCGCGGAGGCTGTATGCCCCGGCCGATTCAGGTTCTGATTGATGGCGTACCACGCATCGTGGTCGCAATTGCTGCCTGGGAAGACAACGACGCCGACTTTCATTGGGGAGTCTTCAGTCTATCAGGGCGCGTGTCTCAAAATGCCCAAAGCAAACTGGTGTAGCCGGTATGTGCCCGATACCCCTGGTTGAACCCGATCAACCCGAATTTCTCGTCATAGCCGTAGTATTGCCAACCAGCGTTCCAGCGCACCTTGTCGTTGATCCGCACGGACAACCGGACCAGCGGGCTCTGGAAAGTCATCGGGAAAGTCTGCACATTGTAGAAGACCTGTCCGGCGGCGGTGGCCTGCGGTGCCAGCGTGGAACGGCCATCGCCGTTGTCCTTCGTGACGCTGTACGCGGCGTAGAGGTCCGCGTACTTGCGTAACGCAAATCGCAGCCCAACGTTCACCGCGTGCAGATTGCTCACATAGATCGATTGATCGCTCACCAGCGCTGTCCGAGGGGCCCCTGCGAAGAAGTTGATGCCGCCCGCCGTATCGAGGTGCAGTTTCGACCAGGAACCGTCGATCGACATCCACGAATTTGCAGCGATCGACGCATCCCCCGAGTAGTTGCGGGCGCGCGAACTGTACGATGTGATCGAGATAGAGTTCGCGTTGTAGTTGTCGTTGTACGCTGCGCCGAGTGTGAACTTCTTCGCCCGATACCGAGCCCGTGCCCGCACCGAGTGGTAGTCGCGCAGACTGACCGGCGTAAACGGGTTGTCGTTGGTGCCGAACTCCGATTCTGCATGCAGCCGAAGGTTCTTCGTCGGCAGCCAGTTAATTCCCAGTACTCCCGCCTTCGTCGTGTTGCTCTGCTCTGCCGTAATGCCGTCCCAGGGCGTACCGGTGACCTGCGTGTTCTCCACCGAGTAGATACGCCGGTCCGAATATCGGAAGCCGCCGAACGCATCGAACTTCTTCGAGAACCGGTAGCGGAGATCGGTCGCATTCGTCACCAGCCGCAGACTCAGGGTCTGGAAAGCCAGCGATGAGTACGTGAACGTAGCGTTGTCGTACTGCTGGTAGAAGTTGTTGCCCACCATCCGCGTATTCGAGGCCGACGTGTGATTGATAATCGTCAGCCGCGCGGCAGGGAAGAGCGTCACGGTGAAATCGCCTGTCGTTACGGGCCGGTTGCCGCGGCCTCTCACCAAGATCTGCCGGTTCTGCGCTGCGCCGAACCGGTCCACCCCGATTGCCGACTCGTTTTCGATGAAGTCGCCGACGGTGGATGCATAAGTAAAGCGGCCGTGGACAGCGATCCAGCCGCGCTCCCCCAGGATATTGCCCATCCAGCCCGGCGTCTGACCCCGGTACGGCTGCGAGCGATCGAACGAAGTGATCGCTGCCGGAGCAATGCCCGTCACGGGAGTCGTCCGGTCGTCTTTCGTATCTTCTTTATAGAACGACCAGCGCCGCTGCACGGTCAGCCGGAAGCCCTTGAAATCGACGTCGCCGCCGATCCGATAGTCATCGAACTGGCGATAAATGTCACGGAACACCGGGAACACCTCGCCGCGCGTGTCGAACTCCAGCACGCTGCTCAGCGCCGGACCCGCCTGCTTCACCCGGCTATAGCCCGCGCGAAGCCGAAAGTGGTTCTGGGGGAACAGCACCAGATCGTGATCCTGCCACCGATGCGTCGTGTTCTGGGCATGGGTGCCATTCGCGATCACCAGCCCAGGATTTCGATAGTCGTTCTGCCGCCAAAGCAGGTCGTACCGATACCACCGATTCTTCTGCAGTCGTACGGTAGCGGACTCGTAAGGGTCATTCCCCAGGCCCTGGGTGGACAGAAGAAACTCGTCGAACCACCGGCCATGGCCCTCTTTGGAATTGATGCTGAGCGAACTCCCGAGCAGCCGAATTCCGTTCCCGAAGTTCACATCGCTCTGGTACTTGCCCCGATCCCCGCCGATGGTGGCGAAGCGGTAGCCGAACTCCCAGCTTTGGACAATGTTGTAGTCGCCCGCATTCGCGCCGCGGACGGAGCCCACTCTCTCGTTAACCGTCGGTGCAACCGTCTCCTGAGGGAACAACATCGCCGGGAGAAGAGCAATGATCGCCAGCCTTTTCATCGCAGGAACCTCTCATCGCTGTTCGAACCATGAATGCGGACGTGGCAGGTAGTGCACCGCTGATATTTGGGATCCAGCAGGTTGTGCGACGCCGATTGCAACCGAACCCCGGCGTTCTGCCTGCCGAATGTCCCCGCGCCGTTATGGCACTCCAGACACAGCGTGAACACCACCGGTCGCCGCAACAATCTGGCGTTCGGCGAGCCGTGCGGCGCGTGGCACGTTTCGCAGCCTTCTACCCGAACGCTGGCATGTTCGTACACGAATGGCCCGCGCTTATCGACGTGGCACTTCAGGCAAGGCTGCTCGTTGTCATGAGACGTAGCGATCAGCCTCGATGAAGTGCCCGTCCGCCAGTTCGGCGCCACGTTTCCATGTGGATTATGGCAGTCGCTGCACTGGATTGCGCCTTCGTTCACGCGGTGTTTCGACGGCATTTCGAACTGTCCCCGCACGGTGGCGTGGCACGTGTAGCAAAGCTGGATCTGGGGTTTCGCCAGCAGAAACTTCGGTGTGGGCGACTTATGGATCGAGTGGCAGTCGGAGCAGACAACGTCGGCCTCGGTGTGAGCCGAGTGGCGAACGCCTGCGCGGTTCACGTCCTTCGAGTGGCAGGAGAGGCAGGCATCCAGCTTCTGACTGGGCGAAAACTCCGAGAATGCCCCAATGGTGGCCTTGCCACCTTTGGCGGCCACGTGGTTTCCCCCTGGCCCGTGACAGCCCTCGCACCCCGTCTTCGCCGGCGTCTCTTTGCCCGAAGCGATCGACTTGTAGTGCGGGTTCTTATTGAAGTTCAGCCAGACGTCCGGATGACAGGTCCGGCACGTCGTGCTGCCCACGTAGGTATTTGGTGTTTGCGCTGTGGCGAAAAAGGGGACCACCAGGCACAGCGCCGCCGCGAATCTCATCAAGAGCCTCAAACTGTATAAGACCAAATCCCGGCACGTCAGTTGTGAAGGAGTTGTGAATTTCGTGTCTCTCTTGCTCTGCCGTTATCCTTGTAGGGATGGAGATCGCCCCGCAGGAAGTTATTGCCAAGTATGAATCGGTCATCGGCCTGGAAGTGCACGTCCAGCTTGCCACCCGCACGAAGATTTTTTGCGGGTGCCCCACCAGCTTCGGCGCCGCGCCGAATTCCAATGTTTGCCCGGTTTGCTGCGGCCTGCCCGGCGCTCTCCCGGTGCTGAGTAAGCAGGCCGTGGAGTTGGCAATTCGCGGCGCGCTGGCTTTGAACTGCGAAATACGGCCGCTCTCCCGCTTCGCCCGTAAGAATTACTTTTACCCCGATTCGCCCAAGGGCTACCAAATCTCTCAGTACGACCAGCCCTTCGCCGAATGGGGTTTCCTCGACATTGCCGTCAATGGTGCCACCAAGCGCATTAAAGTCACCCGCGTCCACATGGAAGACGATGCCGGCAAGAGTCTGCACGAGGGCTTCCGCGATTCCGCCAAGTTCACCTATGTGGACCTGAACCGGAGCGGCACCCCCCTCATCGAAATCGTCAGCGAGCCCGACATGCGTTCCTCCGACGAGGCATTTGCCTATCTCACGGAGCTCAAGCAGAACGTCCAGTTCGTTCAGGCCTCCACCTGCGATATGGAAAAAGGACACCTCCGCTGTGACGCCAACGTCTCCGTACGCCCCTGGGGACAGACCGAGCTCGGCACCAAGGTTGAAGTTAAAAACCTGAACTCGTTTCGGTTCCTGAGAGAGGCCATCGACTATGAGATCGCGCGCCAGGTGGCAGTGATCGAGGGCGGCGGCAAGATTCATCAGGAAAGCCGGCTGTTCAATCCTGATACGGGCGTTACCGCCAGCATGCGCAGTAAAGAAGATGCGCATGACTATCGCTACTTCCCGGAACCTGATCTCGCGCCGCTGCGCATCGGCGACGCGTGGCTGGCTGCCATCAAAGCGACAGTTCCGGAACTGCCGGGTGCCCGCCGGCTGCGCTTCGTCAGTGCGCTGGGCCTGAGTGAGTACGACGCGCAGGTGCTGACGGCATCGCGCGGACTCGCCGACTACTTCGAGGCGACATCGAAGGTCGCCGGAGACGCCAAACTCGCCGCGAACTGGGTCATGGGCGATCTGGCGGCGCTGCTGAAGAATGCGGGTCTTGAAATAGAAGCGTCGCCCGTTTCTGCGGAGCGCCTGGGCGAACTCGTGGCGTTGATCGTTTCCGGCGAACTGACCGGCAAGCTCGCGAAAGAAGTGTTGCCGAAGATGTTCGAATCGGGCGATACTGCCGCTGCCGTGGTGGAACGTGAAGGCCTGAAGACGATCAGTGACACGGGCGAACTGGAGCGTATGATCGATGAGGTGATCGCCGGCAACCCGAAGCAACTGGAGCAGTACCGGGCAGGCAAGGCATCGCTGATCGGGTTCTTCGTCGGGCAGGTCATGAAAGCGTCGCGGGGCCAAGCCAACCCGGCACTGGTGAACGATTTGGTAAAAGCTAAATTAGGTTAAAAGATTTTGGTGAAAGCTAAGTTAGATTAAAGGAGTCATGATGCTCAAAGAAGGCGATAAGGCACCACTGTTCAAAGTTCTCACCGATAACGGTGAAGAGTTCGACCTGGCGGCGCACCAGAACGAAAAAATCGTGCTCTACTTCTACCCTCGTGCGGACACGCCGGGCTGCACGGTGGAGAGCTGCGAGTTCCGCGACTCCGTGAAGAAGTTCGAATCGAAGGGCGTGACCATTCTTGGCGTCTCACCCGACACCACCAAAGCGCAGGCGAAGTTCAAGGAAAAATTCGACCTGAACTTCACGCTGCTGGCCGATGACGACAAGGAGATTGCCAATCAGTACTTCGTCATGAAAGAAAAGAACATGTATGGCAAGAAGGTGATGGGCGTCGCCCGCACCACCTTTGTCATTGAGAACGGCACCATCACCAAAATATTCGAGAAAGTAAAGCCCGAAGGCCACGCTGAGGAGGTTCTCGCAACGTTATGAAGCTCTGGCTCTTAGTCTTGCTGGCGATTACGCCTGGCTCGGCGAAAGAGCTCTCGAGCTGGGACGCGATCGCGGCCGTGAGCACCGGCACGCCGGTGCAGGTCAGCCGCAAAAGCGGTGACACGCTGAAAGGCAGTCTGACCGCTGCGACAGCCTCGGTCGTCTCGGTGCAAACGAACTCGGGTGAGGTCACCGTGCAGCGCGCCGACGTGACATCACTTGCGGTCAGGCAGGGCAGCAGCAAGGCGAGGTCGATAGGCCTCGCTGTGGGTGCCGTCGCCGGTATCGCTGCCGGAGCGGCTCTTGGCACTCGGCTCGCCAACGAAGGCCAGGCTGATAAAGCCGGCGTGACAGCGGGGGTGGGCGCAGCGGGTGCCGCCATCGGGTTTGGCTTGGGCATCGCAGCTGGCTCCGAATACAAGACGATCTACCGAACGAAGTAACATCCGATTGGTCGTCGGCGACCGTATACAACGATGTGAACGTCATGTTTCGACATTTGGCCCTGCTGTCTCTTACCCTCGCCGCCGCGCACGCGCAGCTTCCGGAGTTATCCGGGGTCGTCACCGATCCTCAGGGCAGGGCAGTCGCCGGAGCCCGTGTCCACCTTGGGGCTACCGGACTCGCGATGACTGACGCCGAAGGTCGTTATGCGTTTCGTGGCGTCCGCCCCGGCAAGTATCCGATCAGCGCCGAAGCGGAAGGCTTCGCCACAGTAACGAGGCAAATCGACTACCCGGCTGTCGAGAGTTCCGCAAATCTTCGTTTCACCGCGATCTCAGCTCGGAACCAAAGCCTCGTAATTACCTCGAAGGTGCTGGAACCGGGTGTCGATCTCCGAAACGCCGAAACCTTCAACAAGACGCTCTTCACCCGGGACGACCAGGCTCTCCAGTTGCTCAACGCGGGCATCAACGCCGGGCAGCACGAGGGCGGCGGCAAGTCCCTCGAAATCCGCCGCTTCGGCTTCAATATGGACCATGGCGGCGTCAATGGCGGCCTGAAGATTCTTTTAGACGGCGTGCAGCAGAATCAGGGCACCCAGGGGCACGGCCAGGGCTATCTGGGCTCGATGAAGGCCATGACCCCCGAACTCATCGAACAGGTGACCATCGTGAACGGCCCGTTCAGCCCTGAGTACGGAGACTTCAGCGGCTTGGGCGTGGTTCACATTCGCCAGCGCGAATCCCTGCCCGACCAGTTCACGACCAGGCTCCAGGGCGGCAACTACGATACCGGACGCGCCTTCTTCGGTTACTCCCCAACGGCAACCAAATCAGATTCCTACCTCGCCTGGGAGGGTTCCTATACAAACGGCCCGTTCCAGAACCCAGGCCGGTACCGCCGCGATAATATCAACGCGAACTACACCCGAATCCTCTCTGAGAACAAGAAAGCGGGCGTTCGCTTCATCTTCGGCCGTAACAATTTTTTCTCCTCCGGCCAGCTTCCACTCGATCTGGTCGCCGCCGGCCAGCTCGACCGCTTCGGCTCGCTCGACGACACAGGCGGAGGCCGGGTCCGGCAGGGAACCGTGTCCGGCTACTACAGCCAGGTCCGTGCCAACGGCGATACGATCCGTGCGGACGGGTTCGTTGGCCGCTCGCTGTTTGATCTTTACTCCGACTTCACGGTTTACCTCAACGATCCCGTGGCGGGCGACGCGTTTCAGCAACACGATTCAAGGCTGCAGGAGGGTGCGAATGCGCAATATATCCACCCCCATCGTCTGTTCGGTCTGCAGGCGAACTTCACCGGTGGCGGCAACTTCCACGACAACCAGATCAACGTCGGCCTGTATCCTCGCGAGGGCCGTGTCCCAACGGGCGTCAGCACCCGGGCCAACGCTCACGTAACGAACGGCGCCGGGTACGCGCAGGAATCGGTCAGCCTGCTGCAGGGGCGCCTCGTCATGGGCGCTGGTCTGCGCTTCGATGAATTCCGCTATGGCCTGGTTGACCGGGCTGGCACCACGGCAACCGGAGCGCAGTCGGCAGGGCGCTGGCAGGGCAAAGCCAACGCAGCATTTACCCCGTCCCGCAGGCTGCCGCTCACCCTTCACGCCAACTACGGCCGGGGGATTAACAGCGTCGACGCGCGAGGCGTCGTGCAGCGTCCGGCATCGCCTCGTCTCGCCACCACCGATTTCTACCAGGTTGGCACGTCCTCCAGCTTCTCGCGCCTCTCCGTCGCCACCGACCTTTTCCTGATCGATCACTCGAATGAGCAGGTCTACGTCCCGGACGACGGCAGTTTTGAGCTCAAAGGACCGAGCCGGGCTTACGGGTTCGAGGTCAAGACCTCGCTCGAGATCACGCACCATCTCTCGCTGAACGGCGGAGTCACTAAGGTGGCGAACGCCTTCTATAAAGGAGGCGCAACCCGGGTCTATGTGGACAGCGCGCCTCATTTTGTCGCGAATGCGGCTCTCACGCTGGCTCCATGGCACAAATTCAGCGGGTCGCTGCGTATGCGGGCGATCAACCACTACCGTTTGGATGGCGAAGATCCTTCCATCGTCGCCTCCGGGCACACCGTCGTAGATCTGGGCGTTTCGCGGCAGATCAACCGGAGGCTTGACCTCAACCTGGCCGTGGACAACCTGACCAGCCGCGACTACTACGAGACGCAGAACTTCTTCGAGTCCAGAGTCTCGCCCGGCGCGCCGGTGCTTGCCCGCATTCACGGCACGCCCGGCTACCCCGTTACTGTGGTCGCGGGAGTAACGATGCGCTTCGGCGGGAAATAGGTGGGCTCCGATTGCCGGTCACAGAACGAAGAAATTAAGTTCAGTTACACGCGACGTGCCCGCCTGGCTTATAGTTCGTTCAGTGGAACTTCATCGTCGGTCGACCCTGAAAAGAATCCTTCCGTCGGTCAGTCGTATCATTAAGGTGCGGGTGGTCTGACGGGCTAAAAGAAGCCGGTTCTGGCTTCGTCCTCATCAAGCTTTGGTTTCTTAAATTAGGAAGGAATGAACAATTCTATGCTGGTTCCGATGGTTGTGGAGCAGACCTCGAGAGGGGAGCGTTCTTATGACATCTACTCACGTCTGCTGAAAGAGAACATCATCTTCCTCGGTACGCCGATCGATGACATGGTGGCGAATCTCATCATTGCGCAGTTGTTGTTTTTGGAAGCCGAAGACCCGGAGCGGGACATCTCGATCTACATCAACTCGCCCGGCGGTTCCATCACGGCCGGTCTCGCGATTCTTGACACCATGGCTTTCGTGCGGCCCGACATCGTAACGATCTGCGTCGGACAGGCAGCCTCCATGGGTGCCGTTCTTCTGGCCGCGGGAACGAAGGGCAAGCGTTTTAGCCTCCCCAGTTCACGCATCATGATCCACCAGCCCTCCATGCAGGGTTTGGCCGGCCAGGCTGCCGATATCGACATCTACGCGAAGGAGATCCTCCGCATGCGCGAGACTCTGAACAAGATCCTCGCCGATGCCAGCGGCCAGCCCGTTGAGCGCGTGGCAAGAGACGTCGACCGCGACTACATTATGAGCGCCGACGCTGCGGTCGAATATGGCATTATCGACCGTGTGATCACCAGCCGCGAGCAGGGTCCGGCTGTAATCGCCAAGCCAAGCTAATGAGACTACAGGGTAAGACTGCGATAATTACGGGCGCCGGGGCCGGCATTGGCCGAGCCACGGCGGTTCGTTTTGCCGAAGAAGGCGCGAATCTTCTGCTGGCGGACATCAACGATGCCGAAATCAAGGCGGCGGCCGAAGAGGTCGCCGCCCTCGGCGCGCAGGTCGCTACCGTGACTGGCGATATCTCGCTTGAAGAAACGGCGATCAGGATATCCCAGGTTGCCGCGGAACGCTTCGGCGGCATCGACATTCTTGTCAATAATGCGGCGAATTTCACGACGGCTCCCGTCGAAACGGCCACCGTTGAACAGTGGCGCAAGGTTCTCGACATCAACGTGATCGGCACCGCCCTCGTTACGAAACACGCGATCCCTTATCTGAAAAAGAGCGGTAACGGTTCGATCGTCAATATCTCGTCGACCAGCGCCGTGATGGCGCAGCCGAACTTCGCGACCTACAACACCACCAAGGGTGCGCTGCTGAGCATGACAATCTGCTCCGCTCTCGATCTTTCTCCATTTAATATCCGGGTCAACAGTATCTGTCCAGGCTGCATTTACACGACTGCATCTGAGCGGGAGTGGACCCGCATGGGCCAGACGCGCGAGGAATGGAGCGCTGAAATGGCGAAGCAGCACATGCTCGGACGCGTAGGCGAACCGCGCGAGGTGGCTAACGCCATCCTGTTCTTCGCTTCGGACGAAGCCAGCTTCATCACCGGCGCTCACTTATTTGTCGACGGCGGTCGCGTCGCTCAATAAATCGACGGAAGTGATCGGCTTTACTTCAGGTTCATCGCCGATTGCCAGGAATGGCTTCGTTTTTTCATTTTCCACCCGGCCGGTGACGCGCAGCTGATACAGCTCCGTCGATCGCCGGGCCGCCTCCGCTTACACTGAATAGTTGCCCCGCCAGATCACCTTTGAACTCCTTGCGGAGTGTCCGGAAACCCGTGCGCGCGCTGGAATTCTGCACACCGCGCACGGTGACATCCCGACTCCTGTCTTCATGCCCGTGGGTACTCAGGGGACGGTCAAGGGCTTAACTCAGGCCCAGCTCAAAGACGAACTCCAGGCGCCCATCATCCTGGGCAACACCTACCACCTGTTCCTCCGCCCCGGGCCCGAACTGATCGCTAAGTTTGGCGGACTCCACCAGTTCATGAACTGGCCCAATGCCATCCTGACCGATTCCGGCGGGTTTCAGGTGTTCAGTCTGTCGAATCTTCGCAAAATCAGCGAAGAGGGCGTCACATTCCAATCTCATCTGAACGGCGACCAGCACAAGTTCACCCCGGCCTCGACGGTCGATGTCCAGATGGCACTCGGCAGCGACATCATGATGGTGCTCGACGAATGCCCGCCGTATCCGGTCAGTCATGAGTCGGCGCGCGCGTCGATGGAGCGGACAGTTCGCTGGGCCGGGCGCGGGTTCTCGCATTACCGCGAGCGTTTGAAGACCAGCTCCGTCCGTCAGGCGCTGTTCCCCATCGTCCAGGGATCTATGTTCCCTGACCTCCGCAAGGAGTGCGCGACGCGTCTGCTCGATCTCGATGCCGATGGCTACGCGGTCGGCGGGCTCTCCGTGGGCGAGCCAAGACCCTTGAGCCTCGAAATGGTGGAAGCCACCGAGCCAATTCTTCCCGAGGACCGTCCGCGCTATGCGATGGGAGTCGGCATGCCGCAGGAACTTCCCGAGTACGTCGCCCGCGGCATCGACATGATGGATTGCGTTCTGCCCTCGCGGAATGCCCGCAACGGATGGCTGTTCACGTCTGAAGGTCGGGTCATCATCAAGCACGCCCGTTATCGAGACGATCCGCAGCCGCTGGATCCGAACTGCGACTGCTACACCTGTCAAACGCACTCGCGCGCTTATCTCCGCCATCTGTTCCAGGCAGGCGAGATTCTCTTCTCCACGCTCGCGACTCTCCACAATCTCCGGCGTTACCTTGACATCATGGGGGAGATCAGGCAGTCTATCCTTTTGGGTCAATTTCCCCTGTACCTCAGCGCCGTGAGAGACAGGCACGCCCGCGGCGAGTCGAACCCGCAGCGAGTCGAAACGACAGCGGCGAATAGCCTACAATAACCTGACGTGATCTTTT
>JAOAPO010000391.1 GCA_025462945.1 Bryobacterales bacterium
ACCATCACCACCGGCAGGTTCGCCGCGCTGAACAGGTTCTTCAGATCGTCGTTCGTCGACCCCAGTTCCGCATTCTTCGTCTTCAGCTCTTCATTCAGCGTCGTCAGCTCTTCGTTGACGGACTGCAGTTCTTCCTTCGTCGTTCCCAGTTCCTCGTTCGTGCTCTGGAGCTCTTCATTCGAGGACCGGACTTCTTCATTGCTCGCCCGCAGCTCTTCCACGCTCGCTTCGTGCTCTTCCGCGATGCTGCGCAGGTGAGCCCTCGCCTGCTGAAGATCCCTCTCAAGTTCGTGCAGTCGCTGCTGCAGTTGACCCGAATTCTCAGCTACCTCCTGGCTGACAGGTACTGAGCCGTCGCCCGTGGTCGCAGCTGTGGTCCCGGCACCCTCGAAGAGCACCAGCAGATAAAGCTCTCCGGGCACGTTGGTCGGCAGGGGGATAACCTCGACGTCTACCCGGCGAGACTCCTCGCCACGCGACAAAATCAGACCCTCCTCTCGAATTGGCGCATTTTTCTCGATTGCCGAGAGCACCAGCCCCTGGATTTTGAACGCCAGTTCCTCCCGAACCATCCGCACCAGATTCAGGTTGGCGGTTCCCGGCGCCGGATCGAGATACTGCCCCATGTGGCCCAGAAACATGACAATCTGCATGTCCCGTCTCACCAGCGCGCCGTCAACCGCGAACTTGTTGTGGATCGTCTTCTGCACCAGCGACTGCAGGTCCAGCCCGGCCGTCACCGGCTCTGCCTCGTGGGAGGGCAGCGTCGATGGAACCCGGATGGCGGGCACCAGGCTGGGTGCCGCATTCTTCCTGAAGATCTTATGCTCCCGGTTGAGCGGAATGAAGTAATCCGACGTCGCCGGCACCGCCTCGGCGCTCCCCAGCATGAGCGTGCCACCCCTCTTCAGGCCGTAGTGGAACAGCGAGAAAACCCTTTGCTGCAGCGGCGCGCCCATATAAATCAGCACGTTCCGGCAGCTGATCAGATCGAGCCTCGAAAACGGCGGATCGATCGTCAGATCATGGCGCGCAAAGACACACGCTTCACGGATGGACTTCACCACCTGATAGCCCTCGTCCAGCTTCACGAAGTACCGGCTGAGGCGTACGGGCGGCACATCGGCCGCGATCGCATCGGGGTAAATCGCGCGTCGGGCTTTCTGTAGCGCCAGCTCGCTGATGTCCGTCCCGAACAACTGAATCTGAGCGCGACGGCCGCCGCCGCGAAGCACCTCGTCGAGGCAGATGGCCAGCGAATAGACCTCCTCGCCCGTCGCGCAGCCCGCCACCCAGACCCGGAAGATCTCGTCCGGGCGCAGTTTCTCGGCATATACCTGCACATGCTCCATCAGCGCCTCGAAGCTCTCCGGCTCACGGAAGAACGATGTGACGTGGATGAGGATGTCGCGGAACAGTTCCATCACCTCGCCCGGATGCCGCTCCATATACTCCAGATAGGCCGCCGGGTCCTCCAGCTTATGCACCACCATCCGCCGCCCGATCCGGCGCCTGACCGTGCTCTGCTTGTAATTCACAAAGTCCACCTGGGACGCGCTTCGCAACAGAGCCAGGATCTTTCGCAGCACATCGTCTTTGCCCGCCACCGGGAAGTCCGCGCTCTCGCGTAAAGCGGCGGGGTCTCTTCCGATGCGAGCCAGCTCCGCCGCGATCTCTTGCGGAGAAAGTACGAAATCGACTGCTCCCGTTCCGATCGCGCTCAGCGGCATCCCGCTGAACCTGGCTGTACCCTCCGACTGCGCGAAAGTGATGCCGCATGCCGCTTTCACCGCCTTCAGGCCCTCGGCGCCGTCCGCCCCTGTGCCCGACAGCACCACGGCAATCGCCCGGCTGCCATACGCCTCGGCCAGCGATGCCATGAAGGCGTTGATTGGAAACCACGGAGTCGGTGCCTCGCCCCGGGGCCTAAGCCGTAGTACTCCCTCCTTTACAGTCAGTTCCTTATTCGAGGGAATCACGTAGAAGTGATTCGCCTCCACCACCGCCTCGTCGCACACCTCCGTTACGGGGATCGGCGAGATTTTGCGTAGAATCTCGCTGAGCTGGCTGTCACGTGTGGGGTCCAGATGCTGCACGAACACAAACGCGAGACCGGTGTCGGCCGGCAGAGCTGCAAAGAACTGACTAATGGCGTCCAGACCGCCCGCCGAAGCCCCGATTCCCACCACGGCAACGCCGGGCGTCTTCGCAATCTGGTGATCAACGTCAGCCAGCTGAGAAGTGTCTTCTTCTTGCGTATGCTCCATACGTGGTTAAGTGCTGACTCCGTCCCGAGGGACGGCACGGCTTTTCTAAACTAGCAGATTCACAGCCGAATGTGCCGCCCAGCCGTTCGAAAAGCAGCTTTTATCGCCAGCCGTTTATCGGCCCTTGGCGTGCACTTTGGGGGGCGCTGAATGGTCGAACAAAATATCGTCGTCGTGGGAGCTTCTGCCGGCGGCATCGATGCCCTGCAGAAACTTGTCACTGGTTTACCTGAGAGCCTTGACGCTGCCGTCTTCGTGGTACTGCACACGTCGCCCACCCACCCCACAAGCCTCGCCGAAATCCTCAGCCGCGCGGGTGACCTGCCCGCCGTCATTCCGAAAAACGGTGACTCGATTCAGAACGGAAAAATCTACGTCGCCCCAACCAACCGCCACCTCATGGTTTCTCGCGACCGCATCGAAGTCGTCTTCGGTCCGCGCGAAAATCTGTTCCGGCCTGCCATTGACCCCCTGTTCCGGTCCGCAGCCGCCACTTGCCGGGGCCGCCTGATAGGAATCATCCTCAGCGGCGGTCTCGACGACGGCTGCCGCGGCCTCAGTGACGTCGAAAAAGCTGGAGGCACCACCATCGTGCAGGATCCGGCCGATGCGGAAGTCCCTGCTCTCCCTGAAAACGCGCTTCGCAGCGTGAACGTGGACTTCAAGCTGCCCGTCAGCGAAATTCCCGACGCACTTGTGCGTGCTCTCGCTCAGGCACCCGCGCCCGTGGCCGAACATCTCCGACCAGAACACCCGGAACCCGGTTCCGACCCAAACGCAGAGACAGGAGCAACTGCACCCGAACGCTCAGGGCCAGAGCGCCCGGCAAAGGAAGTCGGCTCCGTGTCACCTTCCAGTAGCCACCTCCACCGCGGCCAGCCCGGGTTCGACGGCATTACCTGCCCCGAATGTCACGGCCCGATCTGCGAAGACAAAGACGGGCCTCTTCGATTTCGATGCATCGTCGGCCATAGCTTTTCGCCGCAGTCAATGCGCGCGGAACATGCCCGCAGACTTGAAAACGCCCTTTGGTCGGCGATCGCCGGCTTCGAAGAGCACGCCACCATCCTGCGCCGTCTCGCCGCCGCTTCCGGCAACGGGAACAGCCACGATGATGATCTGCTCGAACTCGAAGAAGAAGCCCGACTGCAAGACTCCCACGCGCGCGAACTGCGAGCCTTGATGGAGAAGATCTACCGGGACAAGTTAGCTTCCAAAGAAACACCGGAAAGTGTCGCCCACACCTGACACTCTGCCCTACGAGTCCAGCACCACCGTTTTGAACCAGTAACTGCAACAGGTGTGCATCATCTCAAACAAGGTGTTCACATCAGCTGGTTTCACCATGTAAGAGTTTGCACCGCGACTGTAGCTCCCGGAAACGTCAGCCTTTGCCTGCGACGTGCTGAGCACAATGACCGGAATGGTGCGAAGATCTGCATCGGCCTTGACCGTCTCCAGCACCTCGCGTCCGTCGATCACCGGCAGATTCAAATCGAGGAAAACGAGGTGAGGCCGCGGAGCCTGCGTGAACTCGCCGGTCTTATACAAAAAGTCGAGCGCCTTGCGGCCTGTAGCTGCATTCCACACCCGCACCTTCTTGTCGGCTGGGAAAGCCATCTCGAACAGCGTAACGTCTGCGGGATTGTCTTCAACGAGCAGGATCTCCCAGTGTTCTTCCGGTTTGTGCATAGCCATTTTGGGTTCGGTCCCGCTGCCCAATGCTCCTTCGCGCTGCTCAGTAGCAACGTGACCAGAACAACAACGGCAGCATTCTTCAGGTCACGTTCTTACTCTGCCTTTTAGGATCGAGTGCTGTTTCATGCAATTAAATGGCCTCAATGTAAAATGTACGAAACTGTACTGAACCTACAGCGTGAGCACGTAGGCGATCACGTCTTCCTTCTGCTGTTCCGTCAGGCGGTCTTTCAGCTTCGGCATTTCGGCGGGACCGTCGTTCACGATGTCCAGCAGCCTGTCATGGGTGGCTTTGCGCCCCGTCGGTAGTTGTCCGTTCTTCACACCGGCCAGGCCAGGACCCACCTTCTCCTCGCGGCTGGATGCCTCATGGCACTCCCCGCAAAGAGAGTCGAATACCACTTTGCCCCGAGCCACATCCCCCACGGGGCGCTTTTCCGCGTCTCCGTCCGCAGCTGCCAGCATCGAGAGACCCGCCATGGTGCACAGCAGAATGGTGACGATCTTTTTCATCATTTAGTCCAGCCGCTCCGCTTCCACCAAACAGTTGTAAAAGGCAGGGCTGCCCCCTGCGTCCGCCAGCCGCTGGCTCGTCAGCATATTCACTGAGTTTCCCCCGCTCGCCATCTTTGGCCACCGAACCGAAGGGGAAGAAACCACGCCCACCGCTACCGTTTCAGCCACTTCCGCCCGCAAAAGGCATTGCCCGCGATCGTTCCGCAGCCGAACCTGATCGCCCGACCGGATTCCCCGTGAAGCCGCGTCCAAAGGATGCATCACCAGCACACTTGTCTGCACATCTGTTTCCGCGCGGAAGCCGAACGTCGAGTTCATGCTGTCGTCATTCTTCGGCGTAATCAGCTCCAGCGGATAGCGCTTCGCCAGCGCCTGGTCGCCTCCGCGAGACTCGATGGGAGCTTCGTAGTCCAGTGACGCTGCCCGGAACTCGCACTTGCCGGACACAGTCCCGAACCCGCCCTCCGCGAACGGCAGGAACGGCTCCGGCAGCTTCAGTCGGATCGACTTCTTCTGGTCCAGGTCCTCCAAAGTAATCCCGTCGATGAATGGATGTCCGCCCGTCAGCAGGCTTCGGATCATATCGTCATCGGAATCCTGAAAGCAGCTCTCCGTAAAGCCCATCCGTGCCGCCAGCCTCCGGAAAATCTCGGTGTTCGGCAGCGTCTCGCCCGGGGCAGGCAGTGCCGGACGGGCCAGTTGCAGGTGGTAGTGCCCGTAAGCCATATACAGGTCGGTATGCTCCAAAAAGGTCGTCGCCGGCAGCACGATATCTGCAAAATCCGCAGTATCGGTCTGAAAATGCTCGATCACCACAGTAAAAAGGTCGTCGCGCCGCAGCCCTCGCCGGACCGCATTCTGATCCGGTGCGATCGCCGCCGGGTTCGAGTTGTAGACCACCATCGCCTTCACCGGCGGTTCGTCCAGCTTCGACAGCGCATCCCCCAACTGCGACATATTCACCAGCCGGGCCTCTCTCCCCAGCGCCGACGCCATCTGCAGATCGGCCCTCTCCAGAGCCGCTCGATTGACATGAAAGGCCGCCGACGTCGATAGCTGCACGCCACCGCCCAGATCTTTCCACGCCCCCGTAAGCGCAGGCAGCAGCGCGATCGTGCGCACCGACATCGCGCCGCGCTCAGAACGCTGCACCCCATAATTCAGGCGGATCGCGGCCGGGCGCGTCGTCGCGTACTCGCGTGCCAGCGCCACAATGTCCTCGGCATCCAGCCCGGTAGCCTCTGCCGCCCGCCTCGGATCCCAGGCCTTCACGCGCTCCTTGAGCTCGTCGAAGCCGAGCGTATGCCGGTCCACGTAGTCCCGGTCTTCCAGACCCTCCGCCGTGATCACATGCATCATCGCCAGCGCCAGTGCCGCGTCCGTCCCCGGCCGAATGGCATAATGCCGGTCCGCTACTCTGCCCGTGCGATTTTGCCGGGGATCGATCACATAGAACCGAGCCCCGTTCCGCCGCGCCTCCACCACAAACGGCCACAGATGGACGTTCGTACCCAGAATGTTCGCGCCCCACGCGATGATCAGCTTCGAGTGCCGGAAGTGCTCCGTGTCCATCGCGTACCGAACACCCAGGGCCTCCGTCATCCCGGCCGCCCCCGTCGATGAGCAGATCGTTCGGTCCAGCCGGGACGCGCCGAGCCGGTGGAAGAACCGCCGGTCCATCCCGCTCCCGTTCAGATACCCCATGGTGCCGGCATAGCTGTAGGGCAGAATGGCTTCGGGGCCGAACTCGGTAGCCGCTTTCGTCAGCCCTTCAGCCACGGCATCAAGAGCCGCATCCCACGAAATCCGCTCGAACCGGCCCTCACCCTTTGCCCCCACGCGCCGCAGGGGGTGCAGCAGACGGTCCGGCGAATACTCACGTTCCAGATACCGGGCCACTTTGCCGCACAGAAAACCCTGCGTGACCGGATGGTCCGGGTTCCCTCGAAGCCGTGAGCCATGTCCGGCCTCGTCCACATTAATCAACAACGAACAGGCGTCCGGACAGTCCAGTGCGCACACGGAGTGACGAGTTGTGGCCATGCTCAATTCTACTCGCCGTCCGGCCCCCCGTTTGACTGCACTGTCCTCGTACTCGCAGGTGCTTTCCCGGGCCGGTGCTTTTAAGAACACCGCTATAATTAAGGTGCCTTGACCCCAGAATCGCCTTCCAACCGCTCCGAAGTCCTCGACTACGTCTTTTGGTGGATGTCTCCCCTGCTGTTGCTCGTCCTCGGTGCCATGTGCTGGGTGAACCACTTCGATGCCGGTTTCCACCGCGACGATTTTCCGAACATCGTGAATAACAGGAACGTGACGAGCGGCAACCTCGGAGCCCTGCTCACTTCGCCCCGTTCTTTCAGTACCCAGACCGCCCTTGCGGACTATCGTCCCCTCCTCTCACTCCTTTATGTCTTCGACAACTCGGTGCGCCGTGACGGCAGCCCCGCCATTTTCCAGCTGACCTCTTTCCTCTGGTTCATCCCGCTGCCTTTTTTTATATATGGACTGGCGCGAGCACTGCCTGCCGCCCAACACCAGAGTGCCTTGCTGGCCGCTGCGCTGTTCGCCGTACACCCTCTCGTTGCTGACGTCGTAAATTACATCTCAGGGCGCGGCGAACTGATCGCCGCCGGCGGAGTCGCCTGCGCGCTGTTTGTCTGGATCATGCTGCCAGAACGCCTCCCCTCCACCCTCGGCCTGGATCGGTATAAGATCCCCAAAACCGCCACCGAGCGATTCATCTTCGATCACGGTGCGGGCTTCGAGCGGCTCTACAAGTCTCTTTTGCGCCCCCCCACCCACTACCTCTATTTCGTGCCGTTGATTGTGGCGCTTCTCTGTTCCCCCGCGGCCACCGCTTTCGCGCTCCTCGCGGCCGCGTATACCTGGGTCTACGCCTCACCTGTCGCCACCTCGGCTGACGTCCCTTCGGGCAGGATCTGGGCGCGCGTGATCCCCGGAGCGGTGATCTGCGGTGGGTGGTTCATCCTCCATACGGCACTCACCTGGAGTTATCAATCGCCTCTTCGTATTCCGGCCCTGCACTACTGGCTGAGTCAGCCTCGTGTCGCCATGCAGTACTTCATCTGGTTCTTTACGCCCTGGAACCTCAGCGCTGACGGCGGTCTGCTCCCGGAACTCCGCTTCTGGCCGCCCGAAATCCTGCTCGGCATCGTCGGCGTCGCTGCCCTGGTCGCGCTTGCCGTCTGGGCTCGCCGCCGTCCCGAATGGCGGGGACTGGCGTTTGGGATCGCCTGGTTTCTGCTGGCGCAGCTTCCTTTTTTCCTGGTTCCCCAGACGACCGCTGATTCCGGCGCCCGGATGTTCCTGCCCTCGCTGGGCCTCGCCATTGCCACCGCCCACGTGCTGATGCACTTCGCTTTGCGCGCGCAGACTTTGGCCAAAGCCCCCGTCGTCTTTTCCGTGCTCGCATCGCTCGCCATACTCGGAATACTCGTTTCGCTGGGCCTGCTCACCTGGAAACGCAATGCTGTTTGGAGCGACGATCTGTCACTGTCTCGCGACAGCGTGCAGCGAAGCCCCAACAACCAGCGTGCGCTCATTCAGTACGCTCAGGAACTGATTAGTCGGGACGATCTTCTTGATGCGCGCGAGATTGTTGCGCGTGCCCACACAGCCGCCCCACAAGACGCCCGGTCAGAGGTCTCGGTCGCAGAGACTCTCGACCGCATTGGCCGCGATTCCGACGCGGAGACGCACTACAAGCGCGCCACCATGATGTGGCCGCGATTCGCCGGGGCGATCTCTTCCTTTGGCAGCTGGCTCATCGTTCACCAGCGTCTCCCCGAGGCCGCCGACTGGTCACAGCGCGCCATTCGCCTGAACGTCTTCGATAATCAGGCCCGCCACAACCTGATGGACATCCACTCCGCGGCCTTCGAATGGACGGATGTGTCTCGCGTGGCCAAGGCCGCCCTCGCCGTCGACCCCGACGACGAGCGCGCAAAACTGGCCCTCACCACCTCGCAGGACGTGCTCGACCGCGTCGGTCGCGCTGAGCGTCGTGTATCCGGTCAGGCCACCTTCAACGACTACCTCACCCTGTCCGTCGCCTACTACCGGGCGAAGCGCTATCAGGATTGCATCGGAGCCGCAAAAGAGGCACTGAAACAGCAGGCGCAAATGGCCGAAGCCTACGCCAATATGTCCGCCTGCTATCACTCTCTCGGCCAGGACGACGAGGCTCTCACGGCGCTCCGCGAAGTCGTGCGGCTCCGCCCCGATATGGCCTTCGCCTGGTCCAACCTGCAGATTCTCGAGGCGAAAAAGCGCGAGCAGCCCACGAAAGTGAAATGAGAGAGGACGCTACAGTAGTCCTTATGCGCCTGCTCTCCGCTTTGGTATTTACCGCCCTTTTCGCCACCTCGCTTTTTGCGCAACAGGAAGTCGGTCTCACGGTCGGAGTCCTCAGCGGACCATCCCGGACGGCCACTTCAGGCGCCGCCCTGAACCTTTCCGAAACAGCCGCTTTCCAGGTCAACTACGCAAGAGTGGTGAAGCGCTACAAGTATGCGGACATGTACGGCGAGGTCCACTTCATGGCAAGTCCGAGCACCACGGTGACCTCAACGCTGACCAGCGCGACGAGTAGTTTCTCGTCACTATTCCTGACGCCGGGCGTCCGATTTAAGTTCTACCCGCACAAACTGCTGTCTCCCTGGGTGGTCGCAGGAGGCGGGTATGCCCATTTTCTGCAGAGTGACAAAACGATCGCGGGTGCTGCCAATGCGGCGCCCCGCCACCGCAGCACCGGAGCGATTGCCTACGGTGCGGGCCTCGACTACGCCTGGAGTCCCCGCCTGACCTTCCGGGCCGAAGCACGCTACTTCTACACCGGCAGCGCCCGGTTCAATACTCCGGTGGACGGTCGCCAGGTGAACTTCGTAGTCGGTGCAGGCATCGTCTTCCACCCGGGCAGCCGCTAAGCCGCGAACCAGCAGTAGCCTGTCAGTTGGCGGAAGGTCTCTCTGTACTGTCGATGACCACAACGCTGACGGGTGCCTTTTGGGGAACGACGCGCAGTCCCAATTGCTGGCTCAGTGCTGCGTAAATAGAAGCTTCAGACGTGTCCTCCGTCGTCTCCGGTGCCCACTTCAGGGTCAGGTCGAACTCGCCCTCAATGCCCGTCTTATCCAAAACCGGTCTGCCCATTTGTCGACCCAGATATCCGGCGAGCGCGGCGGTCGAGATCCCGGATGCAGTCAGCGTCTTTGTGCCTGCCTGCATGGAATCGGCCATTGGCGGCAGGGAGGAAGGGACGTGTGCCGTCAGTTTGGGTCCGCTCTTCGCGGCAACGAGGACGAAGACCGGGCGCTCTTCCTTTTGCATGTGGAACTTGAGTCGAAACCGATCCTGAAGCAACTCCAGCAACAAGGGCTTGAGCTTCTCGGGGGTCATTGGGTCCGCACTGTCGATTTTGGCATCGATATCGAAGCCTTCGGTTCGCAGCCACGACGGACCTCCGGTGATTTCTACATCACTCATGCCAAATGCAATTCTCGCCAACCAGTAAACCGTTCGATTCGTCGCGCGGAAACGCCCGCCCGGGAGAAGGTCGGAGGTGGACCTGTCGTTGCCCGGGGTCGTGGCCTTCACGGAAGCCACGTCAAAGGCAGCGGGCACCTGTGCAGCCGCACTCGGCGACCAGCCGAATGCCGCCAGCGTAACGCAAAACAAGGTAACCAGACGCAAGCAGTTGATCACAGACGATGTCTCCTTCTGAGGCTGCGAAAGCTGAACGCATTGCAGCCAAACGGCGCAGCCGCTTCGAATAGCTACTGAACGCCCACCGAACAACACGGCTCTTTGCCCGAGCACTGCCAGGCCCGCGTTGTATCCCGCGGAATCGCGAACTCCGGTGCCAGCAATGCCGCCAGCTGATTCCGCGCATGCTGATGCGCGGCCATCGCCAGATCGGCCTCACGCATCGCCGCCTCTACCGCGGCTGCTTCGCCAACACCAGCCAGTTCATGCACGTTTCTCATCTTCGATGAGAACTCCTCCCACGTTTTGCGGTATTCGTTCCGCAATTTTTCTTTCATATCCATCACCTGTTCAGACGGTTGTTGGCCCCGAATCGTTCGTGACGGTTCAAAGAATTCTGAATTGCGCCGATAAGTCATGTAAGTGCATTCCTTCGAGCAAAGAGCCCGCGCCATTCTTGAGACAGCCACCACTGCGGGGTCCAGCAACGTTACGCTCATCTGTCCCCCGGGTGGCGGCCTGCATGTGGTGATGGGCGAAGGCTCCGGCAACGCCGTTGTCGCCGGCTTAGCTGACCCAAACTCCGCCACCTACCATGTACTGCGAAAAGGGAGCACCGTCTTTGTAACCGGTCGGGAACGCGGCCAGACGTGTGCGCTCCATACCTCGGTCGCAAGTGCCATTCAGCCTCTCCTGCTCAGCAACCAGGCGCTGTACCAGCTCTCCCCGACGCACTCCCTGCCTGCCGCCGCTGCAGAACAGCATTGAGCCGCTAAAATAGCTCGTGTGACTTCACGAGCCCTCTGCGCTACCGTTCTCATCGCACTGCTCGGCCTGATCGGCTGCCGCGGCCGTCACAGTCGAAGCGAAATCAAGAATGAGGAACCGGCCGCAGCCTCCGGTCTTTCGTCTTCTCTGAAAATGAGCGACCAGTCGGCCGCGGCGCAGCTCACCAGGGGCTTCTACGCTCTCGAAAGCGGCAGTTGGCGCTGGACTGCCGGCTCTTTTCAGGCCGCCCTTCGTCCGCCCATGACCTCCTCTGAAAAAGGGGCAGTTCTGCTCTTCTCCTTCAGCATCCCTGACGTCCTCATCCAGAAGCTGTCCGCCGTCAACCTCTCTGCCTCCATCGGTTCCACCAAACTGAAATCCGAGAAATACGCGAAAGCCGGTTCCTACACCTTCTCCGCCGACGTCCCCGCCTCCCTCCTCACCGGCGAGAAGGTTACCGTCGATTTCGCGCTCGATAAGAGCCTCGCAGCCGGTACCGTAGACCAGCGCGAACTCGGGCTCGTCGCCACCGCCATCGGGCTCGAAAGCAAGTGACGGCCAGTCCTCCCTCATCCGGCACCACCCGCCTACGGAATCTGGCCCTCGCCCTCGCTCCCGTCGTTTTTTTGCTCTGGCTCTACCGCGAGGGCCTCGACATCTGGTTCATGCAGGATGACTTCGCCTGGCTCGGCCTCCTGCGTCAGGTGAACAGCCCCCATGACCTGCTTCGGATCCTCTTCCATCCCGCCGCTCAGGGCACCATCCGCCCGTGGAGCGAACGCGGCTTCTTCCTGCTCCTGACCTGCCTCTTCGGCGTCGATAACCTGCCCTTTCGGCTCACCGTGTTTGCCACCATGACGGCCGACATCCTGCTCATCGGCTGGATCATGCGGCGCATCACCGGCTCCCGTCTCGCCGCCGCTGTCGCCGGGATGGTGTGGGTCGCCAACGCCTCTCTGGTGACCGTCATGACATGGAGTTCTGCCTGGAATGAGGCTCTCTGTCCCCTGTTTCTCCTTTCGGCGCTGATCCTGTTTATCCGCTATCTCGAAACCGGCCGCACGCTGTTTTGGTGGCTGCAGCTGGCCGTCTTCCTTCTCGGCTTCGGTGCTCTCGAGATCAACATCGTGTACCCTGCGCTCGCCCTGTCGTGGCTTCTGTTTGTGCACCCGCAACCCGCTCGGCGGCACTACCTGTCT
>JAOAPO010000407.1 GCA_025462945.1 Bryobacterales bacterium
ACGTCACCAGTTATTGCGAAGCACCGTCCCACCAGAAGATGATGCGGTAACCAGGCTGATGCGCGAGGCGCGATTACGGAACGGATAAGGGTGTCCAGGTAACGATGTTCGAACTGCTGTTCAAGTACCCGCCGGCAATCTTCTCGCGCGGCAAATTCGTCTTCATGTCTCCGTGGCCCTGGTGGCTGCTGATGGTCCTGATCGCCGCAGCGGCAGGTGGCCTGTTCTGGCACATGAGCCGCAGCAGCGGAGTGCTCAGCCGGGTGCGGTCCCTCGCTATTTGGCTCGCCCAGACCGCCCTAGTCGCCATTGTTCTCTTCATGTTGTGGCACCCCGCCATCAGCGTGGCCCGCCTCCGCCCCCAGCAGAACGTCGTCGCCGTCCTGGTCGACCACTCCCGCAGCATGGCTCTCGCGGAAGACGGCAAAACCCGCGTTCAAGGCGCCACCGACCTTCTCAATTCCCAACTCCTGCCCGAACTCGGCAAGAAGTTTCAGGTGCGCCTCTACGAATTTGGCAAAGACGCCGTTCGCGTCGATCAACTGAAAGACGTCAAGCCGGAAGATAATGCCACCCGGATCGGCGACAGCCTGAAACACATCGCAGCCGAAGCGGGCACCATGCCACTCGGCGCCATCGTTCTTCTAACTGACGGCGGCGACAACACTGGCGGCATCGACCGCGAAACCCTCGCTCAGCTTCGCCAGCTCCGCGTGCCCGTCCACACCATCGGCTTCGGCCCTGACCACTTCGCTAAAGACATCGAAGTGGAAGATGTGGCCGTGCCCGCCAGAACGCTTCGCAACTCCCGCGTCGTGGCACGCGTGGCCTTCCGGCAGCACGGTTACGAAAACCAGCAGGCGCGGCTTGTGGTTCGCGAAGACGGCAGACCCCTCGCGCAGCAGGAATTCACGCTTAAAGGGGACGTCGAGCAAAGCCAGACCGTCTTGTTCAACGCCGGTACCGAAGGCCCCCATAGCTACACCGTGGGAATCGAGCCTCTCACTGGTGAAGAAAACGCTAAGAACAACGCAGTGGTTCGTGTAATAAATGTCACGAAAGGCAAACGCCGCATCCTCTATGTAGAAGGCGAGCCACGCTGGGAATACAAGTTCATTCGTCGCGCCCTTGAAGACGATGAAAGCATTGAGCTGGTCGCCGTCGTTCGCACGACCCAGAACAAGACCTACCAGCAGGGCGGTAAAGAGGGCGAGCTGGACAACGGCTTCCCACCCACCGTCGAAGGCCTCTTCGCCTTTGATGGTCTGATCCTTGGCAGCCTCGAAGCCAACTACTTTTCCGCCACTCAGCAAAACATGATCAAGGACTTCGCCGATCGTCGTGGCGGCGGTGTGCTGTTTCTCGCGGGCCGTTTCGCCCTGAACGAAGGCGGCTACGGAGCCACACCGATCGCCGAGATGCTGCCCCTGCACCTCCCCGGCGAAAAAACGTGGTCCCGGGACTTCGCGGAAGCCCAACTGACTGACGCCGGACGCGAGAGCGTCATCACACGCATCGAAGAAGGCAGGGACGCCAACGCGGCCCGCTGGAAGAAGATGCCGCTCCTCGCCAACTACGCCGCCATGGGAACTCCCAAACCCGGCGCCGTCGTCCTGATGAATGTGGTCCCGCCCGGTAAACGCCCCACTCCGCTCCTTGCCATCCAGAACTACGGTCACGGTCGCACGGCTGTTCTTGCAACCGCCGGAACCTGGCGCTGGCAGATGCTGCAGGATCACGCGGACAAGACGCACGAAACCTACTGGCAACAGCTGATGCGCTGGCTGGTTTCAGAAACCCCCGGGCAGGTCTCCGGTGCCACTCCCCGTCAAGTTCTCTCCGATGAAACGCACGTGCCCTTCCGCGCCGTCATCCGGGACAAAACGTACCAAACGGTTGCGGGCGCAACAGCCCAGGCCATCATCACTCAGCCTGACGGCGGAACGGCCACTGTCGACCTGAAGCCAGATCCCCTGGAACCCGGCACCTACACAGGCGACTACACTGCCGAAAAGCCAGGCGCTTACGTCACCGAACTGGTGGCCCGCGACGAGAAAGGTGAAATCGGGCGTGACAGCCTGACCTTCCGTCGCGAGGATGGTGTCGCTGAGAACTTCAACGCCGCACAAAACAAAGAGCTTCTCGAAAAGCTCTCCGCCGACACAAACGGTAACTACTACACCCCGTCTAAAGCTAAGAGACTGCCCGAGGAAATCACCGTCTCCGAAGCCGGCATCACGGCGCACGACAACCTCGACCTCTGGGATATGCCGATCCTTTTCATTTTGGCTATCCTCCTGCGGGGTGGCGAATGGCTGCTGCGCAGAAAATGGGGTGTTGTCTAGATGCGAAAACTGTTCGGACTCTTGTTCCTCGCGGGTCTTCCCGCTGCTCTTTCGGCAGCGACCTTCTTCGTCACCGTCGCGGGACTCGGCGGCGAGCCTGACTACGAGACTCGCTTCAATCTCCTCGCGACCGATACCGACAAACTTCTGAAGACGGGAGGCGGTACGGACCGTATCGTCACCACGCTGAAAGGCCCTGACGCCACGAAGGCTAAGCTGACTGCTGCCCTCCAGAAGCTGGCCACCGACGCCAAACCCACTGACGCCATCGTCGTCATGATGATCGGCCACGGCACCTTCGACGGTGCGGAGTATAAGTTCAACCTGGTCGGCCCGGATATCTCCGGCGCGGAACTCG
>JAOAPO010000452.1 GCA_025462945.1 Bryobacterales bacterium
CGTCCAAAGACGAGCTCCCGGTTCGGAAGATCATGGCCAAAGCCGGTTCGGAGTACATTCTCCTGGCGGCCTCAGAGGTCTATGCATTTCAGGCGGAAGGCGATCTCGTTTGGATCCTCACCGCAAAAAACAAATATCTGGCGACCCAGACCCTGAAGACATTGGAGGAGCGGCTCCGGAATTCGAGCTTCCGCCGCATACATCGCAGTGCGCTGGTGAACCTGGACCATGTCAGGAAGATGAGTTCGCTAAGCAGTCAGAGATGGCTGGTCACTTTGAACAACCGGGCCGAATTCATCGTCAGTAAGCGCCAGGCCAGCGGTATACGAGAGCTTTTGAGCTGGTAGGCGCGTCCGCTGATCGTCGAAAAAAGGCCCCTCACCGGCCCAAGCAGTCCGCTCGCCGGGTTAGGCTCTCGGTTGGACCAACTTGCGCTCAAAATTAAATCAGATGAATAAACTTGCCCGGGCGTTGTGCCAATGCCTCTTGATCGCATTTCTCAGCGCGTGCAGTCTGGCCGCGCAGTCTTTGGGGAACGCCGGTACAATCGAGGGCAGCGTCGCGGATCCATCTGGTGCCTCTGTGGCTGGCGCGTCCGTCCATATCGAAAGCGCCGTCACCGGGTATCGCCAGACCGTCATTTCGCAGGCGGACGGTTCGTTCCGGCTCAGCAACATCCCGCCGAATCAGTACCACTTGGAGGTGACGGCGAAGGGTTTTGAGGTCCATAAAGAAGATATCTCGATCCGTCGTTCGCTCCCGATCCAGGTCAGGATTGCGCTCGCCCTCGCCGGTACATCCGTCAGTGTCACGGTTGAAGCTCCCGGTTCTGACGTTCTGGAAACGAACCCCTCAGCCCACGTCGACATCGATCGGAATGTCTTCTCGAAGCTTCCCTCGCCAGACCCGGCGGGCGGTCTCAGCCAGGCCATCGTGAACAGTGCGGGTGGCGTGGCCGCAGACGCCAATGGCTTGTTTCACCCTCTGGGGGACCACGCACAGGTGAGCTTTGTGGTGGACGGGCAGCCCATCAGCGACCAGCAAAGCAAGGTTTTCTCCACCCAACTGCCTACCAGCGCTATCCAGAGCATGGAATTAGTCACGGGGAATCCGAGTCCGGAATTTGGGGACAAGACCAGTCTCGTGGTGCAGGTGACTACGCGCTCGGGGCTGGGGGCGGGGAAGGTGTTCGGCAACGTGGACGCGAACTACGGGTCGTTCGGTACGGTCGGCGGTTCGGTTGGCCTCGGCTTTGGGAACGCGCAGGTGGGCAACTTCCTGGCGGTGGACGGCGTCCGCAGCGGGCGCTTTTTGGATACGCCGGAGTTTTCGCCAATTCACGACACGGGCAACAATCAGACGCTCTTCGATCGCTTCGATTACCAGCCGAACGGCAAAGATGCTTATCACCTGAACCTCTTCTCGGCGCGAAACTGGATCCAGATTCCGAACTCCTACGACCAGTTGACCCAGGATCAGAGGCAGCGCGTTCTGACGTGGAGCGTCGCGCCGGGTTATCAACACACCATCAACGCGAACTCGCTGCTGACGGTGAATCCGTATATCCGCAAAGACCAGTTCACTTATTACGGCAGCCGCAATCCATTGAATGACACACCTGCTACGCAGAGCCAGAACCGGCAGCTTCTGAACTGGGGCATCAAAGCGGACATCGTCCTGGCCAAAGGGAAGCATCAATTTAAGTTCGGGGTGGATGCGAAACAGACCCGGTTGCACGAACTTTTCAGCTTCGGCATCACGGACCCCGGATTCAACGCTCCTTGTCTGGATCAGGATGGCGCGCGTTCTGTCGATGTGACGCTGAAGGACCCTGGGCAGTGCGCTTCGGCTGGTTTCAGTCCCAACACGGAGGCAAACCGGAACGTCTCCCAGCCCTTTCTTCCAGGTCTTGCACTCTATGACCTGTCCCGCGGAGGCCGGATGTTCGCGTTTCGCGCGGCCCGGAGTATCAGTCAGCTTGCCGGTTATGGGGTGGATACGTTCACGGCCGGCAATCTTGTGATGACCTTCGGCCTGCGCCTCGACTCGTACCGGGGACTGCCTGGTGCGTCCACCTTCGAGCCGCAGCCCAGGGCGGGCGTCGCCTATAAGTTCAAGACGGGAACCGTGCTGCGAGCGGCGTATGCCCGCACAATGGAAACGCCGTTCAATGAAAACCTGCTTCTCTCGAGCGCGACTGGAACCGGCGGTCTCGCTGAGAACATCTTCGGGTCATCCTCAGTCGCGATCCGCCCTGGGTTTCGCAATCAGTTCAATACTGGCTTTCAGCAGGCCGTAGGGCGCTTCCTGCTCATTGACGGAGATTACTTCTGGAAGTACACGCACAACGCCTTTGATTTCGGCACCCTGCTGAATACAACGATCACGTTCCCTATCTCCTGGCACAATTCAAAAGTGGATGGCTTCAGCGGCCGCGTGACGACGACGAATCTGCATGGCTTCGTGGCCTCCTGGAATTTCGGACACAATCGAGCCCGATACTTCCCGCCTGAGAATGGCGGCCTGATACCCCAGGGGTTTTCGGGCGGCGGGCCGTTCCTGATTGACCACGATCAGAAGTTCCAGTCGACGCTGAACGCTCGGTATCAGCGCCCGAAGAATGCTGAATGGATCTCTTTCACTTACCGTTACGACAGTGGTCTGGTGGTGAGCGGAATCGCCAATGCGTCGGCTGCGCTTGAGTTGACGCCGAATCAGCAGGTCACGATCGGCCTGGCGTGCGGGAACTCGTTCGCGACGGTCGCACGCCCGCTGGCTGCGTGCCCGGGCACGATCACGTCCACGCTCCTCAACCTGCCGCCCGCGTCAGAGGCCAGCGAAGATCACAACCCCAGCCGCGTGAAGCCGCGAAACATCTTCAATGTCGGGCTGGGCACGGACAATTTGCTGCATCGCGAAGGCAAGCGGCGTATCACTGCCGGACTTGACATCACCAATCTTTCGAATAAGGTGGCTGTGTACAACTTCCTGTCGACGTTTAGTGGCACTCACTTCCTGCAGCCGCGTTCGGTGGTCGGGCGTGTCGGCTTTACGTTCTGATTATGATTCCCTGGTGCATAACCACCGCACCACCAGTTTCGGTGGCCCCCGGGATGGCCTCCACCGCTGATATTTTCCTGTAAGTATCTGATTGCAGTCATGAAAGCTGATTGGCCACCAGCTTGCCTTAACAGGGGCGAGGTGTCCAAGATGAAAACCATCCAGAGAACAGCAGCGGCGCTCCTGATCGTCGCGGGAAGCATGATCCCGGCATTCGCGCAGGGCCGGGGGAACGGACACGGCCGCGATGACGACAGAGGCGGTCGTCAGCAGCAGCGCGACAACCGCGGCGACGACCGGCGCGGTGGTGGCCAGCAGTACCGGCAGGACCAGCGGCAGGGTAACTGGCAGCGGCAGGACCAGCGGCAAGGCAACTGGCAGCAGCAGGACCAGCGGCAAGGCAACTGGCAGCAGCAGAGCTATCGCCAGCCGCAATACCGGCAGCAGAACAACTACCGGCCACAGAACAACTACCGTGGCGGGGGCAGTTCGTTCGGATATAGGTCGGGCGGGGGAATGCGCTGTGCAGACCGAGGTGGCTATCG
>JAOAPO010000462.1 GCA_025462945.1 Bryobacterales bacterium
AGGGCAACTCACGCTTCTATACATGGATCGTTCGCATTGCGGTAAATCAATCGCTGATGAAGCTCCGGAAGCGCAAGAGCGACCGTACGGTTTCCATGGACGAGCAGATCGACACGGGCGAAGATACCGTAGTCCGTGAGATCGCGACGTGGGATCCGGATCCTGAAGTACAGTTCTCCCGCGAAGAGCTCAACGCGATCCTGACCGGAGCGGTGGATGAACTCGACCCGATCTACCGTACGGTTTTCACACTGCGTGACGTGGACGGACTTTCGACTGAAGAGACAGCCGAAGCTCTCGACCTGAGCGTTCCGGCGGTAAAGAGCCGACTGCTCCGGGCCCGCCTGCAACTGCGCGAGAAGCTGACGCGCTTCTTCAAACGCAAAGGAGACGACGCCTTTGCTTACATGTAAAGAATTCCTGGGCGAGCTCAGCGACTTTCTGGACGAATGCACAAAGGCTGAAATCCGGGCCAAGCTGGAAAAGCATCTGGCCGAGTGCCCGAATTGCTGGGTGATTTGCGACACGACCCGCAAGACGATCAACGTCTACAGGGGGATGAAGGAATGCACCATCCCGGAGGATGTTCACGCGCGGCTGATGGCAGCAATGGAACGCAAGATCAAGTCAGACAACGAAGCGTAAGCTCCGGTCTGTTCTGAGCCGCGACCGGGGAGGCCCAACGCAACTCCCCTTGACGCTCAAATGCGATTGTGATCACCTGTGGCAATGCAACACGCGACCACCGTGCCCACTCAACTCACGCTATTGCTATGCCTCACCTCCGGCATCGCGACTCCCCAACTTCCGGGACAAGATCCAGCTGCCCTCGAAACCGCGCGCTCCATCTACAGGCAAAGCTTCGAAGGTCTTCGAGACGCCACAACACTGGACGACATGAGGAAGGTTTCCGCCAATCTGGATTCAGCAGACTGGATCAGCGTCGATCGGTTTGGCCGGACCGTCCTGACCAAAGCAGACGCCGATCGGGACCTCGAGTCTGTGCTGAAGTTGCCCCCTGACCGCCGCGCTGCCGGTATGGATATCATCTGGGCCGAGCGCGATGCCGAGCGCCTTATCGTAGTCGCGTGGATGGGTTACTTCGAAACTAACCAGGCGGACGGGAGCGGCGACTTTGGAGCTAAGGGCACCGAACACAAGCTCAGCCGCGCAACTTTGATTCGCGACATCTTCGTTCGCGATGCGGAACGATGGCACCGCATCCGTCACGACAAACTGCTCCCAAACGGCACTGTTTTGGCCGTCGATGGCCAGCCGCGGATCGTCCCGCCACTGCCTGACCGGAACCGGGTGACGCTCGCGAAGTAACCCTACCGAACCGTTGGGTACTTAATCCCCAACTGATCGAGATAAGTATCGAACTTCGAGGAATCGTAATACAGTTCCTTCATCTTCGGACGATACTGCTCCATGATCTTCCGGTTCAGCCAAATTGCCGGTTTATCGTCCGGACGCAATAAGCTTTGGTACTTAACCGTCTTCGTCTGGACGTTATTGAAGTAATCCCAACTCTTCTTCACCAGTTCCGGATTCGTCATTAGGTCCAGCAGCGTCAGCGCCTGCACCTTCGCCCCGGCGATCACACCTTTGTGCGCGATCGGAGTCGCCATCGCAATCCCGTTCGCCCAGTTATGTCCCGGGCCTCCGGGGATGTTCGAGGGATAGTTCAGGGTCACCGTAGGCACTACCCACGACACATCGCCGATATCGTCAGAGCCGCCGCCCGTCGGCTGCCCACCGCGTGGCTCCTCCCCATCCGCTTCCGCCACAGGGGGGCGACGAAGCTCCGGGATCTTCACCGGTAAGCCACGCTCCGGAAACTTGAGTTCCTTCTGCAGCGCCTTCGCGAGGGTCTGGTCAGCTTCCGACCACTGCGGCAATCCGACCTTCTTCATGTTTTCGTACATCGCCTCGCCGATCGGCACGCTGAAGTGCCCCGGCCAGGCCGTTCCGAGTACCCGCGAAGTCCACGTTGTATCCGTCATCATCGAAGCCGCCTGCGCCATCGTGTCGCCGATCTGCCACAAGTTTTTGATGTTGTCGAAATCAAGCTCGCGATAGTAGTACCAGACCGACGCACTCGGAGGCACCACGTTCGGCTGATCCCCGCCGTTGGTGATCACGTAGTGGACCCTCGTCGCCAGCCGCAGGTGCTCGCGCCGGAAATTCCAGCCGGCATCCATCAACTCCACGGCATCCAGCGCACTCTTACCGCGCCACGGAGCCCCTGCCGCATGGGCGCTCTCGCCTTTAAACGAGTACTCCACCGAGACCAATCCGCTCTGCGTCGTCGGCCCAATGGACACGTTGAGGTTGTTCCCTACATGGGCGAACAGCACCGCATCCACGCCCTTGAACATCCCGTCACGGACGTAGTAAGCCTTTGCGCCCAACTGCTCTTCAGCAACGCCTGGCCACAGCTGAATCGTGCCCTTCATGTGCTCCCGCTCCATCACCTTCTTGACCGCCAGCGCCGCGACAATATTCAACGGCACGCCGGAGTTATGACCCTCTCCATGGCCCGGAGCACCCTCGATCATCGGCTCGTGCCAGGCCACCCCGGGCTTCTGCGAGGCCTGCGGGATGTCGTCGATATCGGAGCCAAGCGAGATCACGGGCTTGCCCTCGCCCCAGGTTGCTACCCACGCCGTCGGTATGCCCGAAACGCCGCGTTGGACCTTGAAGCCTTCCTTCTCCAGCACGCCGGTCAGATACTTCGAAGTCTCGAACTCCTGAAAGCCGAGTTCACCGAAGCTGAAGACGGTGTCGGTCATGACCTGAGCCATCTTCTTCATGCCGTCGATCTGACCCAGCAAGTCGGCCTTCATCGCGGCATTCTTGTCGACAGCCTGGCCATTCAGCGCAGAGGCGAATATAACCAGCGTGAGCAGCTTCTTCATATCCAGCAATTATGGCGCAGGGGATGCACGTTACACTCAGGGCTTGCCCAGGAGCGATGATCCGTGGAACCTGAGAAGAACGACCTTCGGGCTCCTGGCGGTCGCGGGCCTGGCGGCGGCTTACGTCCCCAGACTCCAGCGATCTCTCTGGCTGGACGAGACGATTACCCTTTGGGAGGTTCAAGGCGGACTGGTTCCGGCGCTGACACGCACCGCCCACGTGCCGGGGCATTCGTTAATCTACGCGGCGGTTTCGTCATTGTTCCTGACTGAAAACTCGTCGGCGCGCGATCTGCTTCTGAGAATTCCCGCACTCGCCAGTGTCGTTCTTCTGTGCTGGTTCCTTTATCGACTCGCGGAGGACTCCCTCGGTACAGGAGCGGGCAAGGTAGCCGTTGTCGTCGGAGCGTTCCATCCATTCTTTGTCGAGTTCGGAACACAGGCGAGGCCCTATTCAATGGCGATGGCCGCCGTAACCGCCTCAATGTGGACGCTGTTTCGCTGGATACGAGACGGTGAGCGTCGCTGGCTACTCTGGTGGGTCGCAGCAACGGTCATTGTGGCTTACATGCACTTCATGTTCCTGCCTGTACTTGCAGCGCAGCTTGTCTACATCCTCGTAGAGCGAAAACGCCTCGCTGTAACATTGGCCGCATCGCTGGCAGTGCTGGCGGTCTGCCTTCCCCTCATCCCTCTTTTCCGTCTGCTTGTACGGCAAGCGCCCATCCTTGTCTTCGTTCCCGCTCCTCCCGGGTGGTTGTACCTGATCTACTCGATGGTGCCTTTCTCGCTCAGCATCGCACTCATAGCAGTGGGCACAATTGTCTGGCGCTACAGGGGCGAAGCAGTTCGATGCAGCCTCTCCTGGCTCGGCGCGCTCAGCGTATGGTGGCTGATCGGACCCCTTCTGCTTTTCGCCGTGTCCCGAAACTCCGAGATGAGGGTATTCGTGTCTCGCTACTTCGCGTATTCAGCACCCGCGTTCGCATTGCTGATCACCGCTCTGGGCGTGAGACTCTTCGGCGCGCAGAAGGCAGCGGTGTGGTCGTTGGCGAGCGCCTTGCTGGCCACGGTCTTCACGTTGGGCAGCGAACGAGCGACCGGCCCCGAAGAGTTGGGGCCCGCGATGAAACTGCTGTCCGCCGAAGCGCCTTCCACCCCCGTCATCTTCGTCAGCGACGTTCCGGAGTCAAATTCTACAAACTGGAAAGATGGGCTGGTGCCTGACAATTACCTCTTCACGCCCCTGGTCGCGTATCCAATTCGGAATCGCGTCGTCCCCCTCCCGCGACTGGTGGAGAAAGACGGCATAGCCTATCTGAAGGCAACTGCGGCGAGTGACTTCAGGAACTCAGATCGAGTGCTGCTGATCAGCAGAAGCGCAGCGTGGATATCTGTCGTCAAGAGCGAACTCCAGCCGCTCGGGTTTATCCCACAGACGGCTCAGCCGAATAACTTTGCCGTAGTGACTTTCGAAAGAGCCACGCCACATTAGGCCCCGAACACTCAGGCTGGCCTTCGCTTCTCGATATCCGGCAGAAACGCAGTCAGCAGGCCAATTGCCGGCAAAAACGCGCACACCCGGTACACAAACACGATTCCCGAATGGTCGGCCAGCTTGCCGAGCACCGCGGCCCCGATTCCCGCCATCCCGAAGGCGAAGCCGAAGAACAGCCCTGAGATCATACCGACCCGGCCCGGCACCAGTTCCTGCGCATACACGAGGATCGCCGAGAACGCCGACGACAGAATCAGCCCGATGATCACTGTCATCACGGCCGTCCAGAACAAGCCCACGTAAGGCAGCACGAGCGAGAACGGCAGAACGCCGAGTATCGATCCCCAGATCACGTACTTCCGCCCGATCCGATCGCCGACGGGGCCGCCAATCAGCGTGCCCACCGCAGCCGCGCCGAGGAACAGGAACAGGTACATCTGCGACTCCGTTACGCCCACGTTAAAACGCGAAATCAGATAGAACGTGTAGTAACTCGAAAGGCTTGCCATGTAGAAGTACTTCGAAAAGATGAGCGCGATCAGGATACCGATCGATATCGCGGTACGGCGCGGTGAGAGGGGAGCTTCCACGACGGCCGGAGCCTTGCGCGATGCGCTCTCCGCCAGATGGTCCTTGTACCAGACCCCGACGCGCCAGAGCACGATAATCCCGGTGATCGCACCGATGGAAATCCACGCGATGCTTCCCTGCCCTCGCGGCACGATGAAAAACGCCGCCAGCAGCGGACCCGAAGCCGACCCGGCGTTGCCGCCAACCTGGAATAACGACTGCGCCAGTCCATGCCGCCCACCCGAGGCCAGCCGGGCCACCCGCGCCGCTTCCGGATGAAATACCGCCGACCCGACGCCCACCAGGCCGGCCGCTGTCAGCAGCATTGAATAGGTTCCCGCCGACGACCACAGCAGCAGCCCCACCAGCATGAAACACATTCCCATCGCGAGCGAATAGGGCGTGGGACGACGATCCGTAAACGTGCCGACGACAGGCTGCAGCAGCGAGGCCGTCGACTGATACACCAGCGTGATCAGCCCAATTTGCGAGAAATCCAGATGGAAGTTCGACTTCAGCACAGGATAGAGCGCGGTGATCATCGACTGATTCATGTCGTTCAGCAGATGGCACAGGCTGATTGAAAACAGCACCCCGAAGGCTGTTTTCGTGTACTCGGACGTGTGTGAAGCCGTCACACCCCAGTGTAAGCACCAGTCGCGCCAATCGCCCGAAAACGGACACTCCCTTCCGGCAGCGAACACACGAACGGCAGTGAACCGGTCTAGTTTCAATGACATACGCCAAGGCATCGGTGGGCACGGAGGTGCAATGGAGTACAGCAGCCTCTCTCATGTCTCTACGCGCAATTTGCCTTCTGGCAGCCACGGCCCCTTTCGCATTCGGGGCCGACATCACGATCACAAACCCGCCGGAACCCCGAATCGTCGGCCCCCTTTTGCGCCCCTTCCACCTTGAGAAGCGCATCGTCTCCACACCCGTCTTCAAAGACTCCGCTCGCCTCGAAACCCTTGTGCGCGCCGGCAACCTCTATCTGGCTGTCAATGACATGGTGGCCCTGGTTCTCGAAAATAATCTCGACATAGACATCCAGCGCTACGGACCTTTTCTCGCTCAGGAAGTGCAGCGGCGAACCGAAGGCGGCGGCTATCTCCGCAACGTGGATTCGCCCGTTCTCGCCGGACCTCAAAGCGTCAGCCTCGCCGGAGTCAGCATCAATGCCAATGGACTCGCGGGCGGCTCCGGTGTGGGCTCCGGCGGCGGCATCGTATCGCAGATCGGACCGATTCCGCCCAGCCTGGACCCCGGGATCTACGCGAGCTACAACTTCGGCCACACCACCACGCCACTCACCAACACGCGCCTGAATCAAACCTCCGCGCTGACCAACGATTTTCGCCAGGTCGTCATACAGTACTCGCAACAGTTCGTCACTGGCACCAGCGGCTCGGTCACTTATCTCAGCAACCGCAGCCGCCTGAACAGCCCCACGCCGCTGCTCAACCCCTCGACCACCGGCTTCATCGACATCACCATCAACCAGAACCTGCTCCAGGGACGCAGTATCGCCGTGAACACCCGTGACATCGTCGTGGCCCGCAACAACCTGAAGGTCACGAACCTGCAACTGAAGCGGCAAGTGGTGACCACAGTCTCTGCCGCGCTCAATCTTTATTGGGATCTCGTCAGCTTCATCGAAAATCAGCGCATCACGGAGCGCGCGCTGCAGGCCGCCGAGAAGCTCTATCAGGACAACCAGAACCAGGCGCGCCTCGGCGCGCTGGCCCCCATCGAAGTGACCCGCGCAGCAGCGGCCGTGTCCTCTGCGCGGGAAGACCTGCTGATCGCGCAGACTAACGTCGCGCAACAGGAGACGGTGCTCAAAAACGCCATCAGCCGCAACGGTTCAGACAGCGTGTGGCTCGACAGCGTGCATATAGTTCCACTCGATCCGATCGTGGTTCCGACCGCCGCACCGGCCCTGGCTGTTCCGGACCTGATCAGAGAAGCCGTAGAGAACAGGCCCGAGATCGAGCAGACCAGGATTAACCTCGACAGCAATAAAATCCTCATCAAAGGCGACAAGAACGGACTGAACCCGAACCTCAGCGCCTTTGCCGAGTTCACCAATAATGGCCTGACCGGTTCGCCAAACCCCCTTTACAACAACTGCTGCGGGAATCCCGACGCGTACTTCATCGGCGGCGCGGGCAACTTCGCCAGCCAGCTGCTTCGCCGCAACTTCCCGAACTACTCCGCCGGATTTTCGCTCAACATCCCCCTCCGGAATCGAGCCGCGCAGGCCGACTACGTCACCGATATGCTCCAGCTTCGCCAGACCGAAATCCAGCTGAAGCGCGCGCTCAATCAGGTCAGCGTCGATGTGAAGAATGCCGTCATCGGGCTCGATCAGGCACGGCTTCGTTACGAGACGGCCCTCAACACGCGCAAGCTCGGCGAGCAGAGCCTGGAGGCCGAGGAGAATCGTTTCAAATACGGCGCCGTGCCCGACGCTACCCTCGTGATTCAGGCGCAGAAAGGTCTTTCGCTCGCCCAAAGTAATGAGATCCAGGCCATGGCGAACTACACGCATGCTCGCATCGCGTACGACGAAGCGCTGGGCCGAACGCTCACGGAAAACCATATCTCGATGACCGAAGCCACGGCCGGAAGAGTGAGCCGCGAGTCGGTCGTACCGACTCAGGGGGCGCAGCGATGAAGCGCGTCCTGTGTCTGGCTGTGTTGCTCGCCCCAACACTGCCCGCGCAATCGATCTCATCCTGGAACGTCGCCCGCTGGTACGAGACGCCGGAAGTCCGCGTTCCCCGCGACACCAATTCTCCCCGGCTGGACGGGCTGATCCGCAGTGGGCAGCTTCGCCTCACGCTCGCGGACGCCATCGCGCTCGCCATCGAAAACAACTTGAACCTCGAAGCCGCGCGCTACGGTCCCCTGCTCTCCGAATGGGCACTCAAGCGAGCCGAAGCCGGTGGCCCGGTGCGCGGCGTCCCCAGCGCCTCAGCCCAGGTCTCCAGCGTGAACAGCGGCGTCGGCGTCAACGGCAGTACAGCCAGCGCGGGCCTGGGCAGCGGAGGCGGGAACGGTGCCAATGGGTCGGGCGGCGGTGCCTCCATCCAGCAGATTGGCGCCGTCACCCCGAACCTTGACCCCATAGTCCAGAACACGACAACCTTCTCACACCTGAGCGCGCCCCTCGCGAACACCATCGTGAGCGGCACCACGGCGCTCGTTCAGTCCACTCACACTTACACGACCACGTACCGCCAAGGCCTCCTGAGCGGCGGCTACTTTCAGTTGCTCAGCTACCAGCAGTCGCTCAACGAGAACGCGCCAACGAACGCCCTGAACCCGGCCAGCGGGCCCCACATCGACTTCATCTTCCGTCACAGTCTGCTGGCAGGCTACGGCAGGCGACTCAACAGCCGCGGCATCCGCATTGCCGAACTCAATGTGCAGGGGGCACGTTACACCTTCCGTCTGCAGGTCTCGAACCTCGTTGCCCGCGTGGTCACACTCTACTGGGACCTCGTCGCCGGCAATGACCTGGTGCGCATGCGTCAGGCAGCGGTCGATGTCGCGCAGAAGTTTGTCGGCGACACACAGTCGCGTATCGATGCGGGTGCGCTCGCAAGGGTGGAACTGCCCCGCGCCGCCGCCGAACTGGCCGCACGCAGTCAGGACCTCCTCCTCGCCCAAACCAGCCTGCGCCAGCAGGAGACCCTGTTCAAAGAAGCGCTGAGCCGAGCGCCGGATCCAGCGCTCGACGCGGCTGGTATCGTCCCGCTCGATACGATCAATGTGCCGCAAACGGACGAGGTGCCCGCACTGAGAGACCTTCTGGCCGAAGCTCAGAAGAACCGTCCCGAGGTGGCCCTGGGACTTCTTCAGAAGAGGGCCCGTGACATCTCGGCGATCGGTACGGAGAACCCGCTGCTGCCCTCATTGCAGGTTCAGGCGCTGGCTTACAACAGAGGCGTAGCCGGGACGCCGCAGCCGTCGGGAGGTCCCGTCAGCCCGTACTTCGTGGGCGGCTACGGCACGGCGTTGGGCCAAATTTTCCGCAGGGACTTTCCAAGCCAAACCCTCAGCGTTTCGTTGTCAGCAACCTTAAGAAACCGGGAGGACCAGGCGGACTACGGAATCGAGCAACTGCAGATGCGCCAGTCCGACCTCAGGGATAAGCGCGACGCGAACCAGCTCGTGGTGGATGTTTCCAACCAGTCGATCGCCCTGCGCCAGGCCAGATCCCGCTACTCAGCGGCAGTCAACACGCGCCGGCTGGAGGAACAACTTCTGAAGTCCGAGC
>JAOAPO010000485.1 GCA_025462945.1 Bryobacterales bacterium
GTCCCTGCCACGAAAAGGTGTGGTAGTAGCGCAGCGACCAGCCGATCCGGACCCACTCGCGGCTGACGGCCTCGAACGCTGCCGGACTATAGAGGGGCAGATCCTGACTGAGACCATCCACTGAAATTTTCAGCATTTTATTTTGGGTGTCGATAGTGAGGCAGCGCCCCGGAGCTATTTCTTTGATTTGGGCGCGCCGAAATACACGCGATATCCGCGTTTTTAGCGCCCGCTTAGCGTACTGCCGGATTTTTACAGGTGTCAATCGAAAACCATTCTGAGTTCGTTATCGGGAATTTTCATAACGTAACCCTGGCAGTCAATGTGCATTTTTGTAGCCGTTTGGGCCGTAGTGAGCGGCAAACTAAATGTTATATTTAACTTATTAAAATGCCGGTCCCGGCCCGACTATACATCGCCCTGATTATCTGCCTTGGCTGCGCTGCGTTCGGTGTGCAGGTTTCGCACTTCAGCGCGTCGGCTCCCCTCGAGTTCTGGCTTTATTTCCTTGTCACCATCCTGACATCGGGCTTCAAAGTTCGGCTGCCGATGGTATTTGCCACGCTCTCGGTGAATTTCGTCTTCATCCTTGTTGCGGTCGCGAAGTTCAGTCTTCCGGAAGCAGTTGTGCTGGGTGGCGCAGGAACCGTTATCCAGTGTCTGTGGCGCCCCAGGGTGAGACCGCGAGTGATTCAGATCGCGTTCAGCACCTGCTCCATCATTCTGGCGGTGGCGGCTGCTCATGCGGCGTTCAGGGTGGGAGCTTTCGATGTAATCGGCAAACTCCATCCCCTGCGGCTTGCTTTGGCCGCCTGCACTTACTATCTGGTGAACACGGTGCTGGTGGCTGGCGTGATCGGGATGACGGAGAAGAAGTCCATCGCCCGGACCTGGTACGGCACCTACTACTGGGTGTTCCCGTATCACATGACCGCGGCGGCAGTAGCGTGGCTGATCGTGGTGCTGAGTGCGCAGGAGAGCTGGCACGCGCCGCTGGTCCTGTTTCCGATCGTCTACTTCGTTTACCGGTCGTACCGGATGTATCTCGACCGCCTCGAGAAAGACAAGAAGCACGTGGAGGATATGGCTGGCCTCCACTTGAGAACGATCGAGGCTCTCGCGCTTGCGATCGAGGCAAAGGATGCGACGACGCATGAGCACCTGCAGCGTGTTCGCGTGTATGCAATCGAGATCGGTAAGGAAGTCGGCATGGTCGATACCGATCTGGACGCGTTGCAGGCGGCGGCGTTGCTGCACGACATCGGGAAACTCGCGGTGCCGGAGCACATTATCTCGAAGCCGGGCAAGCTCACCCCCGAAGAGTTCGAAAAGATGAAGATTCACCCGCTGGTGGGCGCGGAGATCCTGGAAGAGGTGAAGTTTCCATACCCGGTAGTGCCGATCGTACGGGCGCACCACGAGAAGTGGGATGGATCAGGCTATCCGTTCGGGTTGGCGGGCGAGGAGATCCCGTTGGGCGCGCGTATCCTTTCCGTGGTGGATTGCTTCGACGCGCTGGCATCAGACCGTCAGTACCGGCGCGCGCTGCCCCTCGATAAGGCCATGGAGATCGTGATCTCCGAATCGGGCAAGGCGTTCGACCCGAAGATTGTTGACATTATCCAGCGACGCTATCGGGAACTGGAAGAAATGGCTGTCAGGACGGGCGGCGGTGAAAAGCCGAAGCTCTCGGTGGATATTCGGATCGCGCGGGGGCTGGAGCCGGCAACAGGGTTTGCCGAGTCAGAGGAAGCGCCGACGACCACCGAGGGAGCCGAACTCGCCGTGCCGGACCCGCTTTCAACCATCGCCGCGGCGACGCAGGAAGGGCAGATGCTGTACGAAATAACGCACGATTTGGGGCATACTCTGAGCCTGCCGGAAGCCCTCGCGTTCGTCAGTGTTCGGCTGAAGAGGCTGATCCCCTACGACACGATCGTGGTTTACATCAAGCGTGAAGAGAAGCTGATTCCTGAGTACGTTTCGGGTGAGAACCTGCGGCTATTCAATGCGCTGGAGATTCCGGTTGGGCAGGGTCTTTCCGGATGGGTTGTAGAGAACAACCGGCACATTCTGAATGGCAACCCTTCAGTGGAAGCGGGGTACCTGAACGACGAAACGAAGTACAGCACGCTTCGGTCCGCGCTTGCGGTGCCCCTGACCGGCACCGGGAGCACAATCGGCGTGCTGGCGCTCTACCGGGCTGAGCGAGATGCCTTCTCGCGGGAAAACCTGCGAATCCTGCAGGCCATCTGTTCGAAGGTCGCTCTGACCATTGAGAATGCGCTGAGTCAGAGGCTGTTCGAAACGTCAGTCACGACGGATTATCTTACGAACCTGCCGAACGCTCGCTCTCTTTTCCTTTCGCTGGATAACGACATCTCGCGGGCGCAACGGGAGAGGTGTGAACTTGCCGTGGTGGTGTGCGACGTTGACGGGTTCAAGCTGGTCAATGAACGCTTCGGACATCTGGCTGGTAACCGGGTACTGCGCGTGATTGCCGATGGCCTGCGAGCGTGTTGCGGCACTGAGAATTATGTGGCGCGGCTGGGCGGCGATGAGTTCGTCATCCTGATCCAGGGTAAGCTGGATCACCTCGAAGGGAAAATCGACAGGATTCGGGAGGTTGTGCGAGCGGCAGGGACCGCGACGCCGCAACCGAGCGAGCTTTCGCTGAGTGTTGGCGTGGCGATTTATCCCACAGACGGAGCAGCGGCCGAAGAGTTGCTGGCCGAAGCCGATCGCCGCATGTACAGGAGCAAATGGCTGCGCCGGAAAGAGAAGGCGCCAGAGGATCCGGAACGAATACCGCTTCCGGTGACGGCATGATTGGCGCCGGTCGCGAGGCCCGCTTCGCAGGCCGGTTTACCGCTCAGTTGCTGACGTTCGTTGCGACGGTCCTGATCGTGGGCCTGCTGGCCGCGGCGCTGGTCAGATCGAGCCCGGGTTATGGGACCGACCCTTGTGTTTTCGACCCAGGCATCGATGCGAAGACTTGCGATGTATTGCAGCAGAGGTATCGGAGCGCGGATTCCCTGATCGCCTTCTACTCCGGTTATCTGGCTGCGGCTTTGAATGGCGATTTCGGGCAGTCTTCCGAGATGCAGCGGCCCGTGGCGGAGCTGCTGAGGAACCGGGTGCCGGTGAGCGCCCCTTTGCTGCTGGGCGGGACGGCGGGTGGCCTGGGACTGGGCTGCCTGCTGGCGTGGCTGGCCGTGTGGCCTCGTCGTAAGGCTTGCCAGATACCCGCGATGGCTGCGAGCGGGCTGCTGCTGGCGGTTCCGCCTGCTGTGTTGGCCCTGCTCCTGTTCTTCCGCGAATGGCCGCTGTGGCCGGGTATTGCGCTCGCGCTGATGCCCCGTGTTTTCGGCACGGCGAAGGCGCTGCTGGAAGATTTCTACCAGTCCCCTGCCCTGCTGGCTGCGAGGGCTCGCGGGCTGGGCTCCAGCCGTCTTGCTTTCGGGTACGTGCTGGGACCCGCCGCGCCTCAACTGGCGGCGCTGGCCGGGGTTGCCGTGGTGATCGCGTTCGGTTTGCTGCTACCAGTGGAGGCGCTGTGCGACGTTCCCGGCATCGGTCAACTGACCTGGATCGCGGCCAGTAAACGCGACCTGCCACTGCTGGCGGCGCTGGCGCTGATCATCTCGACACTGGTCGCATCGGTGCAGTGGCTGGGAGATCTGACACGATGAAAACCCTGGCTACAGGGTTCCTTCTGCTGATCGTGCTAATGGGTCTGGCCGCTCCCTGGATCGCGCCTTACGAATACGAGCGGCAGTTCCGCGATCTGCCGGCCGCAGGTCCTCAGCCGGGCCACTTCATGGGTACGGACGATGTGGGGCGGGATCGGTTCTCGCGGCTTGTCTATGCCACGCGAATCTCTGTTGTGTTTGCGCCGACGGCCGCCCTGGTGTCAATTATGGTCGCCCTGCTGATCTCGTCACTGGCGGCGTGGCCGGCCAGACTGCTGACTTCGATCTTCCTTTCGCTGCCCTGGATCTTCCTGTTCATGATTTTGCGTTCGAAGTTGCCGCTGAACACGAGCCCTGAAGTGCTGCTGGTGCTCACGTTCGGGCTGATGGGGATTGCCGGATGGGCTTTCCCTTCGCGGATCTTCTCGGCTGCCATCCGTGAGATGGGCAAATCCGGTTGGCTGCTGCAGGCGCGGGCTGCCGGATTGTCACCGGTTCGGATCGCCATGGCACATGCCGGACCGCATCTTTGGTCGCTGGTGCTGGCGCAGTTTCGGGTGCTGATTCCGGCATATGTCCTTTCCGAAGCCAGTCTCGGGCTGTTGGGTTTAGGAGTGCCGGATCCGCTGCCATCGTGGGGAAATCTGTTGCGGGAACTGCAGCACCCGTACGCGGTGCAGGCGAACCCGTGGCTGCTGGCTCCGCTGGCTCTGTTGATTGCGGTGATGATCAGTCTGGAAGTGCTGGATCCTTCGCGAAGGGTGGCGATATGAAACTTTGTTTGGCCCTCTTGTGGGGCGTTGCAACGATGGCCGCCGGTCCGCCGCAGCAACTGCGCTTTGCGATTGCGGGGGACCCGAAGACATTCGATGTCCTGATGGCCGCGGAGAGCAATTCAGAGACGGTCCGTTATCTAACTGCGGGAGTTCTAGTGCGCGTGAATCGCGTGACGGATGCGGTACAGCCTGAGCTTGCGGAGTCGTGGACGGTGAAGGCAGGCGGACGGGCGATCACGTTCCGCCTGCGGGCGGGACTGCAGTTCTCGGATGGTGCACCGCTGGCTGCGGTGGATGTGGAGCGAACGCTGCGGCGGGCTCTCGATCCGAAGCAGGGTTCACCCACAGGAGACACGTTCCGGGCCGGTGACGCTGGGCCGGAGATTCTGGTTTCCGGCGCACGTGAGATCACGATTCGGTATAGGACTCCGAAGCCGGGGCTGGACCGTTTGTTCGATAGTCTCGGAATCGCTCCG
>JAOAPO010000506.1 GCA_025462945.1 Bryobacterales bacterium
CGGGACCCACAACTTCCCATCGCTCGAAAGGCTCGAGTGGAAGCCGACATCCAGATCATCCACAACGTCGTCCGGCAGCACAGGCGCAAACTCCAGCCGCTCCTCATCCAGAAAGCTCACCCGAAACAACGTCCACTGAGCCTCGGCACAGTACTGCGCCAGAAGCGGCGGCAACTGCACCGTCCCACCGCGAACTTGCGCCATGAACGTCCCGGTCGGAGCCGTCATTCCTTCCCGGCCTCGCCTGCGGTCACTTCCGGAGACTCCTCGATCAACGCCCGCACCGAATCCCGCTCGAAGAGCATCCTCACCCGCATCCCCTCAGGAGCCTGCGCCGCCTGCTTCACAACTCTCCCCTCCGCATCCAGCACGATAGCGTAGCCTCGCGAAAGCACCGCCCGCGGATTCAGCGACTCCAGACTCGACCGGCAGTTGTCCACCTTGCGCCGCTGCGCCGTGAGCAGCCTCCGAATCGACGTCCCCAGCCGGAACCCGGCATCGTTCAGCCTCTCCCGGCTCCGCGCCATTCGCGGACGGATGTCGTACCAGCGCACTTTATCCGTTAGAACCTGCAAACGCCGCGACTGATCCGCCAGCCGCCGCCGCATCGCCGCCCGCAAACGCTCCTGCGCATCGTCCACCCTCTGCAGACGCCGGCCAATCAGCCTCTGGACCAGCGGTATCGCCCGCCCCATCGCCTGATCCTGCAGCCGGCGGCTCAGCATCGAAAGCCGGTATCGAAGGCACTGCGCCGCCCTGTTCCGGTTCGCCTGAATCCGATCCAGCAGCTCCCGCCGCGAGCAGATAATCATCTCCGCCGCTGCCGAAGGTGTCGGTGCCCGCAGATCGGCTACAAAATCGGCAATAGTCACGTCGCTCTCGTGCCCGATCGCCGAAATGACCGGCAGAGGACTTTCCGCAATCGCCCGCGCCACCACTTCTTCGTTGAACGTCCAGAGATCTTCCAGAGACCCGCCGCCGCGCGCCAGCACCACTACTTCCGCCCAGCCGCCCGTGCCGAAATACGTCAGTCCCTTACAGATGTCATCGACCGACCCCAAGCCCTGCACCCGAGCCGCAAACAGCCGGATGTGAACGCCAGGAAATCGCCGCGAGAGGATTTCCACAAAGTCCCGAATGACGGCCCCTTTCGGCGAACTCACAATCCCGATCCGGCGTGGATACAGCGGCATCGGGCGCTTCCGCGCGGTGTCGAACAACCCCTCCCGCTGCAGTCGCAACTTCAATTGATCGAAAGCAAGTTGCAGCGCGCCCGACCCCTGTGGCTCAATCGCCTCCACCACAAACTGATACTCGCTGCGCATCTCGTAGATGTCGATGCGGCCCCGCACCAGCACCTGAACGCCGTCGGCAGGCTTAAACTTCAGCCGCCAGTAGCTCAGCTTCCAGCAAACGCACTTGATCTGCGCGTCAGATTCTTTCAGAGTGAAGTAACAATGCCCGCTGGGGACAAGCTTGGTCCCCGATATCTCGCCCGAGACCCAGATATTCGTGAAGCCCCGCTCCAGCGACGCGCGAATCCCGTCGCTCAGCTCCCGAAGAGTGAAGACACGGCGCTGCGGGACGAAATCGAGGGCGAATTGCTCCACCGCTCCAGTCTATCTGGCTCGGTCCGCAACCCGAATCACCAACCGCATTCCCGTGAACGTCGCAGAGCCGGCCCGCCGGCTTCAGGCATCACCCGCGCACCCGGCTGGATCCCCAGCTCATCCACCAGTGGTCTGCCGTTGAAGTCCGTCTCTGCCATCTTTCTCCTCGAATCCTGAACACCGCAATACCGGCAACCGCGGGTACTTAGGGAAGCTCGGATCCTTCAGCCCTCGCTCGCACAGGTAGAACACGCTCCCCTTCTCGCTCGTAATGCGCCGCTGGTAGATGCAGGTCTCGCAGAGCCCCGGCCTCATGCAACCCCCAACTCTTTCTCGTACGTCAGCAGTTCCAGGCCCTTCCCATGCACCAGCGGCACCCTCTTGCCGGTACTGCGAAAGCCCCGACGTTCATACCACCCGTGCAGCGTGTCCCGGCCGCAAAGCACTGTCAGTGCCAGCCGGAAAACCCCCTGATTTCGCGCGAACTTCTCGCAAGCCTGCACCATCGTTCGACCCAAACCCCGCGCCTGCATCGCCGGCTTTACTGACAACATTCCCAAATAGAGGGCGTGCGCGTCCCGACGCTCAACATAGACCGACGCCAACAGCGGACGCGCCCCGCGTTCCTGACCAACCAAAAATGTTCCCCGCCGCATCAAATCCGCCACGGTCTCAAACGACGTTCGCGGGCCTTCCACAAGCCCCCGCTCATTCGTCCACCCGCCCCCAACCCCCGCATAGGCCCGGTTCACCAGTCCCGTGATCTCTTGAGCGTCTTCTTGCGTACCCATTCGAATCACCAACTCCGTCAAAAGCATCAGATGTAGTGTAGCCGCCGGGGTGATTGCGCCCATACGGCATAAGGATGACATAATGAGACAAATGTCAAAACGTCTGATTCCGTTGGTTGCCGCTCTCCTTCTGGCCCTTGTCGTCGCAGGCAGCGGGTTCGCCCAGAAGAAAGACAAGGCACCAAGCGAACGCAGTATTGCGGGCATCGTGACACTGGACGACGATACACCCGTCGCTGGCGCCGTCGTGCAGCTCAAGAACATGAAGACCCTTCAGGTGCGCAGCTTCATCGCGCGCGAAAAGGGCGACTACATCTTCCAGGGACTCAGCATGGACGTGGACTTCGAGCTCAAGGCTATGGCGAACGGCAAAGAAAGCAACGCCCGCACGGTCAGCACCTTTGACCCCCACCCGACCGTCACCGTTCACCTGAAGCTGAAGTAATTCGAACGGCCGGATCCGGAAGACCTGGCCCCGCCGTTCTCGTACCATCGATCTATGCGATGGCCGCGGGCTGCACCGGATGACGACGCGCTTTACCAGCTCTTCCTGCGTCGTGACCCCGCGAATGACGGTCGCTTTATCACTGGAGTTCTCAGCACCGGCATCTACTGTCTGCCATCCTGTCCGGCCCGCCGCCCCCTGCGGCAGAATGTCCGCTTTTTCAAAACGCCACAGGAAGCGGTCAGCACCGGCCTCCGTCCCTGCCTGCGGTGCCACCCTGACGCCTTCTATCGAGGCGAAGAGTGGCACGAAAATCTCTTCGAACAGACCGCCGCTCGTGCCCGCAACAACCCGGCCAACTTCCGCGACATCGCCGGCCTGGCCCACGCCAGCGGCCTGAGCCGCACAGCCCTCAACCACCTTTTCCGCAATCATGCGCAGGAATCGCCAGCCGCCTTCCTTCGTCGTACCCGCGTCGACTTCGCCGCCCGCCTGCTCGCTTCCGGTTCCCGTCCGCTGGACGCTGCGGCAGCCGCCGGGTTCGGAAGTTCCTCCACCTTCCACCAGCAGTTCGCCGCCTGGACCGGCATGACTCCCGCCGCCTGCGCCGAACTCCGCACGTCCGGAACCTTCACGCTCCAGCTGCCCTCGCAATACGCGATCGCCCCCGTCCTCAGCTTCCACGGCCGCGATCCCAACGCCATCAGTGAACGAGTCACTTCCGACAGCATCACCAAATGCGTCGGCAGCGGCATCATCGAAATCCGCTTCGTCGGCACCAGCGCAATCTGCTGCGCCGATGGTCTCGACACCATCGAGGCCCATTGCGTCGCCACCCGCATGCTCGGCCTCGGTCAGGATGCCGCCGGTTTCGCCCGCCAGTTCGCCACCGACCCGCTCCTGGGCCCGCTCATCCGCCAACGTCCAGGCCTGCGAATCCCGCAGACATCCACGCCGTGGGAGGGTCTCGCCTGGGCCATCATCGGCCAGCAAATCGGCCTGAACTTCGCGATCTCGATGCGCAGCCGCCTCATCGCTCTCGCTGGCACCCGCCACCCCTCCGGCCTGATCTCACACCCCGACCCCGCAGCCGTCGCGCGCCTCGAACCGGAAAATCTTCGCGCTCTACAGTTTTCCAAATCGAAGGCCGATTATCTCTTAGAAGCGGCGCGACGCATAGCTGCCGGTGAAATCGATTTGAACAGCCTCCGAAATTTGTCGGCTAAACACGCCGCCCGCCTGCTCGGCACTCTTCGAGGCGTTGGACCGTGGACCATCGACTACGTCTTCCTCAGAGGACTCGGCTTTCCGGACAGCTTCCCGTCCGGAGACGCAGGGATTGCGCAGGCCATTCAGCGCCTCACCGGCACCCGTCCGCCCGACAAAGAGATTCGCACGCTGGCAGAACGCTTCGCGCCCTGTCGAAGCCTCGCCGCCGCCCACCTCTGGGCGAGCCTGCAAGACGTCCAAAAGGAGAAACTCGCATGACCATCGAAACACCCTTCGGCCCAGCCTGGGCCGCAGTCAACGAAGCCGGTGCCCTCGAAGCTTTCGGCTTCGGCGAAGCCCCTGCCAAAGCCTCGGGCCAAAGCGAAATCGTCGCGCGCCAGATTCAGGAGTACTGCGCAGGCACCCGCACGTCGTTCGATCTCCAGCTCAACCCGAAGGGTACTGACTTCCAGAAG
>JAOAPO010000530.1 GCA_025462945.1 Bryobacterales bacterium
GAACGAGCCAAAACGAACACGGGAATGGCGCGCCTTACGGCCGCAACTGCTCAGTCTCGGCAGGAAATGGTGAATGCATGACGAATACTCTGCACCGCTTCGGCGACGCTGCAAGTTTCAACGACGACTTTGTAATCTTTGCAATCCCCGCAAAGAAAACGCCGGATGCGGCTCAGGAAACGCTACCCTCGTTGCGCAAGTTCCTGCAAATTGCGACCGAGTACAATCCCGTCAATCTCGGCGATGCTCGTCACGGTGGAGCGCTACGTCCCTCTCGAAATTTGAATCCGCTGAACCACTGGACTCGCGACAACACACCGGATTTCGAAGCCGTCATCTCGGGGCTGGATCATCCAACCACATGCGCGGCCGTGTTCGCGAACAGGATCGACGCGGAGAATTTTGTGAAACGCATCCGGGAAGAAAATCTTGGGTTGAGCGTAAATATCTCGACGGCGATCGATGGTGCAGAGCAGTGCTGCCATCACGCGTGCATGCCCAGGCATAGCGTTGGATACTCGCTGGGTTTTGAAGGCGACACGGGGTGCCTTCCGCAGTCGCAGGTGATGATGCTCTCCACCATGTGCGGACACGGCATGGTCAGTCATTCGCTGGCGAAGAAGATGATCGACTTCGTGAAAGAGGGTCGCCGCACTCCGGAACAGGCTGCTGCTGTGCTGACACGCTTTTGTTCCTGCGGTGTTTTCAACCCGTCTCGAGCTGTTCGTATCTTAGAAGAAGCTCGCACGAAACAAAATTAGAGTCCGTGAGAAAGTCAGCGGCCCGAATAGCATCTTTAACCTCGGCCCACGAGTGGCATTTTAGTCGCCATGAGGGTCATGTACTGCACGTTCGCGTCCAGTGGCAGGTTTGAGATGTACAGCACGGCATCGGCCACATGCTTCAAATCCATCCGTGGTTCCTCCATCGTCGTGCCGTCAGCCTGCATTACGCCATCGCGCAGACGTTCCGTCATCTCTGTCGCGGCGTTCCCGATGTCCAGTTGGCTGCAGGCGATGTCATACTTGCGTCCATCCAGCGAGAAACACTTGGTCATCCCGGTGATGGCGTGCTTGGTGGATGTATACGGCACGTGATTAGGCCGGGGAGCGAATGCCGCGATTGACCCGTTGTTGATAATCCGGCCGCCCCGTGGACGTTGGTCTTTCATCAGCCGGAATGCGGCCTGGGCGCAGAGGAAGGCCCCCGTCAGGTTAACGTCGACGATCGAACACCACATTTCATAAGATAGGTCTTCGATAGGTATTCCGGGCGCGTTGAGGCCCGCATTATTGAACAGAACGTCAAGGCGCTTGAAGTCATCGCGGATTTTACCAAAAAGAGCATTCACGGATGCCGGAGCTGCAACATCCGTAGGAACTGCAACCATCCTGCCGCCGGATTCATCGGCCATGGCGACGGTCGAATGCAATGCTTCCGCTCGTCTTCCGGCCACCACCACCGTGTAACCGGCGCTTTGAAGCGTCAACGCAGCCGCCCGGCCGATACCGCTACCGGCACCCGTCACCAACGCAATTTTCCCGTTATGTCCCATTATGTTTGAGTGTCCCTCTACTACGCGCTTCAACCTGGAAGCACGGCTCTCGACTGAAATTCCGTAGGACTTCGCTGCAAGCGCCTCTTCCGCAATGAGCGCAGGTTCCCAGCGCTTGCTCACACAGGAGCAAGCCGCCTCAGCCTCGATAGTGGCGCGGCTTGGGCCAGCCCTTGTCCATGGTGACCTCTCCAATCCAGATCGTCGCGCGTGACGTTTCTCAAGGGCTGGTTCGGTGCCTCACTTCGACGCAGGTCTCCCCGCTGCTGCGCGTGATGTGTAGACGGTGACTGTCAATCCGTTGGTGCGCAATATAGGATCTTATACAAACCGCCGCTCCGGGAGCAAAGTCGCGGAAGTCTGCGCTCTCGGGGTTCACTGGGTGAATCCACAGCATCGCCACGTGCCTGGGCATCTCTTGCCTTATCAAGTGGATGGGCATCTCGTCGCGTCGCTCGCAACGCTAACGCCCATCACAGTGAGCCTGCTTTTTGGTTCGCCACCGGAAACGTCCGGATCTTCGAGTTCTCGGTGCTATTCGCCGTAACATTTCTGTGTAAGAAACACCGGGCGGTATTCACAGACGCGGTGGGCTACCGACGGGAGGCTGGCCCGAGGGGAGGATGTCGAGCAATACTCATTACTTAGATGAGCTGGGCGGCCTGGACTCTGGCGCGAACCGTTTCTTTGTTGAAAACACTAGAGCCCAGCCGAATCCTTTCCGCCCGGATTTCGCCCGGGTGCCATATTTAGCTTTACGCGAACGAGTTTCGCTTTCTCGGAGAACGATTGAAATACAACCTGCTAAGGTTCGCTTTAGCCTGCCCGCCGATCCGTCTCGGCGCTCGAAGAAGTCTGGATTCGGCAAGCCGAGTGGCAATAGTCTTGACGGAACCGAAGTCATGAATTGCGGGTCCAGGTGGGGTGCGCGGTCTCTACGATGTCTTCCTGTGCTCGTCATCGCCGGGCTTCTCCTTCCCGCCCAGAGTATTGTTGCTCCGTCCTTTAGAGCCGATCCGGCCTGGCTCCATCTTCCGAATGACTGGATGGTGGGCAACGGAGCCTCCATCGCGATTGACAACCACGACAATGTTTGGCTACTCCAGCGGTCATCCGGGCTGTCCTCCCAAAACAGGAGCAAAGCCGCACCTCCTGTCATCGAAATGGACCCCAGAGGTAACCTCGTCCGGGCGTGGGGCGGCCCGGGACCCGGCTACGAGTGGCCGTTTCTAGAGCACACCATCTATGTCGATGACAAAGATCAGGTGTGGATTTGTGGGGCTGGGACCTCGCCGACCGGCGTAACAGACACGATCGTCTTGAAGTTTACCGCCGAGGGCAAATTCCTGATGCAGCTTGGTAAGGCAGGCGAGACAGGCGGCAACTCGGACAAGCAGAACATGAACCGGCCGTCTGATATCTTTGTGAACTCGAAATCCAATGAAGTGTTCATCTCAGATGGTTATGGAAACCGTCGCATCATCGTCTTCGATGCTGAATCCGGTGCCTTCAAGCGAATGTTTGGCGCTTTTGGAAACGTACCGGTCGGTGATCGTCCCCCGGGCGCTCGCGGCGGCGCGGGTGCGGGAGGCATGGGCCGAGGGGGAGGCGCGGCTGCCGCGGCTGCCTCTGTCGATCCCGCTGTGCTGCAGACCGGTCAATTTCAGCTTCCCCATTCCTCAACTGTCTCCAACGACGGCAATCTATATGTCGTCGACCGGGGAACTCACCGCATGCAGGTCTTTTCGCTGGATGGCAAATTCCTGAGACAGGTGCCGATAAATCTCGAAGACGCGCGCAGTTCCCCTACAGCGGTGGCATTCTCACGGGATCGCGATCAGTCGCTTTTATACATGGCAGATTATGGGACGTCGCAGGTTCTGATCTTCGATCGCACAAGTTTGAAGCTGATTGGCTCTCTCGGCAGCCGAGGAGCAAGCCCCGGAGAGTTTCAGGGCATCCATGATGTCGCGGTCGATTCCG
>JAOAPO010000569.1 GCA_025462945.1 Bryobacterales bacterium
CAGACCACTCCTCGCGGAGTTGGAAAAGCTGATCGTTGGGCAGGGGCGCCTCGACGGTGACGATGGCACACAGGCGCGGTTCCGGCACCAGCCGTTTGCCTACGCCCACAGAAAGAAGTGCCGGCACCTTGAGCCGCCATGCGGGGAGTAACCGGACCAGTTTCGCGGCGATCTCGCGTTCCCGGAAAATTTGTGTCCGAATGGCAGACGGGCAGCGGGTCCAGGCAGCATGAAACGGAAGCACCAGCTGCTCGGCGGCCCCGCTCACCAGCCCTGTCTGCAGCAGCGCACGTCTCAGCGGATCGCGGTTTAGCCACTCGAAGGGCGTGACGGGCTCCCAGGGCTGACGGTTCTCTGCGTAGATGCTGTCGAAGCTGTAGTCCATGGCCAATCGCTTTCTTAGAAGTAGGTGGAAAGCCGTTCGTAAAGGCTCTTGATCTGGGCGGCACCACCCCGAACCACCAGACCGTCGCTGGCTGCGGCGAAGCGTTCCAGGATTGATGCATCGGCGTCGGCACCGTAGGCAATGCCGTAGAAGCGGATGCCTGGGTGCGCTCGGAACGCAGCCTCGACGTCGGCGCCTGGCCGGTGTGAGGCATTCTCCTGGCCGTCGGTGAATCCCACGATTGCCCGGTTATTTGAGCGGTATCCGTGCTCTGTGAGCATGTTGAGAGCCTGGCTGACTGCATCGGTTAGCGCCGTGCGGCCGTCGGGCTTCACTGACACCGGCTCGAAGCGGAACTGGCTCCTCAGGGTGAGCGGGGCGACAGTCTCTGCGCGGCTTCGAATCCGGATAAGGGCGACCCGGGACGCGGGCGAGCCGAGCAGGACGAGGAACGCCTCAACGCCCTCAACGGCGGCGTCGAACTTGCCGCCTTCACCCATGCTTTCGGAGGCATCGAAGACGAGACAGACATCTACTGCCCGTTGGGTCCTGAACGCCAGTTCACGGATGCTCCTGACGGCGCCTCGGGCTGGGAGGACTACTGGTTGCATGCCCGCGTGAGGCGCCCATTGGAGGCCGCTGGTTTGGGGAAAGGTTGGCGTCGCATTCAGTTCCGCAACGTTATTATGGAGTCCAGCGGCGGCAACGGTTGAGCGAGGCAGAGCTTGCAGCGCTTCCGCCAAATGAGCGAAGGCGCCCTCCGCATCGTCCCCGTACCAGCCCCTGACGAGCGCGAAGCTGACCGGCAGCGCCAGGGTGCCGTCATGCGGGTAGACGACCAACCCTTCGACATCATTTTGCCGTGCAAACTCAAGTACAGAGCGCTCCTGCGCGATGACCACGTCGGCTTTCCAGCCCCCCTTGGCGGCTCGGTCGAGGACACTGAGATCGTCAGGCCCATACTCCTCGACTTGCTGGTGTACCCGCTCCACGTCAGCAGCCGATGACAGGCTGAGATGCTGAGCGATGGCGACCGCTTCGCCGTCCAGTTGGCGCGCGGAGGCGTGCCGGATTTTCAGTGAGGCTGATGCGAGGTCCTGCCACCCGAACGGCACTCGGTCTGCGTGCAGGCGAGACGCTGCAGCCGGATTGAGCAAAAATACAAGTGGCGTATAGCCAACCGGTACGGTCGCACTTAGCGGCTCTGTGCTGTGCTCCAGCCTGCGTTCCAGTCCGTCAGCGATTCGATGCAGCGAGAGCTCAGATTTCGGCAGCAGGAAGCCGAAGTCTCGGCCCGTAGCCGCGCGGACAACGTCGTCGTCCGACTGAACCCATGCCGAGAACCTATAGCGCCCATACAGGCTGACTTTGCGGATTGCAGCGGCGAGCAGCGACTCGTGTTCTTTCGCGCAAGCAACGTGGTGGGTGTCCATTGGACGGGCGATCAGCTTTGGCGTTAGCGCCATTCTAGTCGAACGCGTCCCAACTATAAAGCGGATACAGTACTGGAGTTTACGGGTCTCACGAAGGCAGTTCGAGTCAGCCTTTCATCGCCCAAAGGATCACGCCGACGCCGGCGACGATCCGGTAAATGGCGAACGGGACGAAGCCCCTGGTGCGAACCCAGTTCAGCAGCCAGGCTACGGTAGCGTAGGCGAGCACGAACGAGACGACAAAGCCGATCAGCACCAGCACCCAGCCGTGGGCATCAATGGGCCCGGCGGGTGCGACGTCGACGCCCTTGCCGGGTCTGAGGAACTTGAGCAGGTCGTAACCGGTGGCGGCTGCCATGGTCGGGATCGACAACAGGAAGGAAAATTCCAGAGCTGCGGACCGTGTGAAGCCGGTGAGCTGGCCGGCAACGATAGTCGCCATGGAGCGCGAAGTTCCGGGGAAAATCGGCGCAAGGCTCTGGCAAAGGCCCACCACAACGGCCTGGGTCGGCGTGGCGTCGTCTACGTCCTGAGTGCTGCCTTTGGATCCGTACATCACGTCGACGATCCACATGATCACGCCGCCAACGGCCAGGGAAACGCCCATCAGTGCCAGATTCTCCAGGTTCTTGCCGATCACCTTCTTGAGCAGGAGCGACGGTACAGCGGTGCACACAAAGGCGATAAAAGTCAGCGACAGAGGGTGCGTCAGGAGCGTGCGATCCCCGCGCTTGCCGGTCGGAAACGTCGCGAAGAAACTGCGAATGCGCGCAAAGAAGAGAATGGGCAGGCAAAGGATCGGTCCCAACTGGATGACGATGGAGAACATCTTCCAGAAACCGTCTTCCAGGCTGATGCCCAGCAGGGCTTCAGAGATGCGCAGGTGAGCGGTGGAACTCACTGGCAGGAACTCGGTTATGCCTTCAACCAGGCCAAGGATGATAGAGAGCAGATAGTCGTTCAAACAGGAATGGTAGCTTATGGGCTCAATGGGAATTTCAGCGCCAGGCAGGCTGGTGGAGGTCGAGGGGCGGAAGATTCACGTTCAGGAGCAGGGGTCCGGGTGCGCGACCGTGGTGTTTGAGGCCGGAATCGCTGCCAGTTCCATCAGTTGGGCGCTCGTACAGGGGCGGGTGGGGGAGTTTGCCCGGACCCTAAGTTATGACCGGGCAGGGTTTGGGTGGAGTGACGCGGCCCCTGCACAAGCCACGGCTCTGGACGCAGCCGAAGATCTGGCGCGGCTGCTGGATGCGGTCGGCGCGACGGCTCCGATAGTGCTGGTAGGGCATTCGTTCGGCGGGCTGATCGTGCGCGTTTTCCAGCAGCGCTGGCCGGAACGGGTTGCCGGCATGGTGCTGGTTGAGCCGGTGATTCGAGCGGAATGGCGGGATGTCTCGCCGGAGCGGGCGGCGATGCTGGGGCGCGGCGTAATGCTGTCACGGCGCGGTGCGACGCTGGCTCGGCTCGGCATCGTCAGGCTGGCGCTGAAGCTGCTGACCAGTGGGAACCAACGAATTCCGAAGCTGCTGGCCAGGGTTTCCGCAGGCAAAGGCTCCCGGGTCACCGATCGCCTCGTCGGGGAGGTGCGCAAGATGCCGCGGGAAGCCTGGCCTGCCATTGCCCAGCACTGGAGCCAGACGCACAGTTTTCTGGCCATGGCGCGGAACCTGGAAAATCTGCCGGTCAGCGCCGCCCAACTGTCGGAGGAGACCGGCCTTGGCAGCTTGCCGGTCCGCATCGTGTCGGCTGGAGCCAACACGAGCGGCACCGCCAACCCGGAACATCTTCGGGATGCGGCGCTCTCGTTGAAGGGGTTGTGCGTGGTCGCGCCAACAGCGGGGCATTGGGTACAACTCGATGATCCCGACCTGGTTGTCGAGGAGATCCGCGAAGTTGTTGCTTTGGCAGATGGCGTGCTTCTCAATGTGTCATGAAACCCGAAGACGAATCGCTCCGCCCCCGTCCCACTTCCGGAGGCCAGTCCGGCGACCTCCAGGGTCTGTCGGACACGCCAGGCTCCACTTCTGAAAGCGTGGCCGAACTGGTAGAGGAAGGGCAGTACTTCGAAGCCGGCATTCTCAGCGGCATCGAGAATGTGCCGGAGCCCGACGAAGGTGAGATTGAGACCGAAGAGGTTCTGGAGGACGACGTTCCCCTTGAGTATCTTCGAGACGAAGACCACCCCAATGACGAAGCCCGAAACCCCACGTTCTAGATCTTGTCTTCGGGTTCCATGGCTTCGAGCAGGCTTTTCATGTCGTCGGCGTGCTCTTCTTCTTTGCCAAGAATCCCCTCGATCATGCGCCGGGTCGTCGGGTCGTCGTCTCCCAGATAGCGAATAATTTCGCTGTAAGATTCGACAGCAATCCGCTCGGCGACCAGATCTTCACGCACCATCTCGAGGAGTGAATTGCCAGCTACGTACTCTGAGTGGCTTCTCGTTAACAGGCCCGCCGGGTTGAAATCAGGCTCGCCGCCGAGTTGTGTGATGCGTTCGGCAGCCTGGTCGGCATGGTCCTGCTCTTCGGCGGCATGTTCTTTGAATTCAGCGGCAACGGCTTCTGCATGAATGCCGCTCGCCATGTAGTAATGGCGCTTGTAGCGGAGTACGCAGACAAGTTCGGTGGCGAGCACTTCGTTCAGGATGCGAATGACGGTCTCGCGGTCGGCTTTGTAGCCCCGTGTCACGGCACCCTGATCCATGTGGGCGCGGGCGCGGCGACGGAGTTCCTGGACGTCGGTCAGGAACGGCTGCTTTTCGGCGAGTGCCTTCTGATTATCTGGTTGGGATTGAGCCATACAATCCCCTGACCGTGCATTTCGGGGGCCAGGGCTAAACGGCTGTTTACCACGTGTTTTTCAGGCGCTGTTTCGGGGCCTGCTTGCCCATGATGAGGCGGTGGGCTTCCACGATGTGCGCGCCGAGCTCCTCGTCATCGATCTGGTCGAGGTTGATGCCGACCCAGCCGGATGGGCCGACGTAAGGAGGACGGTAGTAGGTGGCGGGGTCCGCCGCCACGAGCCTTTCCTGTTCGCCGGGTTCGGCGGCCAGCCAAACCGCGATATGACCGTCATTGTGATGGTTGTTCGAGAACATAGCGAAGGTGCGCTTGCCCGCGAAGAAGGTCGGTTCCCCATGGGACAGCTTCTCGAAGGTGATGGGCAGAGCGAGGCAGAGACGGCGGACCCGTTCAAGGTTGCTATTTCCCACAGCGGGTCTATCATAGCGGAATGCCAACACTGCGGAACGGCGATGACAGCCCCTGGGTGGGCGAGGTGCAGACCCGCCTGAAAGAGCTTGGGCACTTCAAGGGGAAGCCGGATAACGACTTCGGCTCGATCACCGAGAATGCAGTGCGGGCGTTCCAGTCTAAGAAAATGCTGGTGGTGAACGGGCAGGTGGACAGCGCGACAGCTGACGCGCTCGGATTGCCGCATCTGATTGGAAAGCTGGCGGCAGCCACCGCAGAGAGTGTGGCTCTGCTGTTTCCCGGTACGCGATTCGAAAACGTAACAGTAAATCTGCCTTTCGTCACCGCCGGCCTTTTAAAGGCTGGCCTGAAAGACAAAAAGATGTTGCTGATGGCGATGGGAACAATCCGGGCCGAGACAGCCATGTTTCTGCCGGTCAGCGAGGGCGTTTCGCAGTTCAATACCTCTGCGGGCGGCAAGCCGTTCGATCTTTACGACAAGCGCAAGGACCTCGGGAACCAGGGAAGTCCCGACGGGGATCGCTTCAAGGGGAGAGGCTACATTCAGCTCACCGGGCGCGACAATTACTCAGCTATCGGGAAGTCGCTGGGGCTGAAGACGCTGTTAACCGACGATCCGGAAAAGGCAAACGACCCGGGGATTGCGGGCAGTATACTGGCGTTCTTCCTGAAGAGGGTGGAGAAGAATGTTCGCGTCGCGCTGGAGAAGAATGATCTGGGTGCGGCCCGGAAGTTGGTAAACGGTGGTTCGCATGGTCTGAACCCCTTCCGCACGGCTTTTTTGCGGGGCGAAGAAATCTATGCCGATTCGCTGCAGTTACTCTGATAGCAGCGAATGCGGACCCTTTCCCGAAAAACACAGTACACTCTTCGCGCGCTCTATTCGCTGGCCCGGTCGTACGGGACGGGGCCGACGCTGATTGCGAAAATTGCCAGGGAAGAGTCGATCCCGCAGGACTTCCTGGAGACGATCCTGCTGAATCTAAAGCGGGAAGGTCTCGTGGAGAGCAAGAAAGGCAAGGGCGGCGGGTACTCGCTGTCGCAGCCGCCCGAGAGCGTCACTCTGGGTTCGGTGATCCGCCTGACTGAGGGTCCGCTGGCACCTCTGCCGTGTGCCAGCGAGACGGCTTTCCGGAAGTGCGATGAGTGCGTGGATATCCGCTCCTGTGGGACCCGAATGGTGATGCGGGAGGTACGGGACGCCATTGCAGGGATTCTGGACGGCACCACACTGGCGCAAGTCTGCCACCGGGTAGATGAAGCGAAGGCCGACATGGAGGGCGCTGCTCACGAGCAGGATGGCCTTATGTATTACATATAGTTGTTCGTCCGGCGGAACTGCTGCCTGCCTAAAGCTGATATCTTTTAGGGGCGAATGATCTGTCGAAGTGTCTCCCTGCGCCTGTCCGTCGGTGCGCCATTTGTTGCGGCCCTGCTTGCCGCCGCTCCGCCCGCAGTCACTTCTGACGAGTTCGTCAAGACGATCAGGCCCGTGCTGGCGCAGAATTGCGGGACATGCCATAGCCCCGCCAATCCGAAGAATCGCATCAACTTCCTGAAAGCGGCGACTGCAAGAGACATTGAGGCCGATCGCGGACTTTGGCGCGACGTCGCGACGCAACTGCGGAACCGCACCATGCCGCCGGTCGACTCGAAGCTTACTGAAGACGAGCGGCTCAACGTCTCCAACTGGATCGATAACCGCCTGCGCCAGACGGCTTGCAGCGCGGGTGATTTCGCGGGTGCCGTCGCGCTTCGACGCCTGAACCGGCGTGAGTATCGGAACACCATCCGTGATCTGTTCGGCATCGATTTCAACGTGTCGGAGATTTTCCCGACGGACGGTACGGGCGGCGCTGGTTTTGATACGAACGGCGAGACGCTCTACGTGCCGCCACTGCTGACGGAGCGTTACCTGGAAGCCGCGCAGCAGATTCTGGATCGGGCGATCATCACGCCCGACCTCGTTCGCACATTCCCGGCCAAGCCGCTGACTGACGGCCAGGAGTTCTCCGTCATGCAGTCGATCTACGTCGATACAGATTACGACGTTCGCGTCAGTGTGTCGTCGACGGAAGGCCTGGGCAAACTGATGCTGCAGGTGGATGACGCCACCGGTGTTCCGCTCTCGGCTCAACAGGGTCGCGGCGGGCGTGGCGGGGGCGGTGGTGGACGCGGCGGTGGCCAGCCCATCTACACGGTTCGGATCCGGCTAGCGCGGGGCCTCCGCAAGGTAGCCGTTGTGGCGGAAGGCGGACCGGCGGCGATCACGAGTCTGGCGATCCAGCAGAAGGCGTCGGCACCGGCTCCTGAAAAGATGGCGCAACATTACCGGCTTCTGGGAGCCGAGCCGGGCAGCGATATCCTTCGGCCTCGCAAAGCCGCGGAGCAGGTATTGCGAACGTTCCTTCACAGGGCTTATCGGCGACCGGTCGAAACAGCCGATATCACTCCCTTTCTGACCATGTACGACCGCGCGGCCGAGCGCGGCGATCCCTATGAAGAGCGGATGAAGCTGGCGCTGAAGGCGGTTCTGGTCAGTCCGGACTTCCTGTTCAAGATGGAGCGCCGGAGCGAGAAGCCCGGAATTTATCCGATCGGGCAGTTCGAACTTGCGAACCGGCTCTCGTATTTCCTGTGGTCCACGATGCCGGATGAGGAACTGACGACGCTCGCCGCGCAGGGTCGTTTGCAGGATGCAAAGGTTCTGTCGGGGCAGGTGGACCGGATGCTGGACGATCCGAAGTCGCGAACGTTCACGAGCACGTTCATCGGGCAGTGGCTGGGGACGCAGGACCTGGGTGGTCGCGCCGCGCCAATGATTACGGAACTGCAGGCGTTCTACACACCGCCGGTTGCCGCCGATCTGCGTGCGGAGCCGATCCTGCTGTTTGAACGCATCCTGGGCGAAAACCGCAGCCTGCTGGAATTGCTGGACGCGGACTACACGTTTATGACGGACCGGCTGGTGAAGTTCTACCAACTGGAAGACCAGTTCAAAGACTTCCACAGCGACACGCCGAAACTGGTGCAGTGGCCAGACAATAAGCGCGCCGGAGTGGTCACGTCAGGTGCGGTTATGGCGCTTACTTCGCATTACCGGCAGACGAGTCCAGTGCTGCGCGGGGCGTGGATTCTGGATACGATTCTGGGTACGCCGGTGCCGCCGCCTCCTCCAAACGTGCCGCCACTCGAGCCTGTGACGTGCAAGGATAACTGCGTGGAGACCGCAAAGACGGCCGTTGGAATGCGGAACAAGATCCTGGCGCACCGCGTAAGTCCGACCTGCACCGCCTGCCACAATCTGATGGACCCGATGGGCTTTGCGCTCGAGCATTTCGACTGGACGGGGCGGTGGCGCGACAAGGAATTCGATGGCTCGGCAATCGATGCGACTGGCTCATTGCCTTCGGGCGAGAAGTTCGACGGCGCTTCGGAACTGGTGAAGGTCCTGATGGAGAAGAAGGACGACTTCGCGCGGCAGGTGACCTCGAAGGTTTTGGGGTACGCGCTGGGGCGCAGCCTGCAGGACGGCGACAGCTGCACGATTCAGCATCTGGCCGATACGCTGCAGAAGGACAACTATCGCGGAAGAACGCTGATCCGCGAGATCGTGTTGAGCACGCCGTTCCGGAACAGCCAGGGCGGCAAAGTGACGATCACAACTGCGGCGCCGCCACCGCCGAAGTTGCAGAAACCGATGGTAGTGAAGTAGCAGGAGACGAAGACGATGAGTGCTAAGCGAATTTCCCGACGAACGATTCTGCGCGGAACTGGTGCCGCTCTGGCGCTTCCATGGCTGGAGCAGATGAGCTCCGCCGCGCCCGCTTCCGCAGCAGGGCAACTGACGTCGCCACCGCTGCGCTCGGTGTTCATGTATATGCCGAACGGCGTGGTGCCGGAACTTTGGACCCCCGCTGGTGACGGTGAGAGCTACGAGATCACGCCGCACCTGAAGCCGCTCGAAAGCATTCGCGGCGACTTTATGCTGCTGGAGAATCTGTGGAACGCCAAGACTGTCGGGCGAAACGGGCACTGGCCCAAAGTTCCGGCGTGGCTGTCGGGCGGGTATGTGGAGCGAACCTCCGGCGACGATCTGGATGCGGGCGGCACGAGCGTCGACCAGTTGATGGCGCAGAAGATCGGCGACGGGACGGCCCTGCCCAGCTTCGAACTAGGGCTGGAAGCGACGCGGAGCGGTATCGACACGGCTGGCGGCGGCTTTGCCCGGATGTACGGTTCGTTCATCTCGTGGCGCGACCCGCACACGCCGGTGACGAAAGAGATTGTGCCGCAACTGGCCTTCGATCGGCTGTTCCGGTCGAACAAGGCTCCGGTGATCTCGGGTTTGAATCCGGACGATCCGCGCGTATTGAACTCTCTTCAGCGCGACGAAACCAGTGTTCTGGATCTGGTGCGTGAGCAGGCGAAAGCGCTGCGGAATCAGGGCAGTTCCGGTGACCGTGTGCGCCTGGACGAGTACTTCGAGTCAGTTCGCTCGGTGGAGACGCGCCTGCAGGCTTCGCTGAAACCGCAGAAACGGTGGATCAATCAGGGTAAGCTGCCGATTGAGCGGCCCGGTCCGGGAATACCGAATACGCGTCCGGAGCACATGAAGCTCATGATGGATATTCTGGTCCTCGCGCTTTGGAGCGACACTACCCGGGTGGCCACGATGATGACCGCCGACGCCCAAACGAACGAGGATTTCTCGTTCATTCCGGGCGTGCGCGGCGGGATGCATTCCATCTCTCACCATGCTGAGGAGGCCGCGCGGAAGAAGCAGTACGAGATGTGCGTGACGTGGCACGTGGAGCAGGTGGCGTACTTCCTCAAGCGGCTGAAGAGTCTGGACGAGGGCGGCAGCACGCTGCTGGACAACTCGATGGTGATGTTCGGCTGCGGTATCAAGTGCGGAAACCTGCATTTGGAGCACGATTTGCCGATCGCTCTGGCTGGCGGGGGCAAGGGTACGTTGAAGCCCGGTCGCCGTCTGCGATTTCCGAAAGAGACTCCGCTTTGCAACCTGTATCTTTCGATGCTGCAGCGAATGGGCATCGAAGAGACGTCGTTCGGTGACAGTACCGGAACGCTGCCTAACCTCGGCTAGGGGGGAGCAAAGAGCACCATTTTCAGCGCCTGGGGCGAGGGCGCGAGCAATCGCGCTTGCCTGGACCCCACTCCTGCCGGGAATGGAATATCATCTTAGTGGAGAATCGCCCGCGTTTGGGTAACTCCAACGATTCCGTACGCCGTCTGTACTACTTGAAGGCCATGTCATCTATTCGTTCTGCCTTACTCGTCTCGCCACTGTTCGCGCTTGCATTGAACGCCGCCGAACCCTCACAAGCTCAACTGGAGCGTCAGTTCACCAAAACGGTTGCGCCGTTCCTTGCTGCGAACTGCGTCGGCTGCCATAGCGGAGCTTCGGCTCCCGCAGCGCTGGACCTCAAGCAGTACACTTCAGCGGCTGCCGCAGCGCAGGATTATGCTCACCTGGGCCGGATCAGTGCGCGGCTGAACGCGAAGGAGATGCCGCCGAAACCGATGAAGCAGCCGCCAGACGAACAGCGTCTGGCAGTAGTCGCCTGGGTGGATGCGGTACGACGGACTGAGGCGAAGAAGAACGCCGGGGATCCAGGCGTGGTGCTGGCACGGCGCCTGAGCAATTCCGAGTACAACTACACCATCCGCGACCTGACGGGGCAGGATCTGAAGCCTGCCAAAGAGTTCCCGGTCGACCCCGCGAACACCGAGGGCTTTGCGAACAGCGGCGAGTCGCTGTCGATGTCCTCATCGTTGCTGAATAAGTATCTGCGCGCGGCCCATGATGTTGTCGATCACATGGTGTTGACGCCGGACGGTATCGATTTCGCACCGTTCCCCATGCTGGTGGAAACGGATCGCGAGAAGTACACGATTCTGCGCATTGTCGATTTCTACAAGCGGCAGCCGACCGATTACGCCGACTACTTTCAGGCCGCGTGGCGGTACAAGAATCGCGCCGCGCTCGGTAAGCCGAACGCGACGCTCGACTCCGTGGCTGCCGAATCGAAGGTCAGCCCGAAGTATCTGAAGACGGTTTGGGGCATTCTGGAAAGCCCCGAAGAGGCAGTCGGTCCCGTGGCCAAGCTGCAGGGTATGTGGAAAGCGCTGCCTGCGCCTTCCGACGAAACCGTTCGCGCCAAATGTGTGGAGATGCGTGACTTCGTAACGCGGATCCGGAACCACACGGCGATGCAGTTCGCAAGCCCGGTTGTTCGTGGCCTGAGCGCGACCTCACAGCCGCTGATGAACTGGAAGCTGAAGAATTTCGCTGCCAGCCGCCGTAAGTTCGACCCCGCAACGCTCCGGCTCGACACCGACCCGCCACCGCCACCCGACACTCCGCTGCCGAAGATGGCCGGACTGGGTCAGGAAGCGGCAGTTCGGTGGGCTGCCAAGAGCAAACTGGAACGCGCTGGTGATCAGGATCTGGTGATTCCGGCCGCGCAGAAAGACAAGTACGTAGCTGCGTTCGCGCGCTTCGCTGATGTGTTCCCGGACAACTTCTATATCTCGGAACGCGGTCGTTTCTTCCCGGATGACTCTGAAGACAAGGGCCGTCTGCTTTCGGCTGGCTATCACAACGTGATGGGCTACTTCCGAGATGACACCCCGCTGATCGAAATGGTGCTGGATGAGAAGGGTAAGAAGGAACTGGAGCGGTTGTGGCTGGAATTCGAGTACATCGCCGATTACACGACGCGGACCTACGTTCAGTACTACTTCAACCAGAGCGGTGAAATTCTTGGTACCGGTCGCGAGTCGGGCAGCAAACGGCCCGAGGACAAGGCTGTCGATTCTACCGAAGTGATCATGGGGCTGCGGGATCAGTACCTGGCAAAAGCCACGGCTCTGCCCACCAACGACCCAATCGCCATTCAGGCGATTAACGAGCACTTCGCCAGGGTGAATTCCACGATCCGAGACGTGCAGAAGCTGCGCAAAGATGCGGAGCCGAAGCACCTGGACGCGCTGGTGAAGTTTGCGGCGCGCGCCTTCCGGCGTCCGATCTCGCAGACCGAGCGCACCGAACTGGTGGCGTTCTACAACGAACTTCGCACCAAGGGCGGACTCAGCCATGATGAAGCGATTCGCGATTCCCTGGTGAGCGTGCTGATGTCGCCTGAGTTCTGCTATCGCGTGGATCTCTCGGCAATGGCGGCCCGGCCGCTGCTGCAGAATGCCGCCTCCACGAAACCCCAGCCGCTGGCGGAGTATTCGCTGGCAAGCCGCCTGAGCTACATGCTGTGGTCGAGCATGCCCGACGATCAGTTGCTGGCTGCCGCTGCCGCGGGTCAGCTGCGTACCTCGGCCGGTATCCTGGCGCAGACACGACGGATGCTGAAAGACGACCGCGCGAAGGCGCTCGCGACAGAGTTTGCCGGCAGCTGGCTGGATTACGGTCACTTCGAAGATCACAACTCGGTGGATCGCGAGCGGTTCCCCACTTTCACGAACGATCTGCGCGAGGCGATGTTTCAGGAGCCGATTCATTTCATTGATGACGTGATTCGCAACAACCGTAGCGTGCTGGACATGCTGTACGCAAAGCACACGTTTGTGAATCCGGTTCTCGCCAAACACTACGGGATGCCGGAAATGAAGGGCAAGCCGGATGAATGGGTCCGCGTTGACGATGCAACTCCTTATGGCCGCG
>JAOAPO010000573.1 GCA_025462945.1 Bryobacterales bacterium
GGCGGCCAGTTCAAGCTCGTCTACAAAGGCAAAGTCGAAGCGGACCAGATTCGGTTCAAGGTCACGGTCGGCGATTCCGAACTCATCGCGAAGCGGGCATAACCGCATCAATAGACAAATTCAGCTCAGGACAATCCCATGCAATTGCCTCTTTACTTAACAGCCATCTTCTCCACAGCCTGCCTGCTTTCCGCGCAGCAACCGAACCGAGGCGCCGTTCCCGCCTCGGCCCCAGCCCCCATGACACTCACGATCCCCGGTTTCCCAGACGGCGGCCAGATTCCCGTCAAGTTTAGTCAGGCCGCACCCGGCGTTGCTCCCGGTGAGGGCACTTCGCCCGCAATGACCTGGGCCAACGCGCCGGCCGGGACCCAAAGCTTCTTCCTCCACTTCCACGACCTCGATCTGGCGCGCAATAAGACCACGGACGATCAGGCGCACTGGGTCTTCTGGAATATCCCGGCAACTGCCACCGGTCTCCCCGAAGGTGTGCCCAAAGGCTCGCAGCTCCCGGATGGAAGCTACCAGATCAGCGCTACAGGCCCCATGTACCGTGGCCCTGGAGCCGCTGCAACCGGACCGATCCACCACTATGTCTTCGAGCTCTTCGCCCTCGACACGAAGCTCGACGTCAAACCCGTCGGCGACGCCTTCGAGACCCGCACAGCAGTCATGAAAGCGATCCAGGGCCACATCATCGGGAAAGCCGTCTACGGCGGCCTCTTCCGCCGCCCACAGTAAGCTCCGGGTCACGGAGTACGGAAAACCAGTCCGGTAGATCGATTGCTCAACTGCGGTCATGAAGAAAGTGACCGTGTATGGTGCCGACTGGTGTCCCCTCACCAGACGTGCCCTCGACCACCTCGGAGCCATCGGCGTGCCCTTCGACTACATCGACGTCGAGGCCGACCCCGCCGCTTCGGAATGGGTGAAAAGCCAGAACAACGGTAAGGAGAAGAAGCCCACCATCGATATCGACGGGCAGATCCTCGTCGAACCGTTAAACAGTGAACTGGATTCGGTACTCGCGTGAGTCCCTCCGCGTCGACTGAGCAGCCATCTCCCGGTCGACTCGTCGTAGTCAGCAACCGGCTTCCCGTCACCCTTTCCCAGACGAACGGCGAGTGGGAAGCCAGGGCCAGCTCCGGTGGACTGGCATCCGCCATGGAACCCATCCTCAGGCAGACCGGCGGTCTCTGGATCGGCTGGGCTGGAGACGACGGGGAACTGGACCCTGAGCAGCGTGCCAGCCTCCTTTCCAGCACCGCCCAGGACTTCGCCTACATACCGGTGGAGTTTCCGCCCGGCGCTGGCGAAGCCTTCTACAAGGGCTATCCCAACCAGACCGTTTGGCCCCTCTTCCACCTCTTCCCGGCGCGCATGAACTTCGACCCGCCGTCCTGGCATGACTACGTCGCAGGCAATGAACACTTCGCCGCCACAGTCGCTGCCAACCTCCGCGAAGGCGACCTGATCTGGATCCACGACTACCACCTCATGCTGCTGCCGAGGATGCTTCGCGAACAGGACCCCGCCATCAAGCTCGGCTTCTTCCTCCACATCCCGTTCCCCTCCTCCGAAGCCTTCGCGTTTCTGCCGCGCGGCGACGAAGTGCTCCTCGGTCTGCTCGGTGCCGACCTCCTGGCCTTCCACACCCACCAGCATCTCCAGCATTTTCGGTCGTGCCTGCTGCGCATTCTCGCTATCGAAAGCTCCATGGACAGCGTCGAGTACCAGGGCCGCACGATCAAGCTCGAAGCCCTGCCCATAGGCATTGACCCCACCGGTCTCGCCAGCCTGATCCAGCACGACCCCAGAACGAAGGAACGCATCGAGGAACTGCGTTCCCAATACGCGGATAAACACGTTATCGTGGCCGTTGATCGCCTTGACTACACCAAAGGCATTCCGGAAAGACTGCATGCTTTCCGGACTTTGATGCGCCAGCGGCCCGACCTTAAAGAGAAGGTCGTCATGCTCCAGGTCGCCGTGCCTTCCCGGGAAGGCATCGGTGAATACCAGAGCCTGAGCAGCGAGATCAATGAACTCGTGGGCGAGATCAACGGTGAGTTCGGGACACCGCAATGGACTCCGGTCATGTATCTCCGCCAGTCGATCGAGCGCTCCAGCCTGGCCGCTCTGTACGCCGTCGCCGACGTTGCCTGGGTTACACCCCTTCGTGACGGTATGAATCTGGTAGCCAAAGAGTACTGTGCCTGCAAGCTCAATGACGATGGCGTCCTCGTCCTGAGCCAGTTCGCCGGAGCCGCGGTTGAGATGGGCGAGGCACTGCTCGTCAACCCTTATGACGAAGAACAGGTAGCCGCCGCTGTGGAGAGAGCTCTCAGCATGCGGCCGGGCGAAAGGAAAAGACGCATGCGCCACCTTCGCGAGCGAGTGTCACGCAACGATGTGTTCGACTGGGCGCGCCGCTTCCTGAAGAGCCTGGCGGCTGTCGGACTCGAACAGACTCCCTCCGCCCAGGCCCTGAATGTCAGGGCGGTCGAGGACGCTTACAAAAAGGCCTCGCGCCGACTGTTGATTCTCGACTATGACGGCACTCTGGTCCCGATCCAGGACAATCCTGGAAACGCCGTGCCGCCCGACGCTCTCATCCGCACCCTCACGCGGCTTGCGGCCGACCCAGGAAATGTAGTTGCCGTTCTAAGCGGCCGAAGCGCTGACGAGATGGAAGACTGGCTTGGGGCAGTTCCAGGGCTCCATCTCGGCGCCGAACACGGAGCCCTAAGTCGCAAAGCCGGCACGGAAACGTGGGAGCATCTCGTGCCAACCCCCGGCGCGATGGAGTGGAAGGCAAAGATGAGATCGGTCTTCGAACACTTCGTACAAAGGGCTCCGGGCAGCTTTGTGGAAGAGAAGGAGTACTCGATCGTCTGGCACTATCGCCGCGTGGAACCACAGTTTGGGCACTGGCTGGCAGCGGAGTTGGCCGGACTTATGGAGGGCCTGCTTGCCGAAACCGATGCACGGCCTGTGCTCGGGCGCGGCATCGTGGAGGTTCGGCCTGTTTGGGTCAACAAGGGTCTGTTTGCCTCCCATCTACTCGCCGAAGAGGAACCGTCCCTCCAGCTTGGTGCCGGCGACGACAGCACCGACGAAGATGTTTTCGACAGGCTCGGTGAGCATGCCTGGACAATCCACGTCGGGACCGGTCGCAGCCGCGCCCAGTACTGGCTTAAGGATACGGGCGCGATGCTCCGGCTGCTCGACACGCTGGCCGCAACGGCCGAAGCTCGCGCTGCCTAGCCTACTGCGCCTGCGGACCTGGTACTTCCGGCACAGCGCCGGGAGCCGCCGTCCCGCCCGGGGTATTCGGCGTCCCGGGGACTGCCGGGCCGGCAGGAGTATTCGGCACCGGCGGCTGCCCCGGCTGCGGAGTGTTCGGATACTGAGGCGGTTTTGCCACCGGTGGAGTCGGTGTATCGGGGTTGTTTCGACCGGGCCGTTGCGTCGGTCCGGGGGTGTTGTTCGGGTTGCCCGGAGCAGGTAACGGATTGTTGGGATTAGTGGGTCCAGGGCTGCCCGGAAGCGGCGCACTGGGTGGAGTCTGGCCGAACCCCGGAGTTGCTGCCATCCCGAGTGCCAGAGCAGGAATCAGGAGAAAATCTAGTTTGCTCATGCCCCGATAACTGCAGTTGCCTGGCCATCTTTGGAACTCAATGACAGGGTACGACTTGCCTTCGTGGCTATTGGCGGGGCTTCGGGGTGAGTCGCAACTTTTACCGGCTCGCTCGCACCCTGCTGCCTCAATTTGTGACGTTGTCTTCCTGAGCTTTCGCATAGCTGTTCAGCGCACTGCCTGACTCTTTCAGTGACTTCTTCACCATACTGTCCACCAGCATCTGCGGCACCAGCAGACCCGCGTCCACATCAAGCTCCGCCACCACCACAGTGCCCCCGTCGCCCTCGGCGTTCCTGAGTCGATAAGTCCCGGAGTACGTCTTTACGTCCGACGATTGACCCGCCAGTTGGAACCGTATGAACTCATCCTTTTCGCACTGAAACTGCACGCTGAGTGTAACCTTCTTCATCCCGTTCATCGTGATGTCGACATTGGTGACATTCTCGTCTTTGCTGGTGATGACTGCCTGTTCGCAGTCCGGAACCCACGCAGGATAGTTCTCGAAATCCGTAAGCACGCCAAACACAACCGGCCGGGGAGACCCGACTTGATTTACCACCTGAACCATTTCTGTTCCTCTGCTGGTTCAAAAGCATGCGATGTGCCGATGGAATGCATCAGCCTGGACAACGCTGGACGCCGTGTAAAGACTTGCCGACGCACTTCGTGCACTGGACGCCACGAAACATCGGTAGTCCCTTTCGGCAGGCCAGATCCCGCAGGTCCCGCGCCCATCTGGAACTGGATTCCTCTGGCGCTGGGCCGTTCGTCGTCGGGGGAGAATTCCCTTGACTCCGTCAGTTTTCGGTTGGCTTCTCGGTGTGTTTTAACACCAACATCGGTCTGTTCTCCGTACCGGGCTCCGCCCGCAGGCCAAGGTGGTCAACAGAGTAGCTGTACACATGGTTGTCATCAGGCGAAGGTGGGGTTTGGCGGACGGTGAAGTCGTAGCGCCCGTTCAATCTGGTTCGCTCGCGCACAGGGGTTCGCCCGGACATGATACACAGAAGATCAGCCAGATCCTGCATCGTCGATCCGTAAAATCGCTCACCTGCGCATGGTTCTCGACCGTGTGCGCCATCACGCCGCCACTCACCAGCGTCACGCCTGACCGTGAAACTGACTCTGAAGCCACTGTGAGCCGTGGTCCCCGTTTGCTAATTATCAGTTCGAAAATGTCGGCTTTTGAAGGCTGCTCGTCGAGCACGAGCTTGCAACGCTCTTTCAGCGCAGCCCGCGTGGCAGAGCGCAGGAGTTCATGTTCCCTCGTCTGGTGTTGCCACGCCTGAAGATCTGCCGCGGGCACCCGCCATTTCATGTCGTAAAACTCGCCAATCCACTTCGGGTCGACGACTTCGATGCTGCCCCAGCTCACGGGATTAGCAGGCCCATAGGCGACCATAATCGCGTGCCAAAGTGAGATCCGTGCGTCAAAGCCGTTCGGCGACGGAGTCGTATTGGATGTGGCAATCCGGGCCCTGCTCATTCTTGGCGGGCAACTGCGGAATGACCGCAAAGCCAACTGGGATTTACATTGTTAAACCTACCGGCTCGACTCCGAAACAGGCGTTTGCAACGCGTGTCGTTAACATGTCATCTTCCGGTTGCGCTAACACCTTATCGTTCGGCTCGTAAAAACGCGGGGTGGACGGGTCTGCGGGGCGTGAACCCAAGGCTGACGTATTCCGCTTCTGAGATGAAGCAGATAACGAAGGTACACCTGCAAATCTATTTGTAGCTCTACTGTCAATTCATGCTTTACTGTCGCGTCATATCTATCAGAAGCTAAACCGTAACGCGAGTTGCAATAAGCGCGGCGTGTTCGCCTGTGAGGAGATTACGCCGAAGGTGTTGTTTGCCGCCGTGTTCGCGGTCAGGTTCGGGTTCGCGAACTTGACGCGGTTGAACAGATTGAAGGCTTCGATTCGGAATTCCAGGTTCGTGGTCTCCGTCAGCGGCGTTTTTTTAAACGTCGCGAAGTCAACGTTGTTGATGCCATGTCCCCGCAGATTAGGATCCGTGCGAGCCTCGTTCCCAAACGTAAACGGGGCTGGTACCGCGAAGCAGCTTGTGTTGAAAGCCCGGTTCAATCTCTGCTGAATTGCTCCCTCGATCTTCTTCTCGCAACCCGCAATGACGTTCGGTCGCAACCCAGTGTCGTATTGGCTGAGCTGGTTTGGTGTGGCAGTCATTCCGAGCGGGAAGCCCTCCTGGAAAGTGAGGAGGCCATTGACTCCCCAGCCGGAGATCAGCCTGTTGGTAAAGCCATTGGCTTTCGAAGCAAATCTGCCTCCGCTGCCGATCGGCAAGTCGTAAACAAAGCTGAGGGTCAGGCGCTGCCGCGAGTCGAAACTGGACAACGATTTTTCCAGCCGCAGATTGCTGTAGTCCTGAACTCCGGCCACGCCACCACCCTCCAGCCAGTTACTAAAGGTTTCGGTATCGCCTATAAGCTTGGAGAATGTGTACGACATCAGAACCATGCCGCCCTGCGGGAACCGTTTTTCCACCTTCGTTTGAAGCGAATGGTAGTTGCTGTTTCCGATGTATGCGCCGAAATCAATATTCCCTAAATATTGCGGGAATGGCCGGAGCAACTGTCCGCGGGGAATCGTCGGGTTGGAAAGAAGTCCGGAGTTGACGAGGCCGAAAAAGGGATTCTGCACCTGTTCAGTCAGCCGGCTGCCCTCCCGAAGGATCACGTCCGTGGGAATCACATCGAGCTGACGTCCAGGGTTGCCCCGCGGAAGGTGAACGCCGCGTAGCGCTGAGTACGAGGCCTCTACCGCTATGCCAGTCGGCAACTCATGCTGGATCGTGAAGTTCCATTGCGCGGTGTAGCCGTATTCTTCGATCCTTTGTGGCGACCGCACTCCCGCAACTCCCAACAGAGTGCTCTGGAAGTTCTGATCGCGCTGCGGCGGAGCCACAAAGCCACCGGGATACGGGTTCGTCAGTGTGTTCAACGGCGTTACCGAGTTGTTGGCAGTCGCCGCCATGTCATTGTTTATGTAGTTGACAGCGGCCTGCAGTGGAGCCTCGGGGAAGTTCGTGTCCGCAGGGATGTAGAAGATTCCTCCTCCGGCACGAAGAACGGTTCGGTTATTAAGTCGATAGGCAATACCGGCTCGCGGCGCGAACAGCTTGTAACGTTCCGGCCGAAGTCCGCGTTCCGGGTGACCATCGGTGCCGACCAGGTTGAATGATCCCAGGACGGGTCGCCCGTTGACTGTGATTCCAGCCTGCTGCAGAACGGGGTTTACCGCAGCCATATCGAACGAAGTCTGACGATCAAATCGCTCCGTGTAAACGCCCGGGATCTCCCACCGCAG
>JAOAPO010000586.1 GCA_025462945.1 Bryobacterales bacterium
CATGCTCGTGGGCGTAAATCAGACTTGTGTGGTCGAAGAGATTCCCATCCCCTTCCGGCACCGACTCCAGTTTGGCAATGAGATACGCGAACTCCTCCACGTGCCACCGACAGATGTCGCGGAGCACGCGCTGCCCTTCCACGCCGTCGGCGCCCGCCGTCTTGCCTTCAGCGTGCGTGTAGTCATGGTGACGCGCCGAGGTGTAGCCGAGCCAGGGAAACCGAGTGATGCTCTGGCATTTCGTGAGCATGTAAGAAGCAACGCGGGTCTGGCGTGTGGCGAAAGCCTGGACCAGAAGATCGCTTTGCAGCTTGGCGATGCGGGGCCAGTCTTTCATGTCACCTTCGAAGTCGGGCGGATCGATCTTGCGGTATTCGGGCGGTAAGCCGGCGATGGCTCGCTCCAGGTCGCGAATGCCGGAAAGGTGCTCGTCCACCCGCGTTTTGTCTTCGCCGGGCAGCTTTTTGCCGAGCGCGGTCGCATCGGCGAGAACCGTATCGAGGATGCTTTTCTTGCGGTTGACCCAGCCTTCTTCCTGCGCTCCGAACAGGCGGTCGAACAGGCGATGCGGGATCATCTCCGGCGGCAGCGCGCGCTCATAGCCGGCCCAGCTCATGTTGCGCTGCATACTTTCCCCGAATGACTCCTGGGCGACGCCGATCTGCAGAGAGCGGAAGCGGGAATCGGAGCCGATCTTACCCGCAATGATCTGGTCGATGGAGGGTCCGCTGGGCCCGCGACCGGTGAAGTCCGTGCCGGTCATCAGGCCGCTCATGGAATTAGTGTGGCCGTTGCCCTTGCCGGCGGCAGCAGCGTTATCCACGCCGCTGAGAATGTGGACGTCTTTGCGCCAGGCGGCCAGGGGTGCCAGGCACGGAGTAACGTTATAGTCCGTGCCCTCCTCCGAGGGGATCCAATAGCGCTCCGGAATGCCGTTGCCGTTGAACCAAAGGACGAAGCGCGTCTCGATCGGCTTCTCGGCCACGCCCGTCGCAGGGGCTGCCGCGTAGGCAGTGCCAGTCGAGTTGAACATGGAGATCAGCGGGGGCAGCCCGACGGCGATCTGTGCGCCCGCCGCTGTGATGCCTTTCAACAGCGACCGGCGCGAGGTCCTAACGCGATTTGTGATTACTTGCGGCATGAGCGTTTCCTTCTTCTCGCAGGAGCGTTAATGAAACTATCATCTCCTGAAATTTGAAATCTGATGAACGGAAATCTTCGAGGGCCTTCAGGATGACGGGGCGATCCGCCGGCGTTTCCATCCGTCCGGCGGTGTAGCGGAAATACTGCTTCACCATACATTCCTGGCATTGAGTGCTCTTCGCGAGCAAGGCTCCGAGCTGTGCTGGCGATGAAAACCGGGCTCCGGTCAGGCCCGCGACGTCGCCGTTGTTGTCGATCGGCAGGTTCACATTGCGTGCAGCCATGCCGCGCCCCGGACCTCCGCGGCCCCCCGTGAACTGCAGCGGGAACTCATCACGGCGTGCACCGATGGCGTCGAACTTCTCGAGACCGAAGCCAATCGGGTCAATCAGTTTGTGGCAGGTGGCGCAGGTTGGATTGGTCGCGTGTTCCGACATCCGGTCGCGATTGGTTTGGGGACGATCTTCCGTTACGGGCGGCAGATTCGTGTCGACGCCCGCGGGCGGATCGGGAACTTTCTGGCAAAGGAACTGTTCCCGCACGAACAGGCCGCGGGCAGTGGGTGATGACTCTTCGGGTTTTGCCGTCAGGGCCAGGAAGAGGCCCTGACCGAGAACTCCGGCGCGTTCGGAAGTGGCCGGGAAGGGAACCCGGTCGAAATCTCTTTGCGGTGCCGCAACACCGTAGACGCGGGCCAGTTCCGGATTCACGTAGCCGTAGTCGGCCGTAAACAGCGTCATGAAGTTGCGGTTGTTCCACACCAGATCGGAAAAGAATATTTTGGCCTCTTCGGTCATGGCGTTGGCGGTTTCCCGCGTATACATCGGGAACTTCCGGCGATCTTTGCTCGCGGTGAGCAGGCGATCGAAACGAAGCCACTGGCTGACGAATTCGTTGAGCGACTCGCGAGCCCGAGGGTCTGCCAGCAGCCGTCGAGTGGCTTTTTCGAGACCCGTCCGGGTGGAGAGTTCACCGCTGGCAGCCGCAGCGAATAGCTCCGGGTCCGGCATGGTGTCGATCAAAGTGTAGGAAAGGCGGTTGGCCGTGGCGTATGCCTTGAGTTTCGGATCGGAAGTAGTGTCGAGACGGAAGATGAAGTTCGGCGACTGCAGCATCGCCTCCACGGCGGTCTGAGCGCCTTTTAGGAAGTCCGTCTCCCGCGCCATCAGGCCTTCGTAGCGCTGCTGTTCTCCCGGGTCCAGAGGTCTGCGGAACGCTTTGAGGCCAAATTCGCGGACGAAGCGCGCGCGGCATGCGGCAGAAGGCTTGCACGGAATCAGCTTATGGATGTCGCCGCCCTGGAACGCGGAACGTGCCAGCCGTTCGGCCGCGCTGCTGTAGGCCTCGATGAGTATAGGCGAAAGGCTCTGGCCGCGGGACTGGTTCCGAAAGCCGTTCACGAAATCTTCGGGTGGGAACTGATTGGCGGGCGTGGTCTGGTCGCCCAGAAGATCGCGCACGGTGTGGTTGAACTGGCTGTGGGTCAGACGGCGCAGTTCGGCATCCTGCAAAACAGCGCCTTCGCCCTGATCTTCCTGCTGCCGGTATCGCAGCGCTGTTGCCAGGTCCTCGCCGGAAAGTTTCGTCAGCCGGTCAATCCACGCTTTCAATACGGCTTCGTCGGCACTGCCGGGCTTGATGCGTTCGCCGCCGGCATGGGTAACCCGCGCGGTGGGCTTTCGCAGCAGGAGAGAGGCTTCGGGATGGTCGCGATCGACCAGGTTCACCAGCGACTGGCCGAACGCTTCGAGCTTCGCGGGGGACGAGCCTGGCTCCGGCAGATGGAGCCGCGTACCGGAGGCGACGCCTTCGCCGGTATGGCAGGCGGCGCAACCGGCGCGCTCCATTACCTTGTAGAGACCGTTCTCAAAGCCAGCGTTTTGCGCCCAGAGGGCGCTCACCGAAAGACCAGCCAGGGCGAATCTTCGAAACAAAGTCACTCCTGAAACTATACATTCAGTAGAATAACGCGTGTTGAGCCGACTTTTAATCATCCTGCTGCTTTTCGCTTTCGGTGCTCAGGCCGCAAGCGAGCGCGAACTCGCTGAGTGGATACTCCGGTGGGAGGGAACCATCCTGCTTGAGGGCATCCCGCGGCCGCTGACCGATGTCTCGCAGCTTCCGGCGGGCGAGGTGAAGATCCGCTCCATTGACTTCACCTCGGGCGTCATGCGGCCTCTGGAGCTTCGCCGGATATCCGGGCTGCCGAGCCTGAAGGAGCTCTACTTGCCGGGTCCGGTCTGGAACCCGGGCGGCGGCAACGAAGATCGAACGGGCGTTTTCGCAGCCTTGGCCACGAACACCGGGGTCGAAAGGCTGGCGTTCGGCTGGCACTACAACGCGCAGATGGAAGTCGGCGACGAGGAAATTAAGCAGCTCTTTGCGTGGACCAAACTACAGGAGCTTCGCTGTACCCAGTGCCGCCTTTCGAAGCTTGATCTGTCGCCGTTCGCGAAGTTGCGAAATCTGGACCTGAGTTATAACCCGTTCACAGACGAAGGGATGAAGGGGCTGGCCGAACTGAAAGACCTTCGGCGCCTGATGCTAAAAGACACTCTCGTCACCGATGAAGGCCTGAAGTACCTGCAAAACCTCACACAACTGGAGGAACTCGACCTTTCCGGCACGCGCGTGACGGACAAGGGCGTGGAGTATCTGCGGAACCTGAAATCGATGCGGCGGCTCAACCTTCTGGGCGCTCAGGCGACCGATGCTGCCACTGAAGTTCTGGGGAACATGACGAACCTCGAAGTCCTGAATCTCTACCGCACACAGATCACAAACTCCGGTCTGGCTAAGCTGCAGCAGATTAAGACGCTGAACGATCTCGACCTCCGTTACACAAGCGTCACGTCCAACGGTCTTGATGCTCTGCGCACGGCGTTGCCAGGCGTTCGTGTCCGCTACGTCGGTGCTGCGTCAGCTAAGGCTAAAGCTCCGGGAGCGACCGCTCCGGCCGCAGCCACAGACGAGGCGCTCGCCGCTTGGGTGAAAGCTCTCGGCGGGTCAGCCGAGTTGTCTGGCGGGCATGTGGTCGGGATCAATCTGGCTTCCACCGCGGTGAGCGACGCGCAATTGAGGCACCTGTTGGGTCTGGCGGGGCTTGAGAGACTGGACCTGCAGGTGACCCAGATTGGCGATCTGGGTCTCGATTCCCTGTCGCACCTCGATGGCCTGAAAGAGCTGAACCTCAGCAATACGACGATCTCGGATGCCGGCCTGGCCAAACTCGCACCCCTCCTTCGCTTAGAGAGCCTGAAGGTGGCTGGAACGCGCGTGCAGGGTCGTGGTCTGGAGGCTTTGAAGGATGCGAAACACCTCCGCGAGTTGGATCTGTCGGGCTCCAGAGTGGACGACCGTGCCTTTGCCGCGGTGGGCGCAATGGCAGGATTGACCAGTCTCTCGCTTCGCTACCTTGACGTTTCTGATGTCGAGCTGGCTCAACTCAGCAAGTTGCTTCACCTGGAAAAATTAGACTTAACCAGCGCTGATGTTACCGACGAAGGACTGAAGCAACTGGCTCCTCTGACTGCATTGCGCGAGCTATACCTCAATCACGATCGCTTCACAGACGACGGTCTGGCGGTGCTTCGCCAGTTGCCGAACCTCGAACGGCTCGAGCTGTTTCGTACTCGCACCACCAGCGCGGGCATTGGCGTCCTCAGCGATCTGAAGAAGCTGAAGGTTCTCAAGCTGGATTACACCTCCGTGGATGACAAAGGTATCGATGCACTGAAAGGTCTGCCACTGCTTCAGGAACTTACGCTGGATACCACCGGGGTCACAGATGCCGGCGTGGCTGCCCTTCGGACCATGGCGTCCCTGAAGGTGCTGAATCTGTATCACACGTTCATAACGGAGAAAGGGCTGGCCGACCTCAAAGCGGCTCTCCCCGAGTGCAGGATTGTCTTTGACCGCGATTCGTCGCGGCCCAACCGGAGGCCCAAGTGAATTTCCGCTTACTCTCTCTGCTTGCCTGCGCGCTGGCCGCCTTTGCTGCCGTGCCCCGGCCCGGCGACACGCAGTGGATCGTGGATGCAGGCGGCTCGATAGTCCGCGATCCGCAGGGCCGCGTCACCGGCGTGAACCTTCGGGGAACATGGGTGGAAGATACTGACCTCCGCCACCTGACCGAACTCCCCGATCTTCAGACCCTCGACCTCTCTCTGACGCATATCACCGACCAGGGAATGCTGGAAATCAAAAGCCTGCCCGGCATCACCGACCTTAGCCTCTACTTCGCCGAGTACGTGACCGACGAGGGGCTCTCAGCGATCAAGGACTGGAAAAAGCTGCGGCGTCTGAACCTGCGCGGAACCAAGATCGGCGACACAGCGCTGGAGCACATTTCCGGCATCAAGGCTTTGGAGTCGCTCAACGTGAGTTCCACCCTGATGACCGATGTCGGCCTCGAACGTCTCACGCAGCTGCCAAACCTGCGCGAGCTGACGATGGGCGGCAACGAACTGGGCGACGCGGGACTGCAGGCGCTGCGTCAGATGCCGAAGCTGGTTTATCTCGACCTGAGCGGCCGCCAGGGCACGGACAAGAACGTCTGGACCCTCGCGATGTCCGAGGCCGGCCTTGAAGCGGTCCTCACTCTGAGCCAGTTACGTGATCTGCGGTTCAGTTGTGTTTCGATCGGTGTGGGCATCG
>JAOAPO010000629.1 GCA_025462945.1 Bryobacterales bacterium
GCGTCGCTGGAGGCGGTGATGTCGAGGAAGACGACTTCATCGGCACCCTGCAGGTTGTAGCGCTGGGCGAGTTCGACGGGGTCTCCGGCATCGCGCAGATTCACGAAGTTCACGCCTTTGACGACGCGTCCGCCGGTCACGTCGAGGCACGGGATGATTCGCTTCGCTAACACGTCAGGAAGTTCCTCATGATGGCGAGACCGAGGGGTCCGGACTTCTCGGGGTGGCACTGGCCTCCGTAGATGTTGCCCGATTCGAGCACGGCAGTAAAGGGCACGGAGTAGTTGCAGATAGCAGCGGTTTGCGGGACTACAGGGACGTAGTAGCTGTTGGCGAAGTAGACATGCGGCTGGTCTGGAAGGCCTGCCAGCAGCTTCGAGGGTTTCACGAGTTCGAGTTGGTTCCAGCCCATGTGGGGGACTCGCGCAGTGTTATCGAAGCGGCGAACGGCTCCGGGGAAGATGGCGAGTCCTCGCTCTTCGGGAGCTTCTTCGCTGGATTCGAAGAGTGCCTGCAGCCCAAGGCAGATGCCTAAAAACGGCACGCCGGATTTGATCTTCGCGATCATCGTTTCGCGAACGGCAAGCGCGTCAAGAGAACGCAGGAGCTGTCCGTAGTGGCCGACGCCCGGGAGGATGACCTTCTCAGCGGCTTCCAGCGATGCAGCGTCGTTGACGACTTCGTAAGTGGCTCCGATTTCGTCGAGCGTGTTCTGGACGGAGCGGAGGTTGCCCGCGCCGTAGTCGAAGATCGTGATCACAGCAGGCCCTTGGTGGAAGGGAGTTGATCTTTCAACTGCTCGTCGGTAGAGCAGGCATAGCGCATGGCACGGGCCCAGCACTTGAAGATCGCTTCCAGCTTGTGATGGTTGGAGCGGCCGTAGAGGATCTTCGCATGAAGGTTCGCTCCGGCGTGCGTGACGAAGCCATCGAAGAAGTCGGGGACGAGTTCGGTTTGGAGATCGCCGACGTGGACGACTTTCACTTTGTCCTTGTAGACGAGCGCGGGGCGTCCGCCCAGGTCGACGGCGACGACGCAGAGGGTTTCGTCCATAGGGAGGACGAAGTAGCCGGCGCGATTGATGCCTTTGCGATCTCCGAGAGCTTTGGCGAAGAGCTGGCCGATGACGATGCCTGCATCTTCGACGGTGTGGTGCTGATCGACGTCGAGGTCTCCGGTGGCGGTGAGCTTGAGGTCGAAGCCGCCGTGCTTCGTGAAAAGCTCGAGCATGTGGTCGAGGAAGCGGATGCCCGTGGAGATTTCGTAGCGGCCTTTGCCTTCGATGCGGAGTTCACCGGTGATCTGCGTTTCTTTGGTGTCGCGCTGGATTTTAGCGGTTCGGGGCAAGGATGGCCTCCATGGCATTGATGTCGTCGAGGATGTGAACTGCTCCGTTGTCTTTGAGGAGCTGGACTACTGTGTCGTAGCGGGGGTTCTCGGGGGCTACGATGCCGATGAAGGGGACTCCGGCGGCGGCACCGGCTCGGGCGTCGTCGATGGTGTCACCGACGTACCAGATGCGATTGTGTGGGACTGTTTCTTTGATTCTGATCAGGCCTTCGGGGTGGGGCTTGGGGTTAGTGACGTGGTCGACGCCCATGATGGAGATGAAGGGGAGTTTGGTGAAGCGGTCGAGCGTGATCTGGGCTTCCCATCCTAAGCGGCCGGTAAAGATGCCAAGATTGTGCGTTTCGTAGAGGCGTTCGAGGAGGCCTTCCCGCGCGATCCATTGTTCATTCAGGATCAGACCCGGGGTGGTTTCGTTGCCGTGGAAGAGGGCCTGGAAGTGGTCTACGATGTCCTGGAAAGGCGGGGTGAGGCCTCGTTCGGCGATCATGGCCTGGGAGAGGTTCCAGTCGTCGTTGAAGCCGCCTTTGTTCTTCCAGTCCTGGATTTCGGTGCGGGTGGGTTCGTAGTTGGTGAAGTGTTTGACCGTGGCCTGGATGGTGGCGCGGTAGGATTCGGTGACTTCTACGAGGACTCCATCCATGTCGAAGACGATGAGGTCTTTCACCATAGTGTTTTCAGGACCTCGAGGACCTTCCGGGCTTGTTCCCTGGTGCCTACGGTGATTCTGACTCCGCCTTCGATCTCGTAGCTTCGATCTCTTACCAGGATGGCCTCGTCTCGCAGGGCTTTCGTTACTTCTTTGGCTCGGCTTCCGAAGTAGCCTAATACGAAGTTTGCGGAGCTGGGAACGTACTGGATTCCGAGTTGGGTGAGGCCTTCGGTCAGGAGGGTTCTGGCGGCAAGGGCTTCCGTTACGTATTGGGTGATGTAGTCGGGATCTTCGACGGCGGCTTCGGCGGCTATGGCTGCGAGCGTGTTGACGGAGTAGGGGGACTGGGCTTTGTGGAGGAACTCGACGTTGACTTGCTGCGAGAAGAGGCAGCCCATTCTCATTGCGGCCATGCCGTAGACCTTCGAGAAAGTACGGCTGACGAAGAGGTTCGGGTACTGGTCCAGCAGGCCCAGGGCGGTGATGCCGCAGAACTCGTAGTAAGCCTCGTCGATCAGGACGGCGGCCCCCGGTGCGGCCTTGAGGATCTGGTCGATGGTTTCGAGATTGACGGCGGTGCCTGTCGGGTTGTTGGGATTCGAGATCAGGATCGCTTTGGTGTTGTCTGTGATCTTCGCCAGCAGGGCCTGAATGGGGAAAGCGCAGGCCGGGGGAGCGTAGTCGACTTCGGTGATTTTGGCTCCGGCCAGTTCGGCGTAGAAGCGGTACATTGCGTAGGAGGGTCTCGGGACCAGGACTTCGCTGCCAGATTCGACGAAGGTGTTGACGAGGACCTGGATCGCTTCGTCAGTCCCGTTGGTGAGGAGCATGCGCTCGGACGGGATGTGGAAGAACTCGGACAGCGTTCGGCGGACTCTTGTGTAGTCGGGGTAGATGGTCAGGGCCGCGGCGGTGAGGCGCTGGTTCAGGCGCTGGATCACTTTAGGCGAGCACCCTACGGTGTTCTCGTTGAAGTCGAGGCGCAGATTTGTGGCTCGGTTGCCGGTTGGCGGGTGGTAGGGCGCCATCTCCAGCACTGCCTTGCGGGGATTAAGCAACGGTCTTACCTCTGACCAGAAGCGTGTCCTCCAGGCGACCTTCGTGGGGATAAGCAGGAAGGCGAATTTCAACCGAGCGGGCATGCGCTTCGAGTCCTTCGGCTCGGGCAAGCGTGGTGACAGACGACGCGATCTTCGACAGGGCTTTTCGGTTCAGCTTCTGCACGGAGATGACCTTGACGTAGTCGGCGGCGGAGAGTCCTCCCCGCAGGCGTGCGACGCCGCTGGTGGGCAGAACGTGGTTTGGGCCTGAGGCGTAGTCTCCGGCGGCTTCGGGGCTGAACGGTCCGATGAAGACGCTCCCTGCGTGCCTGATGAGGGGCAGGAGTTCTTCGTGGTGGAGCGAGAGGTGTTCGGGGGCGAAGCGGTTGGAGAGTTCAGCTGCTTCTTCAAGGTCGCGCACGATGATGATGGCGCTGTTCTTTGCGATGGCGACGCGGGCGACGGCGGCGGTGGTCAGGGTTTCGAGCTGGCGTTCGATTTCAACGGCGACGGCGTCGGCGAGAGCGCGGTCCGTGGTCAGCAAGATGGCGCTGGCGTCGGTGTCGTGTTCGGCCTGCGCGAGCATGTCGGCGGCGAAGTAAGCGGGCTCGCCTTCGTTCGCGATGATGAGGATCTCGGTGGGTCCGGCGACGAAGTCGATGCCAACTTCTCCGGCCAGGAGCTTCTTGGCGGCGGCCACGTAGATGTTGCCGGGTCCGACGATGCGGTCTGCTTTCGGGACGGTTTTGGTGCCGTAGGCGAAGGCGGCGATGGCCTGTGCGCCTCCCACGCGGAAGACCTGGTGGACTCCGAGCATGTGGGCGGTGCCGTCGACTTCATCGACTGCTTTGGGGCAGGCGATGCAGATGTTGGGCACTCCGGCCGCGAGAGCGGGGACGGCCGTCATGATGACCGTGGAAGGAATCGTGTAGCGGCCGGCTGGGATGTACGCGGATACGGTGTCGAGGGGTCGGACGATCTGGCCGAGTTCTCTGCCTTTCGAGAACTTCCTGATCGTGGAGACGGGGAGCTGGGCTTCGGCGTATTCGCGGACGTTGTGGGCTGCGATTTCCACGGCGGCGCGGAAGTCGTCGGTGAGGCGCGAGTTGGCGGATTCGAGGTCGGCCTGCTGGACCTGGACAGTGCGACCTTTGAAGTTGTCGAACTGTTTCGCGTACTTCAGGAGGCCTTTGTCGCCCTGCTTTTTGACCGCCTCGAGGATGGGACGAACGATGGCTTCGGCGTCGGACATTTTGGCGTCGCGACGGGCGAGGAGACGGCCGAGGGCGGCGGATTCGAGGATTCGGATCATTGCGAGGTTCCTGTGCGTTTTCGGTCCCGCTTCGTTACGGTCACGGCTCTGAAAAAGGACGGGCGCGAGGTGGAGGAGCAGCGCAGGAAAGAGGACGGGCGCGTGTTGGAGGATGGGTGCGTCCAGCAGTTGGGAGTCATAGGATCACCTTGTTCAATGGGTATTCGACGATGCCTTCTCCTCCGGCCTGCTTCAGTCTGGGGATGATGGTGCGGACGGTTGTTTCGTCGAGGATTGTGTTGACGGCCAGCCATTCCCCGTCGCTGAGGTGGGAGATTGTCGGGCGCTTCAGGGCTGGCAGAACGGCTAAGACAGTCGCAAGGTTGTCCTTATGGACGTTGAGCATCAGCCCTACTTTGCCGAGGGCGGCGATGGCTCCGTCGAGGAGGAGCTTGAGGTCGAGGAGTTTGCGCTGCTTCCACTCGTCGGCCCAAGCGTTTCTATTCGCGATGAGCTGCGTGTTGGATTCGAGGACAGTTTCGACGATGCGCAGTTTGTTGGCCCGGAGTGAGGATCCGGTTTCGGTGACTTCCACGATGGCGTCGGCCAGTTCTGGAGGCTTGACTTCGGTGGCTCCCCAGCTGAATTCAACTTTGGCGGTGACTCCGTATTTTGCCAGGTAGCGTTTGGTGGTGGCGACGAGTTCAGTGGCTACGATTTTGCCTTCGAGATCTTTGGCGGAATGGATGTCGCTGGCTTCGGGAACCGCGAGGACCCAGCGGACTTTGCCGAAGCTTTGTTTGGCGTAGATGAGGTCGGCGACCGTAACAACGTCGGCTCCGACTTCGGACACCCAGTCGAGACCGGTGAGGCCGGCGTCGAGGATGCCGTTTTCCACGTAGCGCGCCATTTCCTGGGCTCGGATCAGCATGCATTCCATTTCGGGGTCGTCAATGGCCGGGAAGTAGGAGCGGGAGCTGGTAGCGATGTTGAAGCCGGCTTTACGGAAAAGATCGATGGTGGCGTTTTCGAGAGAGCCTTTGGGGATGCCGAGCTTCAGTTTGCTCATTCTGCAATTCCTTGAGGGGTGGCCGGCACCGGATTTTCAGACACGGGGGTAGTTGTCGATGGGTTGGCTGGCGGCTGTTCGTGAGTGGCGGGGGCGATGGCGGATTCGTAGACCTGCTTCGGGTCGTAGGTTGGCTTGTCGGTGGTGACCCACTGACCGTCCTGAAAGCGGCGGTAGAAGCAGGACTCGTAGCCGTCGTGGCAGACGCCGGGGCCGAGGTTATCGGCAGAGATCAGGACGGTGTCCTGATCGCAGTCGGTGCGAATTTCGCGGACTTTGAGAACATGACCGGAGCTTTCGCCTTTCATCCACAGCTTGTTGCGGGAGCGGCTGTAGAAGGTGACGTTGCCGCAGGCGAGGGTGCGCTGCCAGGCGTCGTCGTTCATGAAGCCGACCATGAGCACGCGTCCGGTGGTGTGGTCGGTGACGACTGCGGGAAGGAGGCCGTCAAGTTTAGTGAAATCGAGAGTCATCGTATTTTTCAGTAGCCCGTGCGCGGAGAGTGGGAAACAAAAGAAAAGCCCGCCGGTTACCGCGGCGGGCGTCCTTTCGTTCTGGTTTACAAAGCCGTTTAGAACAGGACCCGCACACGTGTAGCCCGGTGGTGGTGATGATGCCGGGACGTGCGGGGCGCTGCCATTCATTGACAGTGTATCAAATCGGGTAAAAGTGTTGGGTCGGGCTGGGTTCGAGGGGGGCAA
>JAOAPO010000621.1 GCA_025462945.1 Bryobacterales bacterium
GCTGAAGTATGATCGCTGCAGTGCCCACCCTGGCTTTCATTCACACCAGTCATGTCCTGATCCCGCTCTTCACCGAGCTCGCGAAGAAGCACCTTCCCGGTGTGGAGATCTTCCACATGCTCGACGATTCCTTAATCCGGAATACGATCCGGGCTGGTTGTCTGACTGAGAACACGACGAGGCGCGTTGCCGGCATGATCGATCTGGCGCACGAGGGTGGTGCCGACGTTGTGATGGTGACTTGTTCGTCGATCGGCAAAGCGACTGAGCTTGCGCGTGATGCCCGCGACTTTCCCGTGCTCCGCATTGACGAGGCGATGGCGGAACGAGCAGTCGAGCAGGGAGTGACTATTGGTATTGCCGCGACTCTCTCCACCACGCTTGAGCCTACCGTGGAACTGCTGCAGGCCACCGCGGACAGACTAGGGAAAAGCATATCCATTGTCTCGCGGGTTGCCGAAGGTGCCTTCGAGGCGGTGGTTGCCGGTGACGTGGCACGACACGACGAACTGGTGCTGGCAATGCTGCGCGACCTGCGCTCAGCCGTCGACGTGGTGGTGCTGTCGCAGGCTTCCATGGCCCGGGTTGCCGCGCTGCTTCCCGTGGAAGGTGCGCCCATTCTCTCCAGCCCGGAAGCGGCCGTCCTGCGCGCGGCGGCGACGCTTGCCAAACTCTGATTATTTCGCGAAGAGGTAGCTGACGCCGTCGCCCTGAATGACCAGCTTGTCGAAATTCCAGTTATCGCCGTCCTTCGAGAGAACCACCTGCGTCTTGTCTGACTGATTCGAGAGAAGCACCCTCTGCGCATGCAGTGTGGCAAGAGTGCTGCCGCTTTCGCCGCGGATCACAAAGAGATCTCGGGTGTTCCCGATGTTCACGCTTGAGACCGTGTATTCACCAACGGGCAGCGTGGTGGATCCGACCGTGACCGCGTGCGGCAGCGTCACCGTGACAATGTTGTTGTTCGGCGCGGCGAAGAGGCCGCCCGCCAGCAAACCACCACTGACCAGCATCGAGACACAGGTCTTCCCAAAGCGCAGAATAGCGTTGTTCATTTCGTTTACCAACTTTCGGTTTGATTAGGTTTGGCGAGCCGCTGTTGCGATCAGTGCCGCGTTGCCTTCTGTTGGTAGAGACGAAGCGGTAACGCCGCAGTTACTGGCCTGACAGCGCATTCATGATGGTTTACAGAGTCTCGTTTTGTCAGTATGGGTGTGTAAGTAAAACATCGTAAGCAGCGCCTTCACTATGGAACACTGACCGGCACAAAAGCACGGCCAGCAGTGGCCAGGAAGAACACGATCAGGCCAATCACAGCAGCCAGTATGAGGGAGTGCGGCAGCACCTTGCGGAACAGATCGCCTTCACGTCCGGGTAACCCTACAGCGGCCGCTGCGACCACAAGCGATTGCGCGGCGATCATTTTACCCATCACACCGCCAGCTGAATTCGCCGCTGCCATCAGAACCGGGGGCAAGCCGAGGCTGGTTGCCGTGATCACCTGCAGGCTGCCGAAAAGCGCATTCGAGCCCGCATCAGTACCGGTGAGCGACACGCCGATCCAGCCGATTATTGTGCCGAAGAACGGAAAGTAGTAACCGGTGTGAGTCATCGCCAGACCGAGCACCGCGTCCATCCCGCTGTAGCGCGTGACGTAGCCGAGCACCAGCATCGCCATGATGGCGAGCATGCTCTTCTGCATCTTGCGGCAGGTGGCGAAGAAGACGCCCATCGTCTTGCCGAAGCTGAGTCCCAGAATCGGTCCGGCGATCAGGCCCGCCAGGAATGCCGCAGTTCCCGAGTTCGCGAGCAACGTCAGATCGAAGATCGCGCTCTCCGGGTGCGGCGTGGTAAACACCGGGGGCATACGAAAGACGAGATTGTGCAGTCCGGGCACTGGCACGATGGGCGTGGCTGCATTCAGGAACTTCACGATGGCGGGAACGCCTGAGAGCACCACAAACAATGAGAGCAGCAGAAAGCCGGTCCACGCATGAACGATTTGACCGAAAGAGTGCGACTGAAGGTGGATCGTCGCGGCCGGTTCATTCGGGAACCGCCAGATGTTCTTCGGCTTCCAGACCTTGAGGAACATCGTGAGCAGGATCAGCGTTGCGAGACCGCCAACAATATCCACCAGCCCGAAATCCTGATAGTTGGCCCAGTAGAACTGGATGCCGCCGAAAGTTACACCAGCCAGCAGGAGCCCCGGCCAGACCTCCCACACCTTGTCCCACGTCGTCACCAGACGAGTGAGGTAGAACGGAAGGAGCAACGCCGTCCAGGGCAGAATGCGGCCCATTGTGGCGCTGATCAGCATGCCATCCAGCCCCGTCACCGCGACGAGAGCCCGCACCGGGTTGCCCACGGCGCCGAAGGCCACCGGCGACGTATTCGCAATCAGACAAAGAAAGGCTGCGGCAAACGGATCGAAGCCGAGCCCGACCATCATCGCGCCGCAGATCGCTACCGGCGCACCACCGCCGCCTGTTCCTTCGAGTACGGCTCCGAATGCGAACGCAATCAGCAGCGTCTGCAAACGGCGGTCACCAGTCACCCCACCGATGGATTGCTTGATCACTTCGAAGTGCCCGGACGCCACGGTTAACTCATAAACGAAAACAGCGGCCAGCAAAGTCCAGCCGATCCGCACGGCTCCGTAGACGATGCCGTTGGCCGCCGCTCCGGCAATCTTGCTGACGGGCATCCCAAACTCAAAAGCGGCGAGCGCAATGCAGAGCAAAGAGGCGTAGGCTGCGGCAAGATGAGCAGGGGTCCGGCGAATTGCCAAAAGATAGAACAGTAAGCAGATCGGAAGCGCGGCAGAGAGAGTGGAAAGCCACACGTTGCCTAAAGGGTCGTAGATCTGTTGCCATGGCATAAGGGGAAGGTTAGGATGTTATCACAACATATGCGGGGCTTCATTGTGATTGCCGTTGCACTGCTGGCGCTGTCGGGCTGCGGGAAGAAGAAACTGGCTGGGGTGCCGGCAGCTCGCGCAGGCCAGGGCCGTAGTTCTCGCCCATCAGCTATGCCTGCACCCATCGGTCAGGTGGAGACTGGCACCGCCAGCTGGTACGGGCACCCGTATCACGGCCGTCGCGCGGCCGATGGCGAGATTTACGACATGGAGACGATGGTTGCGGCTCACCGCACGATGCCCTTTCAGACCTGGGTGCGCGTGCGCAACATCCTGAACGACAAAACCGTTGATGTCCGGATCATTGACCGGGGACCATTCGTAAATAACCGCATCATCGATCTTTCTCATGCGGCGGCGCAGCAGATTGGACTCATCGGACCTGGCATCGGCCCTGTCGAGTTGATCGTGATCTCCGGACCCGTGCCTGTCGGGCCTGTTCTGTTTGGAGTCCAGGTGGGTGCGTTCCGGGAGCGCGCGAATGCGGACCGTCTGCGGCAAACACTCCAGGAAATCTACGGAGCCGCCCGAGTGGTGGAACGGCAGGGCGAGCCGACGCTCTGGCGCGTGGTTGCGGGCAGCGAACCATCGCCCGAATCCGCTGAGACGCTCGCGGCGCGAGTCCGCACAGAGCAGCAGTCCGCCCAGGCATTTGTAGTTCGCCTCGATTGAAGTGAGAAAACCGGGTTGTCCCACGCACTATCTCTGTCATGCGACAGCCAGGCGAGGAACTTCCCACCGGATTCGTGGGACGGTGTCCGCGCGTCGTGCAAATCCGAACCCTGATCGACAAAATCGGGCCGGGGCGCATGCCTGTCCTGATTCAGGGCGAGAGCGGCACCGGTAAGGAAGTGGCGGCGAGGTCGCTTTACAACGCGGCAGCGCGGGGTGCTTTCGTGCCAATCGACTGCGGTGCCATGGTCGGTCCTTTGATGGAAAGCGAACTGTTCGGGCACACGCGCGGCGCGTTCACGGGTGCTGGCGAGGCGAAACGGGGCCTGATCGAGCTCGCCAACGGCGGCACGGCCTTCTTTGACGAAATCGGGGACCTGCCGGCAGAACTCCAGGTGAAGCTGCTCCG
>JAOAPO010000032.1 GCA_025462945.1 Bryobacterales bacterium
TGGGATCGAGCGTGATGCGGGCTGATGGAAAGCGCTCAGCCAGGGCCGTGACGGCTTCGATCTCGGCCTCCCCGGCCAGAACACCGCCCTTGAGCTTGAAATCGTTAAAGCCGTAGTGCGCGTGGGCCGCTTCAGCCAGGCGAACCACTGCCGCCGGAGTCAGAGCCTCTTCGTGCCGCAGACGGAACCATTCGTTGGCGGCGTCGGGTTCACTGCGGTAGGCGAGGTCGGTCTTGCGCCGGTTGCCGACGTAGAAGAGATAGCCGAGCACCTCCACCTGACGGCGCTGCAGTCCTTCACCCAGCAGGGCCGCGACGGGAACATCGAGAAACTGGCCGAGCAGGTCGAGCAGGGCGGCTTCCATCGCGGTGACGGCATGGATGGTGGTTCGCAGGTCGAAAGTCTGGTTGCCGCGGCCGCCCGCGTCGCGATCCGCGAACTGACGGCGGACCGAGCCCAGGATGTTATTCCAGGTTCCGATCTGGTGACCCAGCACCAGCGGCTTCGCGTCTTCGAGGGTCTGCCGGATGCGCTCGCCGCCCGGAACCTCACCCACCCCGGTGTTGCCGGAACTGTCGCGGAGGATGACGAGGTTGCGGGTGAAGAACGGTCCGTGTGCGCCGCTCAGATTGAGCAGCATGTCGTCATGTCCCGCGACCGGGATGACATCCATCGATGAGATTTTCGGTGTGTGTGAGATATGGCGATTCTACCAGTGCACAAAGTGGGTGACAGCAGAATGGAGGCTAAAGTCAGCTTGTTTTCAGCTACTTGAGATTCGCAAGGCTGCGAGTAGCGGTTCGTGGCCGCTACTTCTCAAGTGAGGTAAGACAAATGATCGTTACTGTAAAAGGCCGTCTCAACGTAACCACGCCGGGCACTCCGGTCCCGCTCTCGACTGACCCCAAAGTCACGGCGTGCCGGCTGTTCTTTCAGGTTGTTCCGGGGCTCACAGGCAAGACTTACGTGGGGATGCCGGGGATGAACAAGGCGACGTTGAGCGGGGTGATTCGGGTGCTGTGGCCGAACTCAGCGGGAGGGTTTTCGGAGACCTTCTCGGTGGAGTCGCAGAACGGAACGGACTCGATCCGGGTGGCAGATTACGTCGTCGACGCGGATGTGGCCGGGGAGGGACTGTTGAGTAGTTACTGGACGGCGTAAGAACACTGGACAAAGGGGCAGGATGGGCCCTGCCCCTTTGTTAACCAGCAACTGTCAAACCAGCAACGATTTCGGGCGGTACGTGGCGCATTGAATGTCTGTTTCCCAGACTTTCACCTCGGCTACTTCGACCGGCACGTCCAGCTTCAGGCCTTCCTGCAACTTTTCGCAGAAATAGAGCGCCATGTTTTCGGCAGTGGGGTTGAGTTCCCGAAAAGGATCTATTTCGTTGATGAAGACGTGGTCCAGCGGCTCAGAGATGGCGCGCAGCAAGCGCTTCATCTCCACAAAATCCGCCAGCATGCCGACTTTATCCAGGGTTTCGCCTCGCAGGGTTACCTGTACCCGGTAGTTGTGGCCGTGTACGTTCTCGCACTTGCCGCGGTAGTTGCGAAGTGCGTGCCCTGCGGCGAATGTGTGCTCTACAGATACTTCAAACATCGAAAAACTTCTCCACGTCGGCGATTTGCATGGTAAATGAGTAGTCCGGCAGGCTGTCGAAAAAGACCTGTCCGTAGCGCTGATCGGTAATCCGGTTGTCCAGCAGCACCAGCACTCCCCGGTCTGAAGCCGTCCGGATCAGACGGCCAAACCCCTGTTTGAGAGCGATGGCGGCTTGGGGAATCTGGTAATCGTAGAAAGGATTCCCGCCCGCTTCGCGCACATTTCGGATGCGCGCATCCACTACCGGATCGTTCGGAACCGCGAACGGTAACTTATCAATAATAACGCAGCTCAGCTTCTCCCCCGGCACGTCGACGCCCTGCCAGAAGGCGGCGGTGGCGAAGAGAATTGAGTTCGGCGTGGCCAGAAATTGATCGAGCAGGGCCATTCTCGGAGCCGTTCCCTGCATCAGCGTCGGGTACTCGACCTCGAATGAGACGCGCTCGTAGATCAGCCGCATTTGGTTGTAGCTGGTGAACAGCACGAATGCCCTGCCCCGGCTGGCGTTTAGAATCCTGACGATTTCGTCGCTGGCCATCTGGATGTAGGCCGGGTTCGAGGGATGCGGCAGATGCCTCGGAACGTAGAGGAGCGTCTGCTGCTGGTAGTCGAAGTGGCTGGGGACGACCAGAGTCCTGGCATCGGGCAGCCCGAGGCGCGCCTGCACATAGTCGAATCCGCTGGAGACAGCGAGCGTCGCGGAGGTGAGGACTGCTGCCTCCACTTTTTCCCAGAGTTGCTCGCGAAGCAGGTGCGCGACGTCAATGGGCGTGGCCTGCAGGAAGACGCCGTTGCGGCCCCGGCGGTCGATCCAGTGGACGAAAGCAGGGTCGTCGGCTTCCATCAGAAAGCGGAGCGCCTCGCGGAGTTCGCTGGCGCGGCGGAAGAGGGGAATAACCTCCTGCGGCGCGTCGTGAATGGTCTGCAGGTGGCTCATCAGCAGGTCGAAGGCTGCGACCATGTCGACGTAGTTTTCCGGATTCGCGCCGAGGAACTCCGGCCGGCCGGTAAAGCTGGCCCTCCCGTCGCCGCCCGGCAACTGGTTGAAGAAGCTGATGGAGACCTCTTCGAGACGGATCAGGATACGGTCGAGTTCTTCTGAGCCGAACTTGCGCGTTCGCGACATGGCGGCGATGTCGCGACGGAGTTCGAGGATGCGGTAGGTGCTCACCTGGAAGCCGAAGTACTGGCCTGCAATGTCTTCTATGTCGTGCGCTTCGTCGAAGATGACAGCGGTGTAGTCAGGCAGGATCCGGGCCATCTCTTCGCGGCGAACGGCGAGGTCGGCGAAGAAAAGGTGATGATTCACGATGACGATATCGGCTTCCGCAGCCCTCTGGTGCATGAGGGTGATGAAGCAGCGGTCATACTGCTTACATTTCGCGCCGGCGCAGAGTTCGGAGCGCGCATCGATCTTGGACCAGGCGGTGGAATCCTCCCCCAAAGTGCGAATTTCGGCGCGATCGCCAAGTTCGGTTGTCTGCTCCCATTCGCGGATGATCTGAAAGTCGCCAACCTCGTCAATGCCGGTGAGGATGGGCGTATTTTCGGCGTCGTAGATCTTCTGGCGGCAAGCGTAGTTGCTGCGGCCCTTCATGTAGCAGACGTTGAGCTTGCGGCCGATCACTTTTTCAAGGAAGGGGATGTCGCGGAAGAACAACTGTTCCTGGAGGGCTTTGGTGCCGGTAGAGACGACCACGCGGCGGCCGGAGAGCAGAGCGGGAACGAGGTAGGCGAGTGTCTTGCCGGTACCAGTGCCGGCTTCGACGATCAGCTTGCGACCATCGGCGAGGGCGGCATCGACGGCGAGCGCCATCTCCACCTGTCCGGGGCGGGATTCGAAGGCAGGGTGGGCAGCCGAAAGCGCCCCGCCGGGGGCGAAGAAGCGCTTGATGATGCGAGCCTGTGATGCCACCGCAGGCACACTGGACGTGCTGCTGGCTGTGAAGGCTGGGCTCACAGTTGCTATCATGACAGTACATGCCGAACGAATTACCGGCGATTGTTATCGTTGGTCGCCCGAACGTCGGCAAGTCCACCCTCTTCAATCGGATTACCGGACAACGCCGCGCCATCGTGGGTGACGAGCCTGGAATAACCCGGGATCGCCTCCACGGAAAAGCCGTTTACGAACGCCGCCGATTCGAACTGATCGACACGGGTGGAATTGTTGTCGATGACGCGGATTACATCCCGAGCCAGATACTGAAGCAGGCGAAGTTCGCCCTTGATAAGGCGATCAGCGTCGTTTTTGTGGTGGACGGCCGTTCCGAACTGACGGCCGCCGATCGCGAACTGGCGCAGTTGCTGCGCAAGACGGGCAAGCCGGTCACCCTGGCGGTGAACAAGGCTGATACGGGGCCGCGGCAGGACCTCGCCCATGACTTCTACACATTCGGCTTCAAGGACATCTTCCCGGTTTCCGGCGAGCATGGCCTTGGCGTCGACCAGCTGCTGGAACATCTGACGAAGGACATCCCGGAAGATCCGCAGGAAGAAGAAGAAGAGGACGACGACAACCCGGAAACGGAGGGCGTGTCCGCAGACGGTGAGCCCGGAGAGGGTGAGTCCGAAAAGACCGAAGCCGAGATCGAGGCCGATAAGCCGTACATCCGGGTTGCGATCATCGGACGCCCGAACGCAGGTAAATCGACGCTGCTGAATTCGCTCACGGGCGAGGATCGCGCGATCGTTTCGCCGGTCGCCGGCACCACGCGCGATTCGGTGGATGAAGAAATCGAGAACCACGGGGTCCGGTTTGTGTTCATCGACACAGCGGGTATCCGGCGCAAGGGCAAGACGAAGCTGATGGCCGAGAAGATGAGCGTCGTGATGGCACGCCGCAACATCCGGATGGCCGACGTGGTGATCGTAGTCATGGATGCAAGCGAGGGCGTGTTGGGCCTCGATGCAACCATCGCGGGCTATGCGCACGAGGGCGGACGTTCCGTGATTCTGTGCGTCAACAAGTGGGATCTGATCGATTCGAGGAAGAAGGGCGAGTTTGAGGAGAACCTTCGATACCACATCAAGTTCCTCGAGTACGCGCCTTCTGTGTACCTCTCGGCCAAGACCGGCGCCAGTGTCACGCACCTTTTCGGCATGATTCGTGAGTGTTACGACAATGCCCGTAAGCGCGTGACGACCGGTCAGCTGAATCGCTTCGTGGAGACACTGCGATTCGAAGAGCGCAAAATCCTGTACATCACGCAGGCTGGTGTGAAACCGCCGTCCTTCATTCTTTTCACGGATAAGGCCGGCCCGCTCCACTTCTCTGACGAGCGCTACATCATCAACCAGCTTCGGAAGAGGTTTGGGTTCGAAGGTACGCCGATCGAGCTGAAGATACGCGGCCGGTTGCGGAAGAAAGATCGACCGTCTCTGAAATAGGTCGACCGATACCGCAGGCGCATTTCTGCGTTCGGCGATATGCTGGATGCATGAGGACCACGATTGAGATTGGCGATTAGCTGATCCGGACCGTCAGACGGCGCGCTGCTGACGAGAATGCCACGCTTCTCGAGGTGGTAGAGCGAGCGCTGTGCCTGTATCTCGCAGCGCCGACAACGGCTAACGAATTCAAGCTTCGGTGAAAGGTCACGCGAGAGGCCGTTTACAGCCCGGTTTGGACCTCGAAAATCGTAAGTCTTTGTTCGACGCCATGGACGGCTGGGATGGATCCGGATTAGCGCGAAGTTCGTGATCTACGCCGCAGGGCTCTGAACTCAGTGACTGCTCTGGCCGAACGCCGAGGCCGTGGGCTAATCTCCTCGAGTCCACCTCTCGCATTCCTCCGCGGGGACCGCTTTCGGCTGAGTTTCTGTTTGCGTCGGATAGATTTTTGGGGTTCCGCGAGAAATATAGTTCAGAAGGAAATACCGTCATGGGGCCGCCACGATTTCGATCTTGTCGATTTGCCACGTTCCCGAAGTCGTATTTCGGGCCACGCTAAACCGCAACACCCCCGGCTGCCCCAAATTCAAGGGGCACAGACCCGCTCCGATCTGGGTCACTCCGGGGTGTTCCCCGCGTGCGACGTCCAGACAGTTCCCCTTCTCTCCTAAGAGCAGATACGAGCGAAAATCGAAGTGTCGAGCAGCCTGTTGCGCGAACTCGGTGGAAGATCGCCAGTTCGATGACAGCAGTTCCGCACGCGGCAGCTGACTTTTGGCCAACTGATTCAGATATTCACGGACCACCAGCCACGGTTCATGAGTGTTCTTGTCAACCGCTCCGGAACAAATCACGTGCGTGATGTAGGAGTCGCCGTCCGAACGCTTGATCTCGGCTGTCCAAATCGAGCCGATTTCATAGCAGACTGTTTCCTTGAATCGTACGGCTTGAGGTGCGTAGTCAAGTGTGTAGGTCACACCCTCGACGGCCACTACGACCTGCCCAGCAGGGTTCCTGCCCTCACCGTGGTGGATCGAATACAAGACGCCGCGAATCGTCTCGGCGTCGGAGCGAACCACGAGCATGAGGGCCAACCAAGAAACCAGCGTGGCATGGCGCATATTAATAACAATCCATCCTGCTGGTTCTACCATGAGCGTCGGTCGGCAGGGAAGTTGTATGCAGCACCAGTCCTTCAGCGTTGGGCTGGATACTTCGCTGAGATCTCCCTCAAGACGCTCTCAGCGCCGCACTTCTTCATGAGAGGGCGTATTGAACTGCAGACGTGACATCGACGCATCCGCCACTTGGCAGAAACTCCTGACACCATTGTGTACTCAGTGGCCCCCAATTCCAGATACACTGGCAGACTGGCACCCACGTTACGCGGAGGACAGAATGAATCGTCGAGACATATTGCGGACAATACCCGCTTTCGCAGCACTTTCGCAACTGGAAGCGCAGAGCCCCACGGGCAAAGGACGGCTTCGTCCGGGTCTGGTGGCGTATTCGTTTCGAGCGCAGCTGGAAGCGAAGAAGCTCAGCTATGAGGACCTGATTCGCATGGTCGCGGACCTTGGCCTTGAGGGGCTGGACACGACGGTGTACTGGTTCCCCGACACGTCTGAGTCTTATCTGGCGGGCCTGCGCCGGGCGGCTCATCGGAATGGCGTCTCGCTCTATAGCGTTGCGGCGCGGGTGCGTCTCTGCCAGCCGACGCCGGAGTTGCAGGCGGCCGAGGTTGAGAACGCGAAGAAGTGGGTGGACGTGGCGGAGAGGCTCGGCGCCGGGCACGTCCGCGTGTTCGGCGGAACTGTGCCGAAGGGCGTCAGCGAGGATCAGGCGATCGGCTGGGCGGCGGAGGTGATGAAGCGGTCCTGCGCTTACGCCGGCACGAAAGGCATCACGCTCGGTATCGAAGATGATGGCGGACTAAGCACGAACGCCGGACCCACAATCGAAATCATCAAGCGTACGGATTCCCCGTGGGCGGGCATGAACGTGGACACCGGGAACTTCCCGAAAGACGGCTACGCGCAGACGGCAATGTCCGTCCCTTATGCCGTGAGCACACATATCAAGCCGCATGTCACGGATGCCGACGGCAAGAGGCAGCCCGCTGACCTCGACCGCCTGTGCGCACTGTTCGCGAACGGCGGGTATCGTGGGTTCGTCTCTTTGGAGTACGAAGAGAAAGATCCTGAAGTTGGAGTGCCGAAGCTGGCCCCGGAACTGATCCGTGCAACCCGGAAGTTCTCGGGAGCGTAAAGCGACGGCGGATCAGATGCCGGGACCCCGGTCGCACAGACAGCCCGGATGGGGTATGGTTAAGTTAAGACATATGCAGGACACCACCTTCCTTAACGCATGATTCCAGGCCGCAATTTCCCACCTCGCAAGCCGAGCCGCAGAGAGAACGTAAACGAATCGATTCGCGCACGTGAAGTCCGGGCAGTTTTCCCGGATGGCACAGCCGAGGTAATGCCGACAGCGGCAGCCCTCCGCAGGGCGCAGGAACTGGGACTGGATCTGGTGGTTGTTTCTCCCACCGCCGTGCCGCCTGTGGCCAAAGCGATCGACTATGGCCAATACCAGTACGAACTGAAAAAGAAGCAGCACGACGCCAAGAAGAAGCAGCACGTGGTTCAGGTGAAAGAGCTGAAGTTCCGGCCCAACACCGACGAACACGACTACGACTTCAAGAAGGTCCATGCGATCCGCTTCCTCCAGGAAGGCAACCGCGTGAAAGCGCTGGTTCAGTTCCGTGGACGCGAAATCGCCCACACGGACCTTGGCCGTAAGCTCCTGCTGCGTTTCGCTGAAGACCTTGTCGGGTTCGGCGCAATCGACGGCATGCCCCGGCTGGAAGGCCGTAGCTTCCACGTGCTGATCAGCCCGGTGAAGACTGCCGTCAAGGCAGACAAGCCGCCCTCACCGCCCAAGCCTGCCGCAGTCGCGCCGACGATCGCACCTGCCGCCACATCAGCCGCAGCACTGCCCGAAACACCGCCTCCGGCAGAAGGTTAACTCCTGCGCGGGCTCTGTTTTGCATTGCTCGCTTTATCGCCGCTGAGTTCGGCGGCAACGCTGCAACTCAAAGCGGGCGATACGCTGCTGGACGCTCCGCTGGTTATTCAAAGCAACACGATTGTTCGTGGCCATCCCAAAGGAAGTCGTCTTGTCATGAGACCGGGGTTTCGGGGTGCCGCGGCAATCGTGGTTGATGGCGCTTCAGTCGTGACGCTGACCGGTTTCGCGATTGAGGGCGACCGAGCCGAGCTCAAGTCGGCGTGGTACCTGCCACTGGACGAAGCCGCGTTTGCGGACTACTACCCGGCGAACGGCATCGTGATCCGGCGCAGCAGTGGCATCACTGTTCGCGGAGTGGCCATCACTCGGGTGCGAACATTCCCGATTCTGGTCAACGCGTCATCGAACGTTGTGGTGAGCGGAGTCCGGATCGCGGATTGCGGCACGCTGAATCCGGCAGGTCGAAACAACACAACTGGTGGCATTCTCTTCGAGGAAGGTTCATCCGGCTTCGAAGTGACCAGTTCCACCATCTCTCACATCACCGGCAATGCGATCTGGACTCACTCGTGGGCGAGATCGCCGCGGCAGCGCGGTGGCGTGATTCGGGGCAACACGATCACGACGGTTGGCCGCGATGCGATTCAGGTGGGCCATGCGACGGATGTTCAGGTAACGGGCAATCGAGGCAGTGAGATTGGTTTCCCGGCCGAGTGGGTGGACGTGGAGAATCACGGGGTCGGCGTGGCTCTGGACACGGCGGGCAACGTGGATGCCTCAACTTACTCCAACAACTACTTCACAGATGTGAACGGGCAGTGCATCGACCTTGATGGATTCCATCACGGGTCCGTCACCGGAAACTCGTGCGTCAACAAGAAGCCGCTGGAGGCGTATCCAGCGACGCACTACGGCATTGTGTTCGGCAACAACGATCCCGGGATGAGTTCAGCGGGGGTCGTAGTGCGCGACAACGTGCTGGAGGGATTTGGCTACGGGGCGGTGTTTCTCATCGGCACCGGGCACACGATCGAGAATAACCGCTTCAGCGATATAAACCGGGCGCATTGCGGCGCCGAGCCACTGACGGCCCGGTGCAACTACGCGTTGGCTGAACAGCCGGATCTGCTGCGAAGCGGGATCTACCTTTCAGCCAACGGCGGTCGCCCGTCCGAGACAGAAGGCAACGTGATTCGCGGAAATACTCTCGTTGGCTATGGCATGAATCGGCACTGCGTTGCTGCGGGCCCGGGCGTTAGCGTTGCCGCGAACACTCTGTCCAGCAACGTCTGCCGCGCGAACTAAACTTCTTTGATTCGGAAGCCGCGGTACTCCACCTTCATGGGTCCGCCGACGTGAACCTGGACACCGATCAGGCCGTCCATCATGCGGCCTGGCTTGTCGGCTGTACCTTCAGCGCCATCGTCCAGCACGATGCACATCACTTTGCCGTTGACGATGTGGGTCAACTGGTTGCCTCTGGCGATGATGTGGTACGAATTCCAGCCGGTCCGGATAATAGCTGCTAGTTCGCGGGGATCGGCGAGTGCACCGAGGATGATGGGCTTGCGACCCTCGACAACCCGGGCCATCACACCGCGTGTGGCGAGGAATAAGCGGCCTTTTTCTTCGTAGTTCTGGCCTGTATAGACATTGCGACCGTCGATGTCGGCCTGGTAGCCTCGCATCGCAAACTTGTTGGTCGGGGTGACAGTGTCGGGCACCACGACGCTGCGGTAATTGATGCCGCTGTTGCCGGCTTCGGTGATGCGGCAGTCCACCTTGAGTTCAAAGTTGGCTGGCTTGCCGCCTTTCCAAATCACGAAAGTATTGCTCTTAATGACGGTCTGCGGTGTGATCTCGCCGACGAGATTGCCGTCTTCAGCGCGCCAGTAGCGAGGGTCGCCATCCCAGCCGTCCAGGTTCTTGCCGTTGAACATGGGCTTGAACCCGGGCTCGTCGCCTTCCAGAACCTCGGGCCGATCGCTTTGCTGTGGCTTGTAGGGCGTGGCGGCCTGTTGCGCGGCGAGGGGCGTGGCAAGCAGAGAGGCGAGGAAGGGTCGGCGTCCAAGAATCGGTTTCATGACCCTAATAAGCTATCATTGCGCGTTGGGAATCGAAAGCGCAGCACGCAACCCGGAGTTCCAGAGGCTGATTCGTCTACAGACGGAGGCGTTCGCGAAGAACACCCCGTACCATAGCCTGGAGCTGCTGGACGGCACGATTATCCCCGGGATTATCCCGGTTCCGAACCTGCGGGCGAGGCTGGCGGCTTATCCTCTGCCTGCGGATCTTCGCGGGCGGCGGGTGCTGGACATTGGGGCTGCGTCGGGCTGGAACAGCTTCGAATGCGAGCGTCGTGGCGCCGAAGTTGTCGCGATCGACTGCGTGGAGTACGAAGAACTGGTTGCGGTTAAAAGGCTCCGGGAATCGAAGATCGAGTACGCGATTCTCGATGTGGAAGAGTTGACGCCGGAGCGGTTTGGCTTTTTCGACTACGTTCTGTTTTTTGGTGTGTTCTACCATCTGCGGCATCCGCTCTGGGCGATGGAGAATGTCTGCGCAGTGACGCGCGGGACGGCGTTCATCGAGTCTTATGTCATTGACGACGGGCCGGAACCGTCGCGTTGCCACATGGAATTTTACGAGAACGACGAGTTAGGCGGCCAAATCGATAACTGGTGCGGGCCGACCGTCGAGTGCCTGATGGCAATGACGCGCTCCGCTGGCTTCCCGCGCGTGGACTTCCTGTATGCGAATTCGAGGCGCGGAGGCCTGATCGCGCATCGTCGGTGGGAGGCGGTGCAACCGCGGGCCGGCGCTACCCCGCCCTTCCTGTGTTCGGCGATCAACAACCGGCACAACGATACGCTGTTTCAGCCGCGAAAAGACGAGTATCTGACACTGGCATTCCTGCACCCCGGGCCGCTGGAAAAGAAAGATGTGCTGGTCCAGATCGATACATACGGCGTTCCGGCGATCATCCTCGTGCACCATGAAGCGGGCTACTGGCAGGTGAACTGTAAGGTGCCGCCGGGTATTGCTCCGGGTTACCACGATATTCGCGTGGGGACTTACACGGACGGCTTCAGCGATCCGGTGAAGATGCGAATGCTGCCGGCCGGCACGGAGCGGCGCTATGGCGACACTCCGTTCGTGGCTGAGAGTGAAGACCTCCTGCCGCCGGTGTTCACGAGGGTTGAGAACACGATGGATCGCAGCCTCGTGTTCCGTCACTATCGCAATGAGACCCTGGCTTGCCGGTTCAATCATTCGGAGGAGGGTCTGCTGGACCTGTCCCGTGTGCATCTGACGGTGGACGGGAACCCGTGGCCACTGCTGTCTGTGGAGCGTCCGGAGCCGGGCGTCTGGCAGGTGAACGCGCGCCTGCGCGGACTCGAAGCCGGAGACCACGAGTTGCGTCTGCGAACAGCGAGGAGCGGGGATTCAGCTCCGTTCGTGATATCGTCCCAACCACATTTACTTTAGGAGGATTCCATCATGTACAAATACGCCAATCAACTGCTTGCCAGCCAGGACTTTTTCAATCGCTCGACGCGGGTTCTGGAGGAAGTCGATTCGAACTTCCGTCCGGCGCCGGAGATGATGACCGCAGCGCAGCAGGTGGCGCATGTAGCGCAGACGCTGGAGTGGTTTATTGCGGGAGCGACGCAGCCCGAGGGCTTCAACCTGGATTTCGAAGCTCACGCCAAAGAACTGGCCGATGTGACCTCGCTGGCCGCCGCTCGCGCGTGGCTCAGTGCGGCTTATGCGAAGTCGGTCGAGTTCGCGAATTTGACCAGCGACGAGGAATTATCGAAGCCATTGCCGACGGGTCCCGTGATGGGCGGTCAGCCAGTCAGCGATATTTTCTGGGCGATGATCGAACACACCGCGCACCACCGAGGCGCTCTGACGGTCTATTCGCGGTCGCTCGGCAAGGTTCCGCCCATGCCTTACGGGGGCTGAAAAGCACGCAAAAACGAAGCCAACGCTACACTGGGAGCTTATGTCCCTGGTCGTCGTTGGCTCCGTCGCTTATGACGGAGTAGAAACTCCTCACGGTAAAGTTGATCGGATGCTGGGTGGCGCTGCCACTTACATCGCCCTCTCTGCCAGCTATTTCACGAAACCCGCCATCGTTGCAGTGGTCGGCGACGATTTCGCGCAGGAGGACACCGATCTGCTGCTTTCCCGCGGCGTGGATCTGGAAGGTTTGGAGCGAGTTCCGGGCAAGTGCTTCTTCTGGGCGGGCAAGTATTCGCCCGACATGAACGACCGCGAGACCCTGGTGACCGATCTGAACGTCTTCGCCGACTTCCAGCCGAAGCTGCCCGAGAGCTACCGGAACACTCCGTATCTGCTGCTGGGCAACATCCAGCCCAGCCTGCAGGGTGCCGTCAAAGCCCAAATGGGTTCGAATTTGCGCGTCGTTGGCGGCGACACGATGAACTACTGGATCGGCGGTTTCCGGGAAGAACTGCTGAAGACGATCGCCGGCTGGGACTTCCTGCTGATCAACGACGGCGAAGCTCGCATGCTGTCGGGCGAGACCAATCTGAAGAAGGCCGCCGCGAAGATCCTGGAGCTTGGCCCGAGCACCCTCGTCATCAAGCGCGGCGGATACGGCGCGATTCTCTGGCGCGGCGACGGTCACTTCATGGTGCCCGGCTACCTGCTGGATGACGTTTTCGATCCGACGGGCGCAGGCGACTGCTTCGCGGGCGGCTTTATGGGCTACCTCGCGGGACAGGGAATCAACCTG
>JAOAPO010000053.1 GCA_025462945.1 Bryobacterales bacterium
CCTCGATCTGGCATCGCGACTTTCTTTCTTCCTTTGGAGCAGTATCCCCGACGAGGAACTGCTCAGCGCCGCTGGACAGAACCGCTTGCATACTCCGGCTGAGTTGGAAAGACAGACTCGCCGCATGCTCGCTGACCCGAAGGCTCATGCGCTGGTCACCAACTTTGCGAGCCAGTGGCTTTATCTGCGGAACCTGGAAGCGTTCACTCCCGACGTACGCCTCTATACAGACTTCGACGACAACCTTCGCCAGGCACTGCGACAGGAAACGGAGTTGTTCGTTGACAGCATCTTCCGCGAGGACCGCAATGTGGTGGAACTGCTGCGCGCCCGGTATTCCTTTCTAAATGAGAGGCTGGCGAAGCACTATGGCATCCCGAACGTGTATGGCAGTGACTTCCGACGTGTCGACTTTGCAGCGGACAGTCCGCGAGGCGGGCTGCTGGGTCAGGGCAGCATTCTCTCTGTGACGTCATACGGGAATCGGACGTCACCCGTATTGCGCGGCAAATGGATCCTCGCGAACCTGCTGGGGACTCCCCCGCCCCCGCCGCCTCCGAACGTGCCGCCGCTGAAGGACGGTCAGGCGACGGCGCGTCCGCTCTCCATGCGTGAGCGGATGGCGGAGCATCGGGCCAATCCCGCGTGCGCCGGCTGTCACCGGCTGATGGACCCGGCAGGCCTCGCACTGGAGAACTTCGACGCCATTGGCCGTTGGCGCGCCACGGACCGCGGCGCGGCCATCGATACCGCCGGCGGCCTTCCGGGACTGCCCGAAGCCGCGGGGCTGGCGGGTCTGCGAGAGCAGTTGCTGGCTCACCCGAACGTCTTCGTTTCCACCCTGACTGAGAAGTTAATGACTTATAGCCTCGGTCGGGGGATGGAAGCAGCGGATGCTCCCGTTGTCCGGTCGATCGTGCGGGATGCAGCAGCGCATGATTATCGGTTTTCTTCCCTGATACTGGGAATAGTTCAAAGTACGCCGTTCGAAATGAGGAGATCGCAATGATGTTTTCCCGCAAGGCCATACCCCGACGTACCCTGCTCCGCGGCCTGGGCGCGGCACTCTCCCTTCCACTGCTGGACGCGATGCTCCCGGCTCTGACGGCTGCACCGGTTCCGGTGCGGCGGCTCGGCTTCGTCTATATGCCGATGGGAGCCAACCCGGTGCAGTGGATGCCGACTGCGGCCAATCTGGATGCCGGGGGACGCCTGGCGACTCTCTCACCGACGCTGGCTCCGCTCACTCCGTTTCTCGACCGGCTGAGCGTGTTCAGGAATCTGGAACTCCGCAATGCCTATTCGCCGGGCAACCACGCTACGGCAAACGCTGCCTTCCTCAGTGCGGCGAAGGCAAAGCTGACGGAAGGCACGGACTACGAGTTGGGTACAACCGTCGATCAACTGGCCGCGCAGAGCATGGGGCGTGAGACGCCTCTGCCTTCTTTAGAACTGGCGATGGATCTGCTGACCACGGTCGGCGATTGCGACAACGGTTTTGCGTGCGTTTACCAGAACAACCTTTCATGGTCGTCGCCAACGACACCTTTGCCGGCCGAGGCGCATCCCCGCGTGGTGTTCGAGCGGATCTTTGGCGATGGTGGCAGCGCGAGCGAGCGCCGGGCTGAACTGAAGCGGAATGCGAGCATCCTCGACTGGGTGTCGGAGGACATCTCGAGCCTGCGGCGCGAGCTGGGTGCTTCCGACAAGGTGAAGGTGGAACATTATCTGGATACTGTGCGCGAGGTGGAGCGCCGGATTCAGAAAGCGGAGGCCCGTACCTCCGACGCGGCGCTACCGGACGTGGAGCGCCCCGTAGGTGTGCCGGCGGCCTATGCCGACCACGCCAAGCTGATGTTCGATCTCCAGATTCTCGCAATGCAGGCTGACGCGACCCGCGTGTTTACATTCCAACTGGCCCGCGAAACCAGCAACCGGACGTATCCGGAAATCGGCGTTTCCGATCCGCACCATCCGCTGTCGCATCACTCCAACGATCCTGAGAAACTGGCCCGGCTGGCGAAGATCAATCAGTATCATGTATCTCTGTTCGCGTACTTCCTGGAGAAGCTGAAGGCCACCCGCGAGGGTGACGGTTCGCTCCTCGATCATTCGCTGTTTCTTTACGGAAGCGGCATGGGCAATCCGGATATCCATGACCACATCAATCTTCCGGTGGTGGTGGCTGGTGGCGCGGCCGGCCGCGTGAAGGGCGCTCAGTTCGTTCAGTACAAAGATCCGACGCCACTGGCGAACCTGCACCTGACTTTGCTCGACAGGGTGGGCGTACGGATGGATAAATTTGCGGACAGCAACGGGAAGGTTGTGGAACTGACGGAGCCTGCAGCCCTATGAGTCCGAAACTGCTCCTTGTGGCCGGCCTGACGGTCTCGGCTTTCGCGGCAACGCGCTCTCTTCGGCAGGCTGCAGAGGTTGGCGACGTCACTGCCGCACGGAACCTGATCGCGGCCGGAACGGACATCAGCGAAGCAGATCGCTACGGCGTCACCCCGCTATACGTCGCGTGCGCCAACGGCAGCACGGGGCTGGTTGAGTTGTTACTGAAGGCCGGAGCCGATCCCAACACAGCCCAGGGCGAGGGCGAGACGGTGCTGATGGCTGCCTCGCGCACCGGGCAAGTGGAGATTGTCAAAGCTCTTTTGAAGGCCGGCGCCAAAGTCGATGCGAAGGAGACGTGGAGAGGCCAGACTGCGCTGATGTGGGCGGCTGCCGAAGGCCATGTCCCCGTCGTTCAGGCACTCGTGTCGGCTAAGGCGGATCTCGGCGTGAGATCGAAGTCCGGATTCACCGCATTCCTGTTCGCTGCTCGTGACGGCCGGAAAGAGGTGGTTCGGGCATTGCTCGAAGCGGGCGTGAGTCCAAATGAAGCGCTCACGCCGAGTGCTCGCCGGCCTGCTTCGAACGCGCTGGTCCTCGCGGTTACGAATGGCCATTTCGAACTGGCTTCTATGCTCCTCGATGCGGGCGCGGATCCGAACCTGGCCGCTAACGGCTGGACGGCTTTGCACACGATCACGTGGGTCAGAAAGCCAGGCACGGGAAGCAATGATCCGGCTCCTGAGGGTTCGGGGTCGATGGACAGTTTGGAACTGGTACGGCGGCTGGTGGCGAAGGGTGCGGATGTGAACGCGCGGACGACGAAGAATCGCAACGTCGGCCTGACGAGCCTGAACACCGAGGGCGCAACACCGTTTCTGCTGGCCGCGAGAACGGGTGATGCGGAACTGATGCGCCTGCTGGTAAGGCTCGGTGCCGATCCACTGATCCCAACGACCGAGGGCTCTACGCCACTGATGGTCGCCGCCGGTGTGGGCACAAGGTCACCCGGCGAGGACGCGGGCACAGAAGAGGAATGCCTGGAAGCGGTGAAAGTGGCACTTGAGTTGGGCAACGACGTGAATGCTGTTGATAAGAACGGCGAGACGGCGATGCACGGGGCGGCGTATAAGTGGATGCCGTCGGTGGCGCAGTTCCTTGGAGACCACGGGGCAAAGCCGGAGATCTGGAACCAGAAGAACAGCCATGGCTGGACGCCTCTGCGTATCGCGGACGGAGTGCATCGCGGGATGAATCTGCGGCGCTCGCCCGAGACGGCAGTGGTACTGCGTAGTTTCCTGAAAGCGGCCGGAATGTCAACCGAAGTCGAACCCGAGACGAATATCAGCGGCGTGACCAAGTAGCCACATGTGGCAGGATCTTCGCCTTGCGTGGCGCGTCCTCTGCAAGTCGCCGGGCTTCACTGCGATTGTCGTGCTGACTTTCGCGTTGGGGATCGGCGCGAACACGGCGATGTTCAGCATTGTTAACGGCGCACTGCTGCAGCCGTTGCCGTACAAAGACCCTGAGCGCCTGATCGACATCATGGATGCGAGCGTCAAAGACGCGAGTCTGTCGAACACGTTTCTGACCTACGACGACTTCGAGGAGTATGAGAAGCATCCGGAGCTTTTTGAGAAGCTCGCGTTCGTGTCATGGGCAACGAGCGGCTCCACTCTGACCGGACGAGGGCGTGCCCGTGATGTTCTGGCCATTCCTGTAAGCAGCGACTTCTTCGCCGTGCCGGGCGTTGCGCCGCTTTGGGGACGAACATTCGACCGGAGCGATTTATACGCAGGGTGCTCTGTCGTCCTCAGTTACAGGTTCTGGCGCGACACTCTCGGCGCAGATCCGCTCGCCATTGGACAGGTGCTGGCTCTGGATCGTCAGACATGCACGGTCCTGGGCGTCATGCCGGCCGGATTCGAGTTCTACCCACGCGACACGGAGCTTTGGACTTTGTTGCGGCCTGGCGATCCCCGCCCGCACGATCGAGTGCTCGGTATGGTGACGGCGAGACTTCGACCGGGCGTGACGATGTCCCGCGTGGAAGCGGAACTCAGACCTGCGCACAGAGGAATCCATCCGAGCGATTGGCAGCGCAACTTTGTGCCGGTGGCGAATCGGCTCCAGGCTGAATTTACGTTTTTCGCCGGGAGAAATATCCGGACCACCATGGTCACTCTTGTAGCAGCCATTGGTTTTGTACTGCTGATCGCGTGTCTGAACGTTGCAAATCTTCTGTTGGGCCGGGCTTCCGTCCGGTCGCGGGAATTCGCAGTGCGGTCCGCGCTTGGGTCGAGTCGCTTTCGGCTTATCCGACAGCTACTGATTGAGAGCGTGTTGCTGGCTTGGATCGGCGGTCTGGCGGGTCTCGCGGTCGCGGTCGGCTGTATCCGATACTTCCTTGCAGTAAGTCCGATTGATTTACCGGTTGGCAGCGATGTGTCTCTCAATTTTCCAGTGTTCGCCTTCGCGGCAGTGGTTACTTTCGGGACGGCACTTGTCGCCGGACTGGCACCTGCCCTCGCCGGGTCCCGGGTTGCCCACAACTCCGCACTGCGAGCAGCGGGACGAGGAAGCCTGCAAGGGGCGAATCGGCGTCTTACGCAGGGACTGGTCGCCGTGGAGATCGCATTATCTTTGCTGCTGATTGGTGGCGCGAGTCTCCTGATACGCAGTGTTCTCAAGATGGATTCAGCGCCGTTGGGGTTCGACGCCACGAGCGTCACGGTGATGAGCATACGGTTGCCTGAGCAGACCTATAGGGACGCAGCGGCGAAGATTCGGTTCTTCCAAGACGTGCGCCGCACGGTGCAAAGCGTTCCCGGGGTTGAGTCCACCGCGATTGCTGCAACGATGCCACCATACGGCTCCGGGTTCTACGAGATCCAGGTGGAAGGAACGGCCCGGACCAGCGTTCAGGATGTGGGACAGAATGCGGTGAGCGCTGACTACTTCGACGTTCTTCGGATTCCGGTGAAACGGGGTCGAGCTTTCACCGAGAGCGATCGTGCGGGTTCCACGCCAGTGGCCGTCATCAACGAAGCACTTGTGAAGAAGTACTTCCAGGGTGTAGACCCGATCGGCAGGCGCATCCGGTCATTTGGTTTCGAGGAAGGGCACTGGGCCACTATCGTCGGCGTTGTCGGCACAAACAAGATTCCGGATTTCCTGCACGAGATGAGTTGGCGCGTAGAATTTGGTGTCTATCGACCGCTCGAGCAGGAGGCACCCGGGTCGATTGCTTTGGAAGTAAGAACGAGACCAGACGTAGGAAGCACGTCGCGTGCGGTGGAAAAGGCAGTGGCGGCTGTGGATCAGGACGTGCCGCTTGGGGCGATGACGACGATGCGGGCGCTCCTTGGGTCGCAGTTGGCGTACCCGCGGTTTCGTGCTTTGCTCACCGGGATGTTCGCCGGGTTGGCCCTGTTACTCGCGGCGCTTGGCTTGTACGGGCTGCTGGCTCAGTATGTCGCGCAGAGGACACGAGAACTGGGCCTGAGGCGGGCGCTGGGCGCCAGTGCCGGCAGTGTGGTTCGGCTTATCTTCATCCAGGCAGGTTGGCCGGTCATCGTGGGCCTGACCGTGGGCGTGCTGTCGATCGTCGGTTTAACTCGTTACCTGTCCAGCCTTCTGTTCGAAGTGTCGGCTTTCGATCCGAGTTCTCTGTCTTTGACGGCTTTCGCCCTGGTCGTCACAGCGTGTGTGGCGGCAGCCCGACCGGCACTCGTTGCGGCTTCGATAGATCCCGGCACCGCTTTGCGGGATGAATGATTAAAGCACCCAGAGTCCGCGAAACCGGACGAGGCGTGGCGACGCCGTCTTCGCACACGGTCATCAGAACTCAAGGCATAACTCGGCCAAGCGTGACACCGCGAGAGGCTACATGATGTGCGAGGACCGGAAGCTTTCGAGCGTCCAGCTGTCCACGGCGGCATGGTGTCGAAGGATGTATACATTCCCGTCGTCAGCGAGGACCTTGAAGAACGTCGAGTCAGCCCCGAACCAGCGATCAGCCACTTCCTGGACGGTGTGCGTGGCCGCGCCCAGCAGAAAAGATACAGGGGCGGCATCCTCGTCGCTGCTTTCCACCGTGACGTGCAATTGCATGTGTCTTTCTGACGATTACGCAGGCGGTGACGGGCGTCTCGTGGCGAGATTGAACAGACTGCCGTGCACCAAAACGTGCAGCCGGACATCCAGCAGGCACAGTGCACGTTCGGAAGCCACTTCCGAAATGTTCGAGTACGTGACGCAGCTGCCGTCAGCCACGTAGACCGCGCCGGACCCGATGACCCTGGCCTCCACGCCATCAAGCACCAGAGCCGTATCTTCGTCAATCCCGACGCCCAGAACAGACGGGTTCTCCGCGATTGCGCCAACGAGTCGCTCGATGCGCGCTCTCTGCGCAAAATGCTGGTCGATCACCATATCGCGGACAAAGCCGAGCCCGCGCGCCATGGCGAAGGCGCTTTTTACCTTGTGATTCTCTGCGTCACCCTCCGGCCCGGAGGACACCAACATGGTTTCACCCATGGCCGATGCGCCAGCGGAGGTTCCGGCCAGGGCCACGCCTCGCTGCCGGAAAGCCGCCTTGATGCTGGAATAAAGACTGGTGCCCCCCAGCTTCGTGGTAATTTTCAATTGGTCACCGCCGGTAAAAAAGATGCAGCCGGCACCCTCGAGCATGGCCGCCCACGCCGGATCGGCCGCTTCCTCGCGGCTCTCGATGGCAAGGTGCCTGACTTCCGGCACACCGAGGTCTGTGAAGACCTCCCGGTACGTTGCCCACTGGCGCGGCGCTTCTTCGCTCGCGAGCGTCGCTACGACGAGCGCGCCCGTCCGTGCGTGCGCCGCCACCTCACCCAGGATTAACCGATTGCCGTCTTTCGCCTCACGGCCCCCAATCAAGATGACGCGCGGCCGGCCCTCCGTCAGCACGCGACTGATTCCGCCTCGGGAACACGAGTCTCAAGATCGAAGTGATCGTGAGCACTGAGAACATGAACTCGAAATCCAAACGCTGACATTACTGAGGCATCCAAACTGGTGTACGTCATCTCACGCGCATCCACGATATAGATCGCACCTGAGCCGAGCACCCTGCAGGAACGGCCCTTGTCAATCAGCATCGCGGTGTCTTCGTCGATGCCAATGCCGAGCAAACGTGCGTTGCGCGCGATGGCCCCCAGCAGCCGCCCGATGCGGCCACGTTCGGCAAAATGCTGGTCGATGATAACGCCAGTCAGCAAACCGAGTCCCGCGGAAAGCTCCAGGCTGTCGCCAATCTCGTGCGATGAGTCGCTGGCCCCACCGGCCATCATCACCTCGCTCAGCACAGAAGCTCCGGACGACGTCCCGGCTACTAACCCGCCATTCAGATAGAGTTCACGGACGCCGTCGCACGCCGGGGTTCCCCCAAAACGACTCGTGATTTTCATCTGATCCCCGCCCGCGAAGAAAACAGCTCTGGCGTCGGTGAGGACATCGCGCACTTCCTCGCGGATGAGTTCATCACGCTGGCGCCCGTCGAGTTGGAGTACGTCTCGCACACCGAGCCCCTCGAACACCTGCCGGTATTCTTCCCACTGCGGCTGGGGCTCTTCGCTGGCGATGGTGGCTACAACCAGTCTGCCGTCTCTGGCCCGCTCCGCAACCTGCTGCAGAATTTTCATCTCCCCTTTCTTTTTTTCATGGCCACCGATGAGCAGGAGCGACCCTTTTGGTCCTTCAGGATTTTTTCCCATGGAACACCACCTCTCGATTACTGTTTTCGACGAATTGCGGAGTGAAGCGAGGTTCGCCGTTCTGCACAAAGCAGCGGCCTCCGGCGATGACTCCGCTGATTTCCAGCGAGCCCTTGTGGAGCAGAAGGAGGTCGGCATCGGCCCCCACTTCGAGGCTCCCTTTGGACTTCAGGCCCAGCACGCGAGCGGTGTTCCTGGTTGCGAGTGGCAGCAGACGGTCCAGCGGGATATCCGTCTGAAGCACACACTCACGCAGTTGCTCGTAAAGGGTCCTGGGGCTGTTGATCGCGGCATCGGAAGACACGGTGAGGTGCTCGACGTCGCCGCCATTTTCGAGGTAGAAAGTCAGCCAGCGCACAAGATCCTGCTCTACGGTATCGATGTCGACAGTGATGCCGCGGCGCGACAGTTCGATGGCTTCGAGCATCAGATCTTCGTCGCGCTCTACGTGCGTTGGGTAAAGCAACTCGGGCGCGACCTCATACTGGTCCAGCAATTCGCGGAGCAGTGTGAGGCGGGTTTTGCCGGGTCCCACGTGGAAGTGAGTCACACCTGCCTTTCCGGTCAAAATCCCTCCCGCATAGGCGTCCCGCACCAGCCTCGCCAGTTCATGCGTTGTCGGTTCGGTTGAGCGCGGGTCCGCGATGGCGATTTCGCCGGCGCCAATGACTTCCTGCACGAGCATCATGTCCGCACGAACGGAGCCGGTCAGCGTCACCGGGGGGACGTTATAACCGCCTGAGTACATATAGGCGGTGACGCCTTCCGCGTTGAATGCCTTTACTTTCGCAAGAAGCGCAGCCAGCGTCCGTGTCGTGGTGTCTACCCCCAGGCAACCCACAACAGTAGTGATCCCCGACCCGATGACTTCACTCAGGAAGATCTCGGGTGTCTGGGTTGCGAAGCCCTCCTCACCACTGCCGCC
>JAOAPO010000055.1 GCA_025462945.1 Bryobacterales bacterium
CCGCGTCCTTCATCTCCGCCGCAATCCGCAGCTCCCCGCGATCCAGCGCCACCTGCAGCCCCGAAATCAGATCCTGTTTCGGCACATTCATCGCCTCACCCTCGCCCGACCGGTAGCTCTGCCGGTCCCCGCCCGTAATCGTGACCGCCGTAATCAGGCACCCGCCCGGAGTCCCCAGCAGCGCCTTCCGAAGCATGTCCACCACCGGCCGCCCCACCCCCGTCGCATCCACCGCCAGCCGCACCTGATTGCGAGACCCCGCCTTCGCCGACTCCACCCACGACAGCGCCACCACATGCCGGACCATCTCCACCACCTCCGGATACGAAGTCCCCAAAGGAAACCGCTCCGCCGCCCGAACCAGCATCGTCGAATCCGGAGCCGTCAGATAAGGATGCGTCTGCCGCCGCTCCAAAACCACCACCGCCGTATGATCCCGCTTCTGCCCCAAATCCAAACCCACCGTAAACATAGCTCTCCTCCCATTGGCTCCAAACACCTTTACCGCGCGCGATAATAGAAAGGTCAATGCAGGTAACTCTGGACGTTCCCGAAGACATCTCCCGGCTCCTTGCGGACAGCGCGGTTGCCTTGACTCGCGTAGCGCTCGAAGCCTTGGCGCTCGACGCACTCCGAACCGGCAAGCTTTCACCTGCGCAGGCCCGCCGTCTGCTTGGCTTCACCTCTCGCTACCAGATGGACGGCTTCCTCAAGGAGCACGAAGTCTTCCTGCCCCTGACCCTGGAAGACATCCGTCGAGACGCCGAAACGGCCCTTGCATTTAGCGACCGCTGAGCGTTTCTGAGCCATGACCGTGAGGGAGTGGGACCGAAACCCTGCACCCACCCGCGAACAACCCAACCCCCCACCCAACCACCCCTCCATCACCCCCGCAACAACTTCCGCCGAAACTCCGCCAGCCCCAAATCCATCGGCTTCACATCTTTATCCAAAGCCCCCGCCACCACCTCCGCATCGAACGCCGACGCCTCATCCTGCGTAAACTCCCCCATATACTCCCGCCGAAACGCATCCTCCCCCAGCTCCCGCCGCTCCGCCTCCAGCCACGCCGCCGGAATCCGCGGGCACTCCGTCGCCAGCACCGAAAACCGTTCCCACGCCGACCCCCCATGCGCCCACGCCTCATAAAAGAAACCCCGCGTCGACCACGGCGTGCTCATCAGCCAGATATCCCCCTGCGGCACCGTCACCATCGGACGCAGCGCGTTATACAGCGCACCGTCCACCCGCGCCGCCTCGTCGATCAGCAGCAGATTCACTGACGACAGACCCCGCACCGTCCCCTCATTCCCCGGCACCCCCACAATCCGCGACCCGTTCGGCAGCACCACCGAAACTCTATGGATACGGTCGCCCTTCGTCCGGACCCCGGTAGTCGCCAGCATCCCCGCAGCCTTCCGCACTAGCTCCGCCGACTGCTTCAAAGAAGGACCAGCCACCACGATCATCGACCCCGGCCGGCTGGCCGCCATAAACGCCGCCTTAGCCGCCGCCGTGGTGGACTTGCCCCACTGCCGCGTGCAGTTCAAAATCCCCTGCCGCGCCGTCGACTGCAGCACCAGCGTCTGCTGGACATCCGGCTCGAACCCGGCCTCCCGACTGAACGAAACCGCGTCCCCCTGCGCAGTCGGATTTGTGGACCCGCTCCTGAGCTCTGTCAAAACGCACTTCGGCGACTCGATCATGATGCCGAGCCGCAACTGAGATTCGTCCTCCATCTGCCTAAACAACTAGCAGCCAGCCAAACTAGGAACGCACCCTGCTCTCGACTCTGTGAACCAAACAAAGGATTTAAGCGCGAAAATTCCCCCAATCGAAATGTGATCGGGAATGACGATCCATCGCAAACGGGACGCACCCCACCCATTGCCCGCCAATGACAAGAAGCCATAAATGGGTGCGATGGTAACGCTCCACATGCGCGAAGCCGACCTCTCACGCGATCTTCACAGCGCGCTTGCCCGGGTGCAGCAAGGCGTCGAAATCATCATCGAGCAGGATCACCGGCCCGTCGCTGTGCTGACACGGTCCCCATCTCCATGCCCAGACCGCAAACTGAGCGAGTGCATCGCGCTCGCAGAAGCGTGGGAAGCCAAGCTCGGCGATGCGCCGGTACCCGATGCTGACTTCGCTAGGGACCTGCAAGAGGGTATCGACTCGCGCCACGATCCGTCCGAACCGCCCGCATGGGATTAGTCCTGGGATGTTGCGCTGAAACGTTGCCGCCGCCATTGCCCTGCGCGTTCATGGCTCAGAAACGCCCAATTCGTGAGCCATAGACTGAACTTCTATCCCTCACGTCAGTGCTGGCGGGGGGCGCGTCGGCCAGCAAAGTATAGCGAAGTTAGCCAAGTTATCAAAAAAACATAACATCGCTAATCTTGCTATAATCCGTGTCCCGGGCGCTGGTAGCCCTCCCCCTGAACTGGCCGGTCGTGACAGGCTTCGCGAGCAGGTAAGAACGGCAATCGAGCGGGACTACCCGAAACGATGCGGTCGCCGTCAGTCACTCCCCCGTAGCGGCCAGCACCCGTGCCGTTTTGCGGACCAGTTCCGCTGATTGCGTCGAACGCTGTATGAAGGCGCGCCGCAAAAGGCCCTCCGCGAATGTTCGATCAAGCACAAAATTTGGTGTACTCTTGAGATCTAAATGAAAAGATTGACTGCCCTGCTGCTATGCTTCGCTCTCCCCGCGCTCGTGATCGGCGCCGAATCCGGTTACAAAGTGGATTACGACGGAGGCTCACTCCCAGGTATTAAACCGGGCGACGACATCAGGGTCGAGATCGGCCAGCAAATCCGCTTCTCAAGGGACAAGCATGAGCTTGCAAGCATACCGGCGAACGCCATCACCGAGATCAGTTATGGTCAGGACGTTCACCGCCGGGTAGGAGCCGCCGTCGCGGTCGGCCTCGTCACTCTGGGCGCGGGTGCGCTCCTCGCCCTCGCCAAGTCCAAAAAGCACTTCATCGGTTTGACTTGGGACGATGCGGGCAAGAAGGGCGGCATGGCTTTCCAGGTCGACAAGAAGGAATATCGCGGCGTCCTGGCGGGGCTTGAAGGCGTGACAGGAAAGAAGTCTGTCGACTCAGCCGCGATGAGCGTCAAGAACTAGCGCCGCGTGCCAGCCTGCAGCTTGGATTCCGACAGAGCCAGGAAGCGGGCGCGATCCTCTCGGTAACACGCGGCTAGCAAGCCACTCGTCGGAGCTGTGTCGGTCGTGGGTTTGTCCAAAAACGCTGCGGATTGCACGCTCGGACGCGCTCGTTTGAACAGAGACTTCAAGCCGGGAGATCTTCTGTCTTCGTTCAAGGCGACGGTGACAGCCGCGTCCCGCCAGTTGCAAGTGGGATTGAGTTTGGCTGAGACCCAGCTAAACAACATGTCACCATCCGCGTTATAACCCGCGCGCAGCACATTCGCCGTCCATCTGTCGCTCGGGGCTGACGAGAGCAGTTCAGCAGCAGCTTGGAGTTTCGCGCCATTCTCCCAAAGCCGGAGACTGCTTGCGAGTGACGCTCGATCATGTTCAACAGCTCTGAGCAGCGCCTGTTCAACGTGCCCCCAATTGGCGGGATGGAGGTTGCGAGCAGCCAGTTCGAAGAATGATGCTGGTCCGATCTCTTCTGCGCACGAACGGAGTTCAGGCACTCCTGAATGACCCGGATGGAGCCTGGCGAGTAGCCGTTCTGCAACTTCGGCTGTGGGCCGCTGCGCGTAGGACAGAAGCGATTTGGCGATCGATTCGCTTTCTGTCATGCTGGGGCGAGCCCAATCCCGATCTAAGCGCGCCGAGGCCTTTAGACAGTTGGTGGAATAGGTCTGAGCGGTCAAATGTAGCGCGGTCAGCGCCAGCACTACCAGTGTACGGGTCATAGCTCGGGGCTCCAGTCGATTGTAAATGCGGAGCGCACCTTGGATACGATGCTGCCCTGCTTTACATACGAGTAGTGCCGTGTCGCCAAACAATTCTCATGTTTTCCGGAAAAATGCAGAATCAGACTCACCGATTGGTCCTGATCGACGGCGCTGCTCGGCTGCGATTGGCTATTCGGCACGTTCGAGGGTCCGGGTTGCGGCATGCCCTGTTGTTGGGCCTTGGCGCAAGAATGGACAACGTGAGTCTCCACAACTTGACCCGCCCTGCATCTGGGCGGCGCTTCCTGAGCGCCGAAGCTTACGGCTTCAAACGTAGGGCCGCAGGCTACTGCTATCGGTTTACAGCCACTACGCGGGCCAATAGATCTTCTTGAACGGAAGCAGAGTTCTCGTCTCCAGATCCATCAGGTCGTAGTTCTCAACGATTGCGGTGCCGAGGTCGACGGAGTTCATGAGCGTGAGAGGATGATTTGCCCGCTCCGCCTCATACTGAGCTTCCTTTGTGAATCCACCAGTGCTGACGTACAGTCCGTTGTCGTGATTGCGCAGCCCTCCCGCGAAGGACCGGACATCGGGAGCGCCCATCGCGCCCTTCCGATGCTTTACTTCAATCACGATGCGCGGCGGCACGAATCCCAGAGCATCTGGCGAAGCCACGATATCTTTGCCGCGATCCGGACCTGCGGGAGAGATGCGCGTCTTGTAGCCCATGGCGCGTAAAAGGCCCGCGACCAGCCGTTGCATGTCGTCCCACGAAAGCTTGCTGAGACGATCCTGAAGAAATTCCATGGCGCGCTGTTCGGTGTCTTGCAGGATCTCGGTCTCTTCCTCGTCCGGCACTGCGTCGTCTAGGGAGGGTAGCGGCCCCAGGCTTGCCGGTTTGGCAGCTGCCACTGCCATCAGTTCTTCCGACGCTGCCTCGGAAGCGCAGAACAGGGTGGCGATCGAGCCGAGAGAATTTTTCGTGCTCGCTGACAATCTGTCGCGTTCGATTGTTGCCGTCCATTTGACGGCTTTCGTGTGGCGGAGTTCGATCTCGTATTCGGGGTGGAAAGCGTATGGCCCAACGACAGTGCCGACATGATAAATCCGTTGGTCCGGATTGTACGTAACCACGGTCTCGCCTTCGACAACCTCACAGAGGAAGCGATAGACCTGCCCGGTGTTCATAGCCAGCTGCCCCTTGGAATAGTCCGGGTATCCCTGCATGAGAATCGCAGATACTTGCTCTCTTGATCCGACGCCCGTCAGGTCACCAATCTGATTCCAGCCGATCGCCACCATGCTCTTACTAAGGAATTCGTCCAGGAACATCCCGTCGCGCCCCGCGCGTACGACCCAAATTTGTTTCGGCATCGTATCAGGATACTTTGCTCTCTATAGCCGTCTCAGGCAATCATGGGTCTCCCTGCTCCGAAAGACGACATGAATGATCCGGATGGAACACGATCTCGTTTGAATGGTTCAAGTCCAGAGAAAAGGTTGCCAGAGCCGTATGAACAACGTGCTTCGGGCCTTCGTCCAATCCCGGAATGCCAAGTAAGTCCACCCGTCCCGCTCCCGCAAGAGTAAGGAGACCTGCGGCATCAGTGACTGTCTGGCCCGCCTGACGCCACCTCGCTCCGTGAGAGTATTGAAAGTGCCAAATATTACCTATGGAGCGGCGGGCTTTCCGCCAAATCTTCCCAACTTGTCGGGCACTCACACCCTCAATTTCGGTTGGAGCGAACTGGTCTGGGCGGCGATCACCGTTGGCCGGGCTGGAATGAGGGACGTCGCCAAATACGGTCTATTCTCAGCGTTCGAGATTCTGTATCGCGGGGCTTTGATTTTTGCGAACCTGCGGGAAGATCAGGTTGGCGGCTTAGCGAGATCACCCGCTTACAATTCACTGGACCCATCGGAGAAGGGGGCAATTTCGTATTTTCTCGGTCTCGTGATGGCAAAGCTATTCGCTTCTCGATGCCTCGATGTTCCGTGGCTTCTCCACCTTGACGTCTATCGGGAGCGGCTGGCTATCGAAATGCGTGCAGGTAATTCTAAGCCGGACTTGGTTGGGCAGTGCAGAAACGGGGACTGGGTTGTGATCGAGGCTAAGGGACGAACCAACAAACTGGACAGGCCTGCCCTGGACAAAGCGAAGTTGCAATCGAGGATGATCAGGAAGATCTCCTCAAAGCCGCCAAAGTACCACGTCGGAATGCAATCTTATTTCAGTTCGGATCTGTTGCGACTCGCGGTAGATGACCCGGAGCGCACGGACGACGATTTACCCCTCGATCTGCAGTTAACCCCTGAAATGCTTCGGCACGATTACTATGCGCCGTTCAGGCAGGCGCTTGCCGAACGACCGATTGACATGCGCGTCTCCTACGTTGGGATCAGCTATGTTGTCCGATATGAACCGTCGTTCGACTTCTATTATGGCTTGACTGAAGCGCTCGCCAAAAGGCCGACGAGGGAGGTTGCCGAAGATACTCAAGAAATGCCCGCTACCAACACTTTCGTCGGTCCGGACAGTGTACTCGTTTCGCTCGGGGAGAGTTGGTCAAGTGACAAAATGCGAAAGCTCCCGACAGACCGAATCAGGTGACTCTCAGTGCCTGAGGGAAGCGGTCGGATCAGCTAACACCGCTCTTTGATATTCGGCTCACCTGGTCGGCATTCATCCGTTCAGGCGTTTAGCAAAAGCTTTTACCCGGCCGGCATTCGCCTGTCCAGCTCTTGAAGAGCGGGCTCAACACTGTACAGATCAAGTTCCATTAACTCCTCAAATAGGCGCATGCCGCTGTGACGTGTACGACGGAGCCGTTGAAGGGTAAGAGCTATGTTGACCAAATCCTCAGGAGCCCGAAAGTTCTGTAGACCGCCTGAACCCTTAGTCCGTGCCCCCGATACAAGTGCAGCCACGACCGCGCAAACTCTTTCAGCCTCATCGCCATTTCTGACCAGATCTTTCAAGCGATCCAACAAGTATGAGCCAGCCGAGTATCCAAACAGATGGGGATGAGCGGCCAAATGGTCCAGCAGCGTGCGAGTCGCATCATCGGTCGCCATTGGTTCGGCTAACCGGACGACGTCAAGGACGGCGTCGGCTAGCCCTTGGTCCGCAAAAGGTAGGATTCGTATGAGAACGCTTGTGGCGCGCGAACGAGTCGGCGCACGATTCCATAGTTCACCGCACGCGAACGCCAGTCCGAGTCTCATCGCGGCAAGCTTCGGAGCGCTTTCGACATGACCGCTCATGATCCTTTCAACGAGATCTGCGCAGAACTTGTCGCTTGGGTCGAGACAGTGCCGGTAAAGCGCCACCTCGGCTGCAGCTTGTGGCCCTTCCGTCCAAGAACCGCTTTCCCACACTTCTAGGCAATGGCGGGTGAACTCTGGGTCAATCCAGCGCTGATTGCAGCCAACGAAGTACGGTGCAACATCATGCGTCAACAGCGCTGGGTAACGAGAGAATACCTGAGAAATGAATTTCGTTGCCCGACTGTGCTCTGCGTGTCTGAGCCACGAAAACTCGTGGAATGCCAACGCCGCCCAGACGTGAACCGATTCTTGCCTCATTTCCAAATGGCGCTCCAAGATACCCAGCCACAGGTCCGCGTCCATCGGCAATCTACATATTGCGCCGATGAACAAGGCTCGCAAAATGGGGTAGTTTCCGTGCGGCAGCACGCGGGTCCGCAGGCTATCCCCAAGGAAACGCCGTTTGCTTACCTTTCGTGGTTGGTCCTCGGTATCCGGCTCTGAGGCTGAAGGCTCCAGCCAGCTTTCGAGCAGAGTCTCATCTTCGTTCGACAGTCCAAGGTTTTTCTGTGCCACCGTTGATATTGCCCAGCAAACACGTTGGCGGAAATCACTGCTTTGAAACCCCCGGGCATCCAGTTCACGTACGACGCGGAATGCATTGCCAGCTGGGATCAATGCCCCTTCCATCATCGCCGCGAGCGCTTCCGAGACCGGCCTTTCCTGCTTCCGCGGCGCGAGCCGATCGAAGAGTTGAAGTGCCCTGCGTGGGTGAGATTTAGCGAATTCGCCAAATTCCCGCGACGCTTCAACACTGCTACCTCTGAGACTGAAGTGTCGACGACCGTCGTTGTCGTCCGTCAGTTCCGCGAACAATCCGACAATGTCGCGATCTTTTGCTTTCCCCATCTGTGTTGCTGACATTGGGCTTACAACTAACCCGCCATTAACTTCTCCTTGGTTCTCGGTGAGTAACCCCGGGAAGGTACGACAGCCCTCCCGGACGGTGCGGTAGCCATCCGGCGAGAGGCCGCTCGCTGTGAATGCCAAAAGCAGTTTCACTCGGTGTTCGCCATTCCAGCGATACATTTGCCGCCGCTCGTGTACATCAGATCCGGAAAAGCGTGAATAGAGGTTCCAGCTTGCAACCATGCGCTCAAGCGTCAGTCGGTCGGCTCCATTCAGGAATGGCACCACGGCAGACACGATCTTGCAAGTGTCATCACTGCTCCAACTCGAGCCGATGGCAAGTCGTCGAGGGTCACTCAAAAGGTAAAGGAGGGCAGCCTGAGGGCGAAGCGGAGCGATTCTCGCCAAGCCCGCTGCCAGCAATTGATGCACGATCAACAACTCAGAGCTGCTATGTATCTCCAACAGTCTCAAAAACTCGTCCGGCGAACGATCGACAGATGCGCCGACGGCCACCAGTGCAGCGTGCATGAACTCGCCATCATGTCTGTATCGTCGGGCCTCAGGGCTCCTGAAAATGCGATCATCAGTGTAGCGGGTACATAATTCGCGGCCTCCGTCCGCATATTTAGCTGCCACATGAGTGATCCACGGGAGGACCTCATTGAGAAAGCGGAAAGGGGACGCCTGCGCGATTTTCTCCAAATCGTGCCAACTTCTTGTATCGGTGACAAGATTCCTCACGCTACGCCAGCTGATGTCGGAGTTGAGGATCGCGTGGACGACCCGCTCCTGTTCTGACGCACCCTCGACTGCGGGCGGGGGCGTTGCGGGGCACGCTTCAGCCTTCTCGAGGGTTGCCCAAAGGCGAGCAGCGACAATCCCAGCAGCAGAGTCAGGCAACTTCAACGAGATCGCCCTGATCGCGTGTTCCACGGAAGATTCGGCCAGATCAGGGGACCTGCGCACGATGCGATGCATGACAGCAACCAGTCGCTCATCCCAACTGGTAATCCCCGCAATAGTCGTCAACACAAAGCTGTCCCATTGCGGGTCCGGCAGCCAATGGTTCTCGATTGCAGACACTGCGAATGCCGAGCCCTGATCGAGCGCGCCCCGCAGCACCCACGAAAACTGCAACATCGTTGCAGGCAAGCCGGTCATAAGAGTCTGGAGGCGACTCAACATTCGCGGCAGCCACCCCAGATGTCCGTACAAAGACCGCAATGCCCGCGAAGTCCATTCTGTCCCGTCCAACAAAGGAAGAAACCACGCAGCTTCGTCGTTTGTCGGGTCGGGCAACTGAGCAACGAAGTCAATGATCAGACACCGAACGTGCCTGCGTAGGCCGGGGGTGCTCCAGAGTGACTCGATTTGATCTAGGTATTCGCTGTAGTCTGCCTGCCTCGTGTAGTGAAGCGCGTTCCAGAGAACTGGACGGATGAACAGAGAGTCCTGTCGCTCTATGACATGTTCAGCAAGGTTAATGGCTCGTGATGCGAATGTCCTGGCACGAACGAAGTCGAACAGCGTTTGATGCCGGAAGGCAAACTTGCTTCGTGCTGAGTCGAATATTAGAAGATCAGCCGCCTCTAGTTTTTCAAGGGCTGGCTTAAACGACGGTCGAAAGCGGGCAGTTGCTACCCAGAGCTCTTCGTCTTTCGTCATGGTGGCGGCAATTTGCTCCAGGAGTTCATAGCCAGAGTGGTCTCCAGATTCGATCAGCCGTGTTTGTAGGACGGTCTCTAGCATCGCGTGATAGGAGTGGAAGACGGGCGGGGGGCTCGTACCTCCGAAATGCCGTACAAAGAAGCTAAGGTTTTGCGGGCGGCGAAGAAGTTCCTTCATATCTTGCGGCCAGTTCGCAGCATCAATGCCGAGGGTGCCCAGAACCCGTTGTGCCTCCGGCCAAACGGGATCGCTTAGGCGAACTTGAGTTGGGTTCAACTGGCTGAGCCGAAGATCATGACGGTACTCGAAATCGCGGCACGATAGTAAAATGTGAAGGCCATCGACTTGGCGTAACTGGTCGATCAGCGCCAACACGACTGAGAGCCGCGAAGTGTGAAGGTCCATGAGATCAGAAAGTGCGTCAAGCTGATCGATCAGCAGAATCAAGGGCCTAGCGCGAGCGAGCCGTCGGAGGCCGGAACTCAGCGGAATGACGGTCCCGATCCACTCATCCAACTCGTCCAATCTTGCAATGTGCTTAGGTAGTTGATCTGCTTTGACCGCCAACAGCCGCACGCCACTTTGCTGCAACTCGTTACCCAAGTGGGCGAGCAGAGCCGACTTGCCGCTGCCAGGTGGCCCTATCAGAACGGTGAAACTTCTAAGGGCACCATCGAATACGGATTGTAGTTCGCCGAACTCGGGCCGATCCATCCATATACCAGCGGACAGCTGCGGCCACCGCAGAAGATGCGCTGATGTGGCACCGATCGCCGCCAGTAGCTCCGCATCGCCGTTTTGGTCACTCGTTAACGAAAGCTCGCTCGCTTGGTCTTGCAATCCGGAAGTGGACGTCTGCCTTGGGCCGAGCAAGGCATCCAGATCTGATGCCTCAATGAGGCCATTTTCCATCGCCGTTGATACACGCGCTACCAGCCTATCGGTCTGCTTTTCAGCTTGCCATTTGCGTTGAAGTGCCAATACTTTCGGTTGCATCTCCGCCGCCCTTGCCATAGGAATGACGACTTGCTGCGGGAGTAGCAGTTTCATACCTTTCGTGCTGTTGCAACTTCTGCACGATGGAACCAGGTTTACGGCAGTTCTCAAGTCAAAATGGGCAGGCAGACCGTGCGTCTTGGCGACTTCAGCCAACGCCGCGGCATCGTCCAGCAGGCGCTCAGGGATTATATGGTCGATCTCGATGGTCGCGAACCGTACGAACTCGCCACAATACCCGCAGCGACGGTCGTATGCTTCCCAAAATGCGCGGCGTTCGCTAGGCGTAAACTGTTGTCTCGACATTATGAGAACGAATCGGGGTGATGCAGATACTTCGGATTGGAGCCGCTCGTCTTCAGAGACCCAAGGCAAATAGTACCAATTCGCCCTGCCCCGGCGAAGACTCAGTCACCGATTGGGAAAACATTCATAACCCCAGCTAATTCAAAGGTCTGCGGCCACTCTCCCCACGCCATCCACCCCCATCTTCCCGCCGCCTTCTGCCAAAATCCCAATCGAGGAACCCCCATGCTAAAAAACACCAGAATCCCCTTTGAGGCCGACCTCCGTAACCTTGTAATCGGTCCCGAAGCACCCTGGCGTCTCGGCGATCTCATCGAAACCGCGCGCCTCCACCTCCAGCCACGCAACTTCGCCGAACACTACCTTGTCGACGAAATGGCCCTCTCCAAATGGCGGGGCATGCGCGCCCAGATCATGGAAAAGGCCGTCTACGACCGCCAGCGCACCTCCTACAAACCCCGCGGCCGCACCGACGCAGACGGCAAACCCGCCGAACCCTTCGAGGACATGTACCACCTCGCCATGGCGCACTCCGCCGACGGCCACCAGATCGTCATGTCAGCCCTCGGGCGTCTCGAAACCCGCTACTACCGGCACTTTTGCTCCGCATTCCGGCTCCTGCTCGCCTCCCGGCGCGGAACCCCACCCCCGCTGCCCGACCTCGACGGCCACGCAGCGGCATCCCCCTCAACCGCAACAAAACCAGAAGCAACCGACAGAAAGGAAGGCACCACATGCGAACACTGACCGAATATCTCGAACCCGCCCGCCTTGCAATCCAGGACGAAACAGACCAGGCCCTCTACGCCCACCTCATCGCCCGCAGCGAACGCGATCTGCACCCCGAAGGCATGCTCGAAGTCATGTTCGCCGCCTTCATCGTCCGCGCCCTCTGGCGTCTCGACCGCAGAACCGAGTCCAGCGAAATCGACATCACACGGACCGAAAACGGGATCCGCCGCAACACCGCCGAACTGCGCCGCCTCCAGACCGACCGCCACCTGAAAGCCGAACTCAACCTCGACTTACCCGGCTTAATCAGCGTAAAAGACGTCCTGAAATGGGCGAAACACGAAAAATCGCAAAAACGAAAAAACGAACCCATTCAGGACATCGGCAAGACCATCGAAACGACGCTCCACGGCCAAATCGAGGAAGAGGAGCAGCAGGAACTGGCAGAATTCGCGAAACGAGCGCAAAAGAAGGGTGCCTGCGTGCCCCGCAACGCCCCATGCCCCTGCGGCTCCGGCCAAAAGCACAAGCGCTGTTGCGGAAAAGACGCGCCGCCAGTGTACGGACTAGCCGCTTAGGCTCTCGGATCGACCTCGTCGCCATTGCGGACGCCCGAACTGCGCCCGAACGCTGAGCAAAACGCGCAACCACCGATTCAAACGAGCAACCACCGACTCAAACGAGCAACCACCGAAAACACCCGGCTGCTTCTTTCTGAGCCGTGAGTGTAAACGAGCGGGACCACCAGCGCCCGGTCACCAACGAACGCCCGAACGCACGCTAACCCCGTCGCCGGCCCCCTACACCAAAGGCCCAATCAACCGATGCTCCAAAAACCCCAAAATCTCCGCCGCCGTAGGCACCGCCGACATCCCGCCTTCCATAGGCAACCGCAAAACCCCGGCCGGAGTAAACTGCGCCCCGCGCGTACTCGAAACCAGCGTCATCAGCTTCTGAGCATCCACCCGAGTCTGATCATGAAACTTCACATTCAACATCGGCCCGCGCCGATCCACCGCCTCAATCCCGATCTGCTCGGCCGCCGCCTTCACGCCCGAATACCGCAACAAATGCCGTATATCGTCCGGCAGTGGACCATACCGGTCCGCCAGCTCCAGCCCCAGCTTGTCCCGCTCTTCCTCGCTCGAAGCCTGGGCAATCCGCTTATATGCCCGCAGCCTCTGGTTCTCGTCCGCGATATAGCTCGGCGGAATACGCAAATCCAGACCCAGATTCAAACTCGACCGGATCTCGGGCAGCACCTCTTCCCCGCGCAGCTCCCGCACCGTCTCCTCCAGCATCCGGATATACATATCGAACCCAATCGCGTTGATATGCCCGTGCTGCTCGCCCCCCAGCAGATTGCCCGCCCCGCGAAGCTCCAGATCCAGCGCCGCAATCTTGAACCCGGCCCCCAGATCGCTGAACTCCTTCAGCGCCGCCAGCCTCTTCCGCGCAATCTCCGTCAGCTCCGTATCCGGCTCCACCAGCAAATAACAGTACGCACGCCGACTCGACCGGCCCACTCGGCCGCGCAGCTGGTACAGCTCCGACAGCCCGTACTTCTCCGCTTTCTCGATGATCATCGTGTTCGCCAGCGCATTGTCCAGGCCGTTCTCCACGATCGTGGTGCACACGAACACGTCGAACTCATGCGCCATGAACTGAAGCATCACCTTCTCCAGTTCCGCCTCCGGCATCTGCCCGTGGCCCACGCCGATCTTGATCTCCGGGAACATCTCCTGGATCATCGCCGCCCGGTGAAAAATCGAATCGATGCGGTTGTGGACGAAGTACACCTGCCCGCCGCGCCCCAGCTCCAGCTCGATCGCCGGCCGGATCAGCCCCGGATCGAACGGCGCCACCACCGTGTGGATCGCCAGCCGGTCCCGGGGCGGCGTCTCAATCACCGACATATCCCGCAGCCCCAGCAGACTCATGTGCAGCGTCCGTGGAATCGGCGTCGCCGACATCGTCACCACATCCACGCTCTTGCGGATCTCCTTCAGGCGCTCCTTGTGCTTCACGCCGAACCGCTGCTCCTCGTCCACAATCACCAGGCCCAGATCCTTCCAGATCACGTCCTTGCTGAACAGCCGGTGCGTCCCCACCGCAATGTCCACCTTGCCCGCTTCCAGATCCTCCAGCACCACCGCCGTCTCTTTGGCATTCCGGAACCGGCTCAGCATCTCAATGCGGACCGGGAACTGCTGGAACCTCTTCCGCAGCGTGTTGAAGTGCTGGAAACACAGCACCGTGGTCGGCGAAAGCAGCGCCACCTGCTTGCCATCGCCCAGCGCCTTGAACGCCGCGCGCATCACCACTTCCGTCTTGCCGTAGCCCACATCGCCGCACAACAGCCGGTCCATCGGCTGCTCCGCTTCCATGTCGCGCTTGATGTCGACGATCGCCTGCTTCTGGTCGCGCGTCTCCGTGTACTCGAAGGCGTCCTCGAACTCTCTCTGCCAGTTGCTGTCGGGCGAAAACGCGAACCCCTCGGCCAGCCGCCGCTGCGCGTACAGCTTCAGCAGCTCGTCCGCCATGTCGCGCATTTTGGCCTTGACGCGGGTCTTCGTCTTCACCCACGTCGCGCCGCCCATCTTGTCGAGGACCGGCCTCTGCTCCGTATCCCCGCTCCGCAGCCTCTGGATCAGATCCAGCCTCGTCAGCGGCACATACAGCTTGTTGCCCCCGGCGTACTCCACCAGCATGTAATCGCCCTTGGCATCGCCCTGGTCGATCACCCGCAGCCCCACAAACTGCCCCACACCATGCTCCGTGTGGACAATGAAGTCGCCCGGCTTCAGATCGAACTGGTCCGCCGAGAACGTTCCCAGATGCGACTTCCTGGGCTTCGACGTCGTCTCCGGACTCTCGAACAGATCCTCAGACCCGAATATCGTCAGGCCGGCTTCCGTGAACGTCGTCCCGCGCTCCACGTCGCCCCGGATCAGAGCAACCGCGTTCTCCTTCTCCTGCGACCGCTCCCGCAAATGCTCCGGCGTCCGCTCCCCCGCCAGATCGATCTGGTACGGCACCGAGTACTCGCTGAAGACATCCGCCAGCCGCTCGATCTCGCCCGTCGCCGGCGCGAAAAACGCCAGTCGCGAACCCGCCTCCAGCAGCGTCTTCGCCTCTTTAATGGCCACCTGCAGATTGCCGTGGAAAGCCATCGATGGACGCGTCGGAATATAGAAGCTGTCCGGACCCTCCGAAGCCTCTACATCCAGCTGCCGGACCTCGAGCACATCCTGTCGCAGCGCCCGCTCCAGAAACTCGTCCCACGTAAAGGCGAACGCCTCCGGATTCTCCACCGTCAGCCGCGACCAGAACTTCTCCCCGCCGCCCTTGGTCTTCTCCGGCTCATCGATGACCACAATCCCGCGCTCGCAGAAGTCCATCAGCGACCCCGCACGCGGCCGCAGCGCGGGCATCATCAGTTCCCAGCCCGGCAGTCTCTCCGGCGGCCTCTGGAACTCTGTCAGCGGCTGCAGCGTAACCTCGGTCAGCTTGTGGATCGACCTCTGCGTCTCCGGATCGAAGCGCCGAATCTCCTCGATCTCATCGCCGAAGAACTCAATGCGGACCGGCTGCGGCTGGTCCGCCGGAAAGACATCCAGAATGCCGCCGCGGATCGAGTACTCGCCCGGCATCTCCACCGGATCGCGCTTCTCGTAGCCCGTGCTCTCCAGATGGAAAGCGAGATCGTCGAGCGAAATCTCTTCGCCGACACGCAGCTTCAGATTGAGTTGTCGATAATACGCGGGCTCTTCGAACTTGCCCAGAGCCGCCGCCGCCGGAGCCACCACGATCCCGCACTCGCCCCGAGCCATCAGCTCCAGGGTCATCGCGCGAGTCGCCAGAATGTCAGCGTGTGGGGACATCCCCTGGCCGGGCAGGGCATCGAACGCAGGCAACAGCTGAGGAGCAGCGCCCGCATCAAAGAGAGAACAGAACGTGCGGAGCAGAGGCTGCAGAGTCTCGGCCTCTTTATTGCCGTCCGTGACGACGACCAAAGGCCGCCGAGTCTCGCGATACAGCAGGGAAAGATAAACGGCCTTAGCCGCCAGCGTCAGACCGGAGAGTCGAACCGGAGGACCCGGCCGGGAAGACAAAAAACGACCCAAAACCCCACGGAAACCGGGGGAGTGCGAAAGGCCCGCAAACAAATCTTCAAAATGCGGATTCCTCATACCAAAGCCTCCGCCACCCCGCTCACGTTACGAAACGCGACCCTACGCCCCGGTAATCGCCGCGAACCGCGATCCGCTCCGAACCACCGTCTGCGTACGCTCCGGCCCCGTCGAAACACACCCGGCCTCAACGCCCGTACACTTCTCCAGAAACTGCACATACGCCTTCGCAGCCGCCGGCAACGAATCCCAGTCGCTGATGCCTTCGGTCTTACTCTGCCAACCCGGCAGAACCTCGTACACAGGCTCCGCCCACGCCAGCTCTCGAACCGTAGCCGGCATCTCGGTCGAAACCGTTCCGCGAACCCGGTACCCGACGCAAACCGGAATTTCGGCCAGCTCGTCCAGCACGTCCAGCTTCGTAACCACCATCGTCTCGAAGCCGTTCAGCATCGCCGAATACTTCAGCAGCGGCACATCGAACCACCCACAACGCCGCGGACGACCCGTAACCGACCCGAACTCATGGCCGCGGTTCCGAATCAAATCGCCCTGGTCGTCCAAGGCTTCAGTCGGGAACGGCCCCCCGCCGACACGCGTAATATAGGCCTTCGAAATCCCGATAATCGCGTCCAGCTTCGTCGGTGGAACACCAGTCCCGGTCGACGCGCCACCCGCACAGGCGCTCGAACTGGTCACGAACGGATAAGTCCCGTTGTCCAGATCCAGCATCGTGCCCTGCGCGCCTTCGAACAGCAGATTCTTGCCCGAATCCATGGCATTCTTCAGCAGCACAGCCGTATCGCAAACCAGCGGCCGCAGCTTCTCCGCCGCTTCCGAATACTTCGCAACGATCTCGTCGGCGTTGATATTGTCTTCCACGCCGAACGCCCGAGCCCTCGTCACGTGATCTTCAATCAGCTGCCGAACGGCGCCCGGGAAATAATCGCGGTCCAGCAAATCCGCCATCCGAATCCCGCGCCGGCCAGCCTTGTCCTCGTACGTCGGACCAATGCCGCGCAGCGTCGTCCCGATCGCCACACGACCCGGCAGGGTCTCGGAAATCTTCTCCACCAGCCGGTGCGTCGTCAGAATCACGTGCGCGCGGTTGCTGATCTTCAGCTGGTTATCGACATCGATCCCGGCCGCCCGCAGCTGCTCCGTCTCTTCCCAAAGCGCCAGCGGATCGATCACCAGCCCATTGCCGATCACCGCCGTCTTGCCCGGATGCAGAATGCCGCTCGGCACCAGCCGCAGCACGAATTTACGATCCCCGATCAGGATCGTGTGGCCGGCATTATGCCCGCCCTGATAGCGGACAATCAGATCAAAGCGATCGGCGAGGAGGTCGACAAGCTTTCCCTTGCCTTCGTCGCCCCATTGTGCGCCGAGTATAACGATATTGCTCATTGGATTTTTGTTTTGTTTTTGGCTCGCTGGCTTTCGCCTGATTTTCGCCCAAAGAGCTTATTGTATCCCACTGTGTTACGCTGGCTCCTTATGCAGCTTTCCGACGTGTTTCTGCAGCTCGGAGAAGAGCGTTTGCGGCAACTCGTGCGCGGTATTTCCATAGGTAAACTTCGGACCTACCAGCTATACGACCGCTTCAAAACGCGGACTCATCTTCCCAAAGTCAATACCGAAAACCTGAAGAAGGCCGTGCCTCGCTTCCTGCAGCGCCTTGGCGCTCACGAAGAAGAGTTCGCCACGGACCTCGCCCAGGCTATCCTCATCGCCCACATGGACATGATCCAGGCGGTGCTCAATACCCTCGGTATTCCCAACCAGGAAGGCTTCTTCGAGAAGGACCTCGAAGCTAAAACCTACCTCACCGATGGCTGGCAGGCCCGCATTTGGGACCAGTTTAAGAGCACCTACGATCCCGCCATTCTGCTCTTTTACATCAATCACCTGGATCTCGAATTAGCCGGTGCGCAACAGGTCTACCTCCCCACCTAGCCATGCAGGATTTAGTCGACAGCGCCTTAGAGCGCATCAATTCGGCTGGGACAGCGGCCGATCTGGAAGTAGTGCGTGTGGACGTCCTCGGTCGCAAGGGAGTCCTCGCCCAGCTTTCGAAGGACATGGGCAAGCTCACCGCCGATGAAAAGGTCGCGCGCGGCAAATTCATCAACGCGGCGAAGCAGACGCTCGAAACCGCCTACGAATCGCTCCGCGACAGGTTCGCCAGCGAGGCCTTAACGGCCCGCCTCGACTCCGAGTGGCTGGACTTAACCGTGCCCGCCCCCGGAGTCAAACCCGGAGCCCTCCACCCCATCACCCAGATCCAGTGGGAGATCGAAGACCTCTTCCGCTCCCTCGGCTTCAGCGTCCTCGACGGCCCCGAAGTAGAAACCGAACACCACAACTTCGACGCCCTCAACATCCCCGCCGACCACCCCGCCAGAGACATGCAGGACACCTTCTGGCTCGACGCCGGCGGCCCGCTCGGCCGCTTTTTATTGCGCACGCATACCTCACCCGTACAGGTCCGCGGCATGGAATCCCTCCCCCTCCCGCTCCGCATGATCGCCCCAGGCCGGGTCTTCCGCAACGAATCCGTAGACGCCTCCCACGAACACACCTTCTACCAGCTGGAAGGCATGATGATCGACAAAAACGTCTCCGTCGGCAACCTCATCTACTTCATGAAGACGCTCCTCTCGGCGATCTTCAAACGCGAAGTAACTGTCCGCCTCCGCCCAGGCTACTTCCCCTTCGTGGAACCCGGCTTCGAACTCGACATCCGCTGCCTGATCTGCGGAGGCCCCGGCTGCCCCGTCTGCAAACAAAGCGGCTGGGTCGAACTCCTCCCCTGCGGCCTCATCAACCCTCACGTTCTCAGTAAAAGCGGCATCGACCCGACCCAGTGGAACGGTTTCGCCTTCGGCCTCGGCCTCACCCGTCTGGTCATGATGCGCTACGCCATAGACGACATCCGCTGGCTCCAAAGCGGCGATTTACGGTTCCTCGATCAGTTCAAATCGGAGCAATTCGCCCAATGAAATTCTCCTATAACTGGATCCGGGGCTTCGTCGATGGCCTCGATATAGACCCGCACTCTCTCGAACGCCTCATCACCATGAAAACGGCCGAGTGCGACGGCATCGAAAAGGTCGGAGCACTCCTCGAGGGCGCCGTCTTAGCCAAAGTCCTCTCGGTCGAAAAGATCGAAGGCCAGAAGAACGTCAAAGCCATCGTCGACGCCGGCAAATACGGCCAGAAAACCGTCGTCTGCGGAGCCGCAAACTGCCGTGCCGGTATCACCACCGTCTACGTTCCGCTGGGCATCAAAAATGTCTCCGGAGTCGAAAGCGACGGCATGCTCGCCGCCGGTGACGAACTCGAAATCAACAAAGAACACGGCGGCATCCTCGAACTCGACGACACCGTCACCCTGCCGCCCGTCGACTACGCCATCGAGATCGACAACAAGTCCATCACCCACCGCCCCGACCTCTGGGGACACCATGGCATGGCTCGCGAAGTCGCCGCGATTACTGGCAAGACGCTCCGCGATCCCGCGAACCTGAATCTCCTGCCGCCCATCGGCAACAGCCTCAAAGTCGAAATCGAAGACTTCCACCTCTGCCCGCGCTACTCGGCACTGGTCTTCGAAAACGTCACCATCCAGCCGTCTCCGCTCTGGCTGCAGGCGCGCTTAACCGCCGCCGGTCTGAACACGAAGAACAACATCGTCGATCTGACCAACTACCTCCTAGCCGAGCTCGCCCAGCCCACCCACGCCTTCGATAAAGCGAAGCTCGTCGGCGACACCATCTTTGCCCGCCCGGCCCGCGACGGCGAGACCATAACAGCCCTCAACGACGAAACCTACACGCTCTCGCCCGCGAACCTCGTCATCGCCGACGCCAGCGGCCCGATCGCCATTGCAGGAGTGATCGGCGGCAAAGACAGCGCCATCGGGGACGGCACCCCCTC
>JAOAPO010000100.1 GCA_025462945.1 Bryobacterales bacterium
ACCATGAAGGTCCCCTGCGGGATCGTCGCCGCATAGTCCGTGTTCGGCTCCTTTCCGACGCCATTGAGGAACATGTACTTCAATCCGCCGATGAAGGGAGAACCTTCCGCGAATACCAGACTGTAGCCCACCAGCGCCCAGATTACAGTCACCAGCGCCATCATGAAGAAGCTGTGCATCATGGTGCTGAGCACGTTCTTTCGCCGGACAAGGCCGCCGTAGAAGAGCGCCAGTCCGGGGCCGGTCATCATGAGCACAAGAGCAGCGCTCACCAGCATCCAGGCATTGTCGCCCGCCGACTGCGCGCTTTTAGCCGCAGCCTCCACGGCTGTTAGCCGCGCACTTAAGTCTGTAGCTGTCTGTAGCAGCATGGCGAAGTTGAGGTGCATAGGGTTTTTCGTTTACGGGAAAGCCCATTATTTCGCGAAGGTGCCGAAAAACGAAATCAGTTGTGTGAATGCCGGGGATAGAAAAAGGTAATACGGGGTACGGAGCTGGAGATGTGCTCCGAAGATCTACGCCACGCGCGCAGTATCCAGTTCGCCTGGTCGGACAAACTGGTAGCGTTCCATGGTGACAGCTACTTCGTATTTCTCGGAATCATCCGGTTTCTGAATTCGAAGCACCTTGCCCAGGCAGCGGATGCGAACGGGCGGCGTGTTTCCGGTCAGCGTGACCACGTACTCAATTCGTCCGCCAACGTCGACGCGGTCACCGCTCAGGAAACTCACCCCACCAGAACAGATGTCGCGCGTCTGCTCGGACCGGCTGACCTTCTGCTCCCCAACCTGCAGGATCTGCAGCGGAAGCTCAAGCTTGTACCGTTGTGTGCGACGTTGTTCCAAACGTATACTTTAGTAGTATCGATATCGGGAATCAAGGTCGTATGGTACTGGACCGACGTTCTCGACGCGGCGGAGCTGAAACATTGTGCATCGGCTTGTCACCTCGGCTTCGTACCGGATAACGACTTCCACAGGCCGTCACTGTAATCACGCGGCCCGTGGCGGTTCTTACCTCACCGCCACCGTAATGCCAGCCTGACTCTTCGCCGCTCCCACCTGCACTTCGACGGGAACATCGCCCGAGGGAACGTTCGAAGGCACGCGAACGTTGATCTGCATCACGCCGCCTACCAGCGTCGGCGCTGCCCCCGCGTAATCGGGTGCCACGGAGACGCCCCCGATTTTCACCGTGACGCTCCCAACCGGTTTCGCACAGGCAGGGCCATTCGCCAGCTGCCCATCTATGCCGTCCGGCTGGGTCTGGCCTTCGCCAGTCGCATAAATAACGATCATGGAGCCCTTATCCGCCGGCTTCGAACTGGAATTCACCGAAAGGTCGGAATTGAGAATCACGCCCTGTCCCACACCGGAAGTGTCCATCGAGAAAATCGAGGGGCCGACAGCAGCCACCGGTAATGCGATCGGATCGGAGACCGCCGCGCCATTTTTCACCACCACCTGCGTTCCTGCTTTGCCGTCCAGTGCGTACGGCGCCATGACGGCCACCTGCCCCTCGGAAGTGTAGAGAATGGGCGCGGGCTTACCGTCGAACAGGACTTCCGTCCCATTCACGTTCGTCCCCAGTTTGCCATTGTCGATGAATCCCGGTGTAAGGCTGCCGGTACCCAGGCGTTCACCGTAGAGCACCGTCACCTTGCCAGGGACAACCGGGGCAGCCAGGGCGCTGGCTCCGTCCACCACACCATCCGAGATAAAAAAGGGTTTGTTGCCCACTTCCGCAGCCAGCGCCAGCGTATATTTCAGAATACTGGCACGCAACGTTGAGGTGTCGGTCGCTTGCTTCGGTACGACGTTGAGTATGAGACTCCCCATTTCAGCAGTAGAGTTTTCGCCCCACTTGACTCGCCGCGGCGGGCTGAACGGATTTCGAAAATTATTCGCGGAGTTGTCGTAGGTCAGTTCGCCGTCGATGCGAGTACCCTTCGGCAATGTCTGGAGGTCGTTGAAGAAGTACGTGTCCTGCCAGTTGAAATCCCAGTCCTTGATCCAGAAAAGAACGCGTACTTCTCCACTGGGCAAAGTCGCGGTCATTCGCGCCCCCCGGGCGAGATAATGCGCATGAGCCGAAACACTGAACGCTTCCACGTCTACCGGGAGGGTGTACGACCCGCGTACCTTGTAATCGCTCTTCCCCGCCGGAATATCAATGTTGGCCAGCACGCCGAAGTACCCCGGAGCCTGCACCTGCGTGATCTCACGCAATGGCCTGGTTGTGAAGTAGAGTGCCACGACGGTCTTTTCCGACTCGACCTTACCATCCGGGTGGAAGTGCGTCTGCAAAATCAGATCGGCACCTTTGGGTAGGACGTACGCTAGACCCTCGGGTAGAAACTCCGGGGTGGCACCGGGAACCCACCCGCCCATTCCGCCTGCGAGTGCAGCAGCAAGTGTTAGCGGGTTTCCGATGTCGCTTAAGTACAGGGTCAGAACGCTGCCGAAGCCAGAGAAGCCAGGCTGCCCGGTAGCTGCCATCTCCGCAGCTTCCTTTTTTCGTGCGCCGCCGGTTGTGTCGGTAAAGAAGAGAACGTGATGCAGGGCTGCCCGCGCGGTCGACCGGATCTCAACCGCACGAATGTACTTCTCCTCGGTGAGCCCGGTCTGCACTACGAAGTTCTGATAGATATCCGGACCGTCAGCAGCTACTGAATACGCCTTCGGCATCTCGAGGACGAGGTCTGGCGCCCCCAACTGCCAGCCGTCGGGGAAGTTCGGCAGCGCAGGTTCTTTCGCCGGGTCGCCTTGCGGCATCCCGGTAGCCACCCACTGTTGAATCAACGCGATCTGCTCAGACGTCAGCCGCCGCTCATCCCGAAATGCAGCCCAGGTCGGCTCAGCCTTCCATGGCGGCATGAACCCCGACCGAGTTACGGACGCAATCGTCAGCGCCCTTTGCTTCACGTCCGCATAACTGGCCAGCGTGAACGGCGCCACCTGACCGGTGCGATGGCATTTCGTGCAGTTGTTATAGATGATGGGCGCGATGTGTTCGGTGAAGGTCACCGTCTGCGCGGCCGCCGAAACCGCAATGAACCACATCAGGACAGGGAATCGCATCATAAGCTCTCTACAGTCTCGCAGAATTCAGCAGCCCAGGGAGTAAATTGGGAAGTTGGAAAACGATTCGAAATTCAACCGCCGCAGTGAAATCTGGTTCAACGATCCGGCCGAGCCAGGCGAGACCGCCGTCTACCTTGAACGCTACCCGACCTGGGGCCTCACCCGAGGGGAACTCCAGTCCGGTAAGCCGATGATCGGTATCGCGCAATCGGGCAGTGAACTGACGCCCTGCAATCGCATTCATCTTGCGCTCGCTGAGCGAGTGAAAGACGGCATTCGAGACGCAGGCGGCATTCCGTTCGAGTTCCCGATGCACCCCATCCAGGAAAGCTGCCGCCGGCCCACGGCGGCCCTTGATCGCAATCTCGCCTACCTCGGTCTCGTCGAGATTCTGGTGGGCTATCCTTTTGATGGCGTCGTCCTCACCACGGCCTGCGACAAGACCACTCCCGCTGCCTTAATGGCCGCCGCTACCGTCAACATGCCCGCCATCGTGCTTTCTGGCGGACCCATGATCGACAGCTACTTCAACGGCAAGCTGGCCGGGTCCGGCATGGCGCTTTGGGAAGCGCGGCGCCAGCTCGCAGCGGGCGAGATCAACGATTCACAACTGATCGACATCACGCTCGCTTCGGCCCCGAGCCCCGGCCACTGCAACACCATGGGGACAGCGCTTTCGATGAACTCACTTGCGGAAGCTCTCGGTATGTCGCTGCCCGGCTGCGCCGCGATTCCCGCACCTTACGGTGAGCGCGGTCGCATGGCCTACGAGACAGGACGCCGCATTGTCGAGATGGTAAAGGAAGACCTGACGCCTTCGAAGGTCCTCACCCGCGCTGCTTTCGAGAATGCGATTGTGGCCAACTCCGCCATCGGTGGCTCCACCAACTGCGCGCCGCACATGATTGCCATTGCCCGCCATATGGGCGTCGAACTCGACATTCAGGATTTCGAAGACGTGGGCGGCGATATTCCGTTGCTCGCCAACGTGCAGCCCGCCGGAAAGCACCTGGGCGAAGGCTTCCATCGCGCCGGAGGCGTCCCCGCGATCATGGGCGAACTCCTGCAGGCAGGCAAGCTGAACCTCGAAGCCCTCACCGTTTCCGGTAAGACCATCGGCGAGAACTACGCCGGCTGGTCCACGCGCGATGAGGACATCATCCACAAGTTCGCCACGCCCGTGATGGAGAAGGCCGGCTTCCTGGTGCTGCGCGGGAATCTGTTCGATTCAGCCATCGTGAAGATGTCGGTGATCAGTCCCGATTTCCGCAGTCGCTTCCTGTCCACACCTGGCGAGGAGAACTGCTTTACGGCCCGCGTCATCGTCTTCGACGGCCCTGAAGATTACCGCAGGCGGATTGAAGATCCGTCGCTCAATATCGACGAAACGTGTATGCTCGTCATCCGAGGTACTGGCACGATCGGGTATCCTGGCTCCGCTGAAGTGGTCAACATGGCCCCCCCCGGGGCGCTCGTCCGCAAGGGCTTCCGGATGCTGCCGTGTATGGGTGACGGCCGCCAGTCCGGAACCTCTGACAGCCCGTCGATCCTGCACGCCTCGCCCGAATCCGCCGCGGGCGGCAACCTGGCGATTCTGGAGACCGGAGACAGGGTGAAGGTTGATTTAGCGAACCGCAAGGTCAATCTTCTGGTCAGCGACGAAGAGATCGCGACACGGCGCGCCGCGCTGGCACCCGAAAAGCTCCACAACGACAGCCCGTGGCAGCAACTCTTCCGGGCGCACGTCGGCCAATTAGAAACCGGAGCCTGCCTCGATTTCGCTGTAGGCTATAGGGAGCTAAGAAAGACAGTGCCCAGACACTCCCACTAAAGCATGAACGCAAAACTCACACTAGCCGTTCTCCTCGTCCCGCTAACCCTGGCCGCAACCGAGCGCCAGACGGCGGAGTGGGTCCTGCGCCAGGGAGGCCGAGTCATCCTCTCGACCTCCCGAACACCCGTTTCTGCCATCTCACAACTTCCCCCAGGCGAACTCCAAATCACCGGAGTCGACCTGATCGGGACCACGCTCCAGCCCAAAGACATGGAGCACCTCGCAGATCTTAAGAGCCTCAAAGAACTCTACCTGCCCGGCCCCAGCTGGACCCCAGGCGCAGGCAGCAAGATCGACGAAAACGCCTCCTTCAAAAACCTTGCCAGCCTCACGAATCTCGAACGGCTGGTGTTCTCCCTCCACTTCCTCCCCTACTTCAACGTCACTGACGTAGCCTTCGAACAGATCGCCAGCCTCACCCAACTGAAAGAACTCCGCTGCGCCCAATGCCGCGTCTCGAAAATGGGTTTGGCGCCGTTCACCAACCTCCGCTCGCTCGATCTCAGCTACGCCGCCTTCGGAGACGAAGGCATGAAAAGCCTCACTGGCATGAAGGACCTCCGCCGCCTCTACCTCAGAGACACACTGGTCACCGATGAAGGACTGAAGAGCATCGCGAACCTCACCCAACTCGAAGAACTCGACCTCTACGGCGCTCCGGTCACGGACGCCGGAATCGAGGCTCTCCGGAACCTCAAATCCATGCGAAAACTGACCCTGCTTGGAGCCCCGCTCACTGACACGAGCGCCGCGATCTTCGCCACCATGCCCCACCTGCGCGAACTGAACCTGTATCGCAGCCGAATCACGAACGCTGGTCTTGACCAACTGAAGGCGCTGAAGGAACTCGCCAGTCTGGACCTCCGCTACTCCCGAGTCACCGCCACGGGAGTCGACGCCCTCCGCAAAGCTCTCGCGACCTGCGACATCGATTTCGCCGGAACACCGACCACGGTCTCGAAAGCCGGAGCAGCCCAGCCCACTGGCAACTCCGACGCCGCGATCGCCGCGTGGGTCACGAAACTGGGCGGCCGCGCCGAACTCCGCGACGGGAAAATCCGTGCGGTCAACCTCGCCTCTGCCCCCATTAGCGACGCGCAACTGGAGCCCCTCGCCCAACTCACCGCACTCGAAAGTCTCAACCTGCAGGCTACTGAGATCGGCGATCTCGGCGCAGCCACCCTCGCCCGAATCACCACACTTCGTGACCTCGACCTCAGCGGGACCGCTGTCTCCGACACCGGCGCAGCAAAGCTGACCAGTGTCACGAAGCTCCGCCTGCGCAACACCCAGATCACCGGTGAGACCCTGGCCGCTAAAGCTCTTACCGATCTCGACACCACAGGCTCGCCCGTGACGGACGCCGGGCTCCGCCGCATCGCGGCAATCCGCACTCTCGAGAGGCTGTCCATCGCCGGTTCCGAAGTCACCGACGCCGGTCTCGCACAACTCAGCGAATTGCCGGCCCTCAAGAGTCTCAACCTGAACAGCGTCGACGTGACGGACAAAGGCATCCCGGCGCTCGCGAAGCTGACGCCCCTCCGTGAGCTGGAGATGAACTACGGTCGCTTTACCGAGAAGGGATTCGAACCGCTGAAATCGCTCGCGAATCTGGAGAAGCTAACGCTCGTAAGAACCAGAGCCGGAGCCGACACGCTTGCCGCCATCGCAGCCATGCGCAGCCTCCGGGTTCTCAACCTCGACTACACCCAGACGGACGCCAAGGGCTTCGAGCTTCTCAAAGACCTCACCAATCTCGAAGACCTCTCGCTCGACTCCGCCAACCTTGGCGACGATTGCATACCCGTCCTCACCGCCATGAAGAAGCTCCGTCGCCTGAATCTGTATCACACGATGATCACGAAGTCCGGTCTCGACAAGCTGAAAGCCGCGCTCCCCGACTGCGCCATCGAGTGGGAAGACGACGCGACGCGTCCCAACCGGAGGCGCACATGATCCCCGCCCTTTTCCTCCTCCTCGCCGCGGACCCAACGGCCTGGATCGCGGAAGCCGGCGGCACCCGGACCACCACCGCCGTCGATCTTCGAAACAGTTGGGTCACCGACTCCGACATGCCGCTGCTCGCGAAGATGCCGAACCTGACGGTGCTCGATCTCTCCGGCACCCGGATCTCCGACAAAGGCTTGCGCGCTCTCAAATCAGCGCCTCAGATTACAGAGTTGAACCTGGCCTTCGCCGAATTGATCTCTGACGAAGGCACCTCGGCGCTGCGCAACTGGAAAAAGCTGAAGCGCCTGAATCTGCGAGGTACGAAAATCACCGATAACACGCTCGAAACGATCGCCGGCATCACGACGCTGGAAGCCCTCGACATCGGCTTCGCCCAAATCACGGATGCCGGTCTGGACCACCTTACAGCGATGCCGACCCTGCGTGAACTTTCCATGGGAGGCAACAAGCTGACCGACACCGGTCTCCAGTTCCTCCGCCAAATGCCGCGCCTGACATACCTCAACATCGGGGGCTCGCAACGCACGGACTCCGGCCTGTGGTCACTAACCGTGGGAGAGCAGGGGATTGAGGCGATCGCCAGCGTCACGGCACTCAGGGAATTGAACGTCAGCGGCACCGCGATTACCGCCAGCGGACTCCGTAAACTCGCCACCATGCCAGCGCTGGAACGGCTAATCCTGCAAGACTGCAAGAAGCTGGACCACGACGCTGAAAGCGTGCTCAGTCAAATGACGAAGCTGAAGTACCTGGACACCGCAGGGACAGCGATTGTTTCTGCGCCGCGACCGTAAAGGAAGCGAGAGCACAAAGCCTTACAGCAATCTGAAGTTTACTTCGATTTGAGCCCGGACGTTCACCGCCGAGCCGCCCTTCATCC
>JAOAPO010000165.1 GCA_025462945.1 Bryobacterales bacterium
TGGAGAGATGCGCTTCTCGGATCTCTGAAGGCGTTTGCCGAAGCACCCATCGCCGAGACGATCTTGAATGAGGACGTGCCGTTCTGATGTACTCGCTCGGTCCAGAATCACACCCGAACTCCGTTTCCTGTAGGACGAGAAGGCGGGTAAAATGCCTGCAAGAGACGGCGATTCACCCGGCAATCCGAAAACGGAATACAGGTGCGATGAAAAGCGGCAACGCTGACGCAGATTACTGAAGCAACTCGTAAGAAGTCGAGAAGAAGGCACCTGCGACGACGAGCAGCAGAAGAGCGGCTTGCCGGAACACTCGTAGGCGTCTCTGTAGTTCCGCTGGCGTGTTCCGAGGACCCATCTGTTCGAGGGTGCTTACCGAAACACCACGCCGAAGCGCCTCGTATTGATCGGCGTGCCGTTTGGCGGCTTTGGCGATGAAGTCTTCCGACAAGCGACTGTCCAGATTATTACGTAAACGAGGAGCGAAAGCCAGTCATGTCACCGTCCATGCTCGATGTGCCGCACCGCCTGATTGAGACGATGCACGAAATGATCCCGCTGGATCTGTATCCGATGGGTGTGCTGCCGATCCCCACTACAAGGATTGGCGGCACAGCGTTCTTTCCGGGCGGTTCCGGCCTTTGGCTCCAAGGGCCTGACCCGGCCAGTGCAGGATTCCCGTTCGGCGGCATTATGACTCTCGGGCAAAGCTTCGACTCTGAGACGGGTTTCGGCAAGTCAGTGCGACGTGGAAAAGAGCGCCAGACCAGCGGTACGTGGGGTCCGCTGGTCAGACTCTTGTGGGCGGCTGGTGCTGACCTCCAGGAGTGCTTCTTCACCAATGCTTTCATGGGCCTCTCGGCTGGCGACTACGTTTTCGGGCACAAAGAACGAAACGATCAGCCGTTCAGGTCAGGCTGCGTCACTTTTCTGCGCCACCAGATCGAAGTCCAGCGGCCACGGGTCATTCTGACGCTTGGCAGCTACGTCCTTGTTTGCGAAGCATCGGAGAACTGCTCCGTTTGGAAAAAAAGCAAGCTGAGGCTGCGTGACCTCGATGCATGTCCGGTGGTGGAAGGCCTGCCCTTCCGAATGACTGATGGGTCCTTTCACTAAGGCTACGGTCGTGCCGTTAGCGGACCCGACTCTGCCCATCAATTGGCGGCGACCCACAGGATTTGCCCCGGGCAGAGAAGGGGAGATCGAGATGATCCATCAGGTCTTGCACTGAAAGGCTTGCCGACACAGTGCATTCCGGTTCTGTACCCCCTGAGATCTGAGCTAACGTGCCATCCCGTAAATCTGGCCAAAATTGTGCGACACCAAAATCCGATTTCCTTTGAGTCTTGCTCCCATACAACATGGGTTCCTTGCGGATGGTCAGGACTGGCTCGTCGTGCCTGTCCACGGACGTAATAGCAGCCGTTAGATTACCACTCGGTCAGTTTGTTTGGGTCATCTAACAGGCGTGCTGAGTTCGTACGAAACGACGTAGGAATGGCCCTGATGTTCTATCGTTGCCGATCCACCATCAGTACTTGGGCCGATCTCGATGTCAGAGAGGTCATCGAGTACTTGCCTCGGGATGTAGTGGCCGTGCAGTTGTGGCACGGCTGGCGGTGTCCACGTCCCCGCAGCAAGCATGTGCAATTTTCCATTGACGGTCTCACTGATCTTTATCGAAAAGGTTTGGGTTACCAGCATTTGTATCGCCGAATACCATCACGCTCAGGTCGGCAGGCAAACAGAAGGACACAGGACGGCAGCATTCCCTCAAATGCTGCCGTCCACCGGGAGCACTTGCGAATGCTCAACCGCCACTGCGTTTTCTAGGATACTATCCGGCAATCACTCGAAACGGCGTGACCAGCAGCCGTCTCACAACTTCCGTCATCTATGCGGCCAATACCAGCGGTCACATTACCACCAGGTCAGTTTGTCTGGGTATCTAAGGGGCTTCGTGAGTGCCGTAGAGAACCCGTCGTGGAGAACGGGAGGGTATCTACCCGATTGGTTATGATTGTTCTATGACGCACAAATACTATGCTGTCACTCGGGATGCAAAGGCTACTCGCTGCGCCGTATCGGGTTTGGCGTTTCCTGCGGGTTCCCGGAACCCAAACGATTCGTGACCGCCGCCGATCTGAAGAGAGAACTGAGAGAGTTGCACCACTCTCCGATCCAAATCAACAGTATGATCTCAACCATGACTCGGCTTGGCGGGGTCGGCTCTGAGGTCCCCATCAACGCTGAAGAACAGACGAACGATGACCGACCAACGGATTTTCACGACTAGCTCGTGGCATCGGTTCTGGATCAAGGGCACGAAGACCCTTCCGTAGCTCTGTTGCGCAAGCGATGGAGTACATCAAGGGTGTATCACGCCAGTTGCTGCTCAAGCCGTACGACGCATTTGCCATTCTTTCGCAAGTCTGGCGGTGTCGTGGCGTCGGTAGTCCGCTTCGGCTCTGCGTGCTGCCTCGGTAGCTTCGATGATGTCAAGGTCGAGCGCACCAAGATCGCTGCCGCCCTCTAAGACGGCCCGAAAACGCCGCTCGTGTAAAGCCATCAAGTTCCGAGCCGCTGTTTCAAAACGTTCCAGCAACTCACTGGCAGCATTGCAACGGATTGCTTCTTCTTCCGGTGACAATTGGATACCCCTAGTCTTTTGGCGAGACTGTACACGTTCTGTGCCACTCAAGCGACGATCAGAGTTACGAAAGAGCATCGGATGGTAGCCGATACACGTAAAGACTAGGGTTCGTTGATGAAGTGTACAGTCTTAGCGGTCAAGCAGACCACCCGCCGTGCAACACGGATGTCCACTAGAGTCGGTGCCGCCGATGCATCGTTCATTCGTGCGTCTTAATGAACGTCGTGGTGTCGTTGGTATTCTCCCTTGCGATTCCGCAGCGGTGAGTACTGATGTGGGTGAAATAGGCACTCTTCGCCTCGTCTTTCAGGTGGATTGCTCGGTCCAGCTTAAGCTTTGTACTCTCCTTATCGACGTTGCCCTCCAGCGTGCGACGTAGCTGTTCTTCTTGCAGTCGCACCACGGCTTTCAAGGCTTCAATGCACTCGTGAGAGAGTGTCCGAGCGAGGACACACGAAGGACGATGTGATTTGGGGTGAGTGATTGGTAGATGAGGCCGACAGTAGAATTGCGCTTGGCGTCACTAGAGAGGCGCCTCCGAACTCGCTTGTCGCCCACGCCGATATGGTTCGATACACTGCCATGGGGCGGCGGACATGTTGGGAGGTCCAGACCAGAGTTTGAGGCAACTCAGCGCTCGACAAAAGCTGCGCCGATCATCGTATACTCAAAGGCCATTGCAAAAAGTCGTGGAGCAACGGCGTTCCGGTCTATCGCTTGACATTGAGGCTGCGTAACCAACCAGTCCGCAAAGGTCTGCATGAAATTCGGATGTGCTGCCGACGAGACCATCCAGTTGGCGTATGCAATGTAATTGCCGAGCCAGTTCACCGTCGAACCTGTCTCGTAGCGGAGGGAATGTTCGACGTGAAACTGCCGGAACTCGCTATTGAAGCGCTTCTCAAGAACGGCTTTCCAGACGATTGCTTCGTCGTAGATCGGAAAGAGCGCAGGATTGAAAAAGTGCAGGAACTTGGAAGCCGTCATGATCGGAAAGCCTTGATTGGGCTTGATCGTGCCGAGCGATGAGAGTTGCGAGACCAGAATCTGCCGCTGATCGGCGCTCAGGTTCGCCAATGTGACAGGACGATGCCAGGCAAAGTCTGCGAACTCCCGCCTTACGATGTCGAAGGTCCTCTGCGCTGTCCAGCATTCGCTGATACGCTGCCCTCGAAAGACCTGCCAGTACGAATTGAGCACGTCGTAAACATGATCTTGGAATCGTGCCTCTCCGTCGCTGGATTCCATCGGAAGAAAAGCGAACGCCTCGTACATTTCAAGCCTCTCGTGAACAGGCCACTCGGCGGACTTGGCAAAGGAAGAGAACGCACCCAGCGCCCGAAGCTGATTGTCTTCCTGGAAGTATTCACGGAGGTCCACGGATACATTATGAACGGCACTACGTGCGTGACGAAACAGAGAAGTTTACCAGCCGTAGCTGGGAGCCACTGGTCAGGCTCTCGGGCATCGCTTCTAAGAGTACGGTTCTGGTGATTGTCAAGGCTTCGCATTCTGCCACACCCTGTCGCTTCCGAGCCGCACGACCATTGTGCGTCAGGCACTTGGGAGTCAACACGGCAAGTGCTCGCAACCGGGGATATGGCCTTCCTCGGAGCCACGGAAACGAGTCGGGTACGATCCCCCTGCTGAAGTAAATGCGGCTTGATATGGACATGATGTAGGAATCAGGAAACGTGTCGCTCAGCCGATTGCCTCACGCCAAGGTTAGGCAACTCAAGTTCAGAGATTCTGTGATGATCGAGATTCCGTACCCCTCTGATCCTCCAACACTGTGGGAGCCAGTTTGGAAGGCGCTTGGTGATGCAACACGCAGTTTCGATTCTGGCGGAACCACAGGCTGGGCAAGGCACGGCGACCAGCGTGCGGCTGGCTCTTGAAGCATGGCGCAGGATCGAGGAGGAGGATCAGGGTCTCAAGCTCGCTGACCATCGGAACAAGACAAAACGTCAGCGAGCCGACGCAATTCGCTGGAATCTGATGCAGCTTGCTCACCCTTCCGCACATACAGTTGCGGAGCAGTGGACACGTGACGATGCCGTCCGTCTGCTATGCACTCTTTGTTCACTGCTTGCTGTGAGAGAGCCATAGGAAACTATTGGACCCAAACGACCTCATTGGAGCCGCCCCTGAAATCGGCAAAGGATTGACCGCTATTGGCGCTGCCATCCCGTTCACAGCCATGGTGAAACGAATGCTTGGTCCTGCGCCCATCAACTTGCGGAGATGCGGCGAGGCAGGGTTCGCCTGTACAGACACGTTGTTGAAGGGCGGGTCAAGTACACGAGGTCTCCAGATCACGTCCGAAGTAGCGGGTATGGGGTGGGTGGAATTCGAGTTGGACCAGGGCTGCCCAAGGTCAGCGGAGTGCACATCACGCTATAAAACGGCTATAATCTCACGACAGGAACTCAGGAGGAAACGCTGTCCGAGTTCCCCTAAACCCTTTGTTTAGTTTTTGGTGCGGATGAAAGGACTTGAACCTTCACGACCGTTAAGCCACTAGAACCTGAATCTAGCGCGTCTGCCAATTCCGCCACATCCGCACAAGGAGGGGCAAACCTTTAGTATCATCTCAAAGCAGCCGAAAGTCAAATCCAGTCCAAATGGACCGCCAAACCTCAGTCCTTCGGCATTTTATCGAGAATCGCGGCTGCTTCATCCGTCTTATCCTGCCGGAAAAGGACGCTGGCAAGGCCCTTGATCGCATCCGCATTCTGCGGTTCGGCCTGGAGCACCGATCGAAACGCATCCTCGGCCACCGAGAAATCTTTTCGGTCCACAGCCTCCACGGCAGCTTTCAGGCGGCTGGTCGTGTCCGCCATCCCCGGCAGCACGACTTTCTTTTGGTTCGGTGCAACGCTGTCAACGACCGTAACAGGGGAACTATCCTCCGCAAAGCTCCTGTAGACGCCCCAGCCAACCATTCCGAGGACAAGGAGCGCCCCCGCGCTCAAGATCGCAAGCTTTATCGCAGGTGCCTTGATGGCATTGGCAAGGGGGCTCCTCCTGGCTGGCTTGCCGAAAGCCGGAGCTGGCAGGATTTCGCCCGGCATTGCAGTTCCAGGATGGGACTCAGCCCTGCCCGAAGCCGTCAGTCGGCCCGGTAGATCGTTGGCAAGTTTGTCGACACCGCTGATCAGGCGGCTTAGATTCTCCTCCGTCCGCTGTGAGTAGTCGCGCAGCTGGTGCATGGCTTCTGCCTGCCGTGTCATGTCGCCCTCGAGCGCGGTCACTCTCCGGACAAGCTTGACTTGGATATTTTTGACGAAGGATTCCAGAGTCCGCACGTGCGTCTCCTCGATATCCTTCTGCAGCCGCCCGGCCATCTGGTTGAAACGCTCTGTTACTGCCTGTTCGATCAGCTGCGGCAGCCGTGCTTCCATATCGGCAACTGTTCTGCTGACCACGGCGCTCTCACTGCCACGCCGCCCCCCACTATAAGTGCGAGTGAGTTCGGTGCTGAGCCAGGCACGCGGAGCTGCCGGAAGTTGCTCGTCGCCGGACTCCATCAGCGATACCCGAGAGTCGATCTCCTCCAGCCTGTCGAGGATGGGACGGATCCCATCCGCCATCATCGACATGATCTCGTAATCTCGCTCATTGAGACCCGGCGACACTACCTCGTCCCGAAGCCGTTGCCGAAGGGCTGCGGGATCGTGCCGCCGACGTGGCCTGGATTCTCCTTCAGGAGACTGAAACTCAGACCGGACCTCACTTTTAGGTTCATCAGCAGCAGCTGGTTGTACGGCCCGCCGGGGCTCTTCCAGCAAGTGCCGATCCCGACCGTCGCGCTGGAGTTGCGGCGAAAAGTACTGCCCACCGTCCCGAACATAGAGGATGGCATCGATCAGGTGCCGCGACGGCCCGTTCTTTAAAAGATAGCCATCTGCGCCCGCGCGAACGACTTCGCGTACGATGTCATCGTCGTTCGTGCTCGCCATGATGACAAGTTTCGTGGGCAGAGACTCGGAACGAACACGGCGGACCAGTTCGATGCCGTGAATTTTCGGCAGATTCAGCTCTATAATTGCGACGTCGGGGCGGATGTCACGCATCTGCCTCATTGCCGCTTCGCCGTCAGGAACCGCGGATACAACTTCGAAGTTTTCATTGGCCGACAACACAGCCGATAAGCCGTCTCGACGCAGGGCGTCCTCGTCGGCCAGAAGAATCGTGATTTTGCCTGAAGAAACCATCGAAGCAGCTAAGTCATTCTATCGCGTTTGCTGTAGACCGTACCGCAACTCACACGGCGCAGGTACCGCTACTCGCAGCAGGCCCTAGCCTTCCGGCTCCGATTCCAAAGCCACCCAACAAAACCGGCCAACAGCAGCACGATTAAACCCACCTGAGCGCCGAGTTCGAACTTGTGCTTCAGGTACTCCCACCGATCCCCAACAAAATAGCCCACCAGGATGAACGAAATCACCCACAACAGGCCCCCCGGATAGGCGTACAGCGCAAACGTGCGGTAGTTTACGCGGCTCATACCTGCAGTCAACGCAGTGAAATGCCGCACGCCCGCCACGAAGTAACCGAAGAACAAAGTCCACTTGCCGTACTTGCCGAACCATCGCTCCACCGTTGGCAAATGCCGACTGACCGAACGTTGCGCAAAGGGCCAGTTCTCGATCAATCGCAGGCCACCAGCCCGCCCCAGCGCATAGCTCAGGCTGATCCCGCACAAACTGCCCGCGTAAGCCACGGCGATCGTCGTCACGAGGTCCAACTTCCCCGCGTGAGCCGCGAAGCCGGACAGCACCAAAATGGTGTCGTCCGGAATGAACGGCCCCACAATGCCCAGCATCAGCAGGGTGAAAATGGCGATGTAGCCGTAATTCGCCAGGAAAGTTTCGATGTATTCCACAGTGCCTACGCGATCTCGGCGCGAATCTGGGCCATGGCCGCCGCAGGATCCGCCGCGCGCGTCACCTGGCGGCCAATCACCAGATAATCGGCACCATCGCACAACGCTTCCGCCGGCGTCGCCACCCGTTTCTGATCGCCCTTCGCCGCACCCGCCGAACGAACGCCAGGCGTCACAAGGATCATCTCCGGACCAGCCAGCCCGCGAATCGCAGCCGCCTCCAGCGGCGACGCGACCAGGCCATCGATCCCCGCTGCCTGCGCCTGCAACACCCGTCGCGCCACCAGTTCGCTGATCGTTCCCGTATGCCCCATCTCCTCCAGATCCTTCTGGTCGAGACTGGTCAGCACGGTGACCGCGAGCAGCTTCAGTTCAGAGTCGCCCCTGCCTTCCACCGCTGCCCGCATCACCTGGCCCACCGCATGTACCGTCAGAAATGTCGCTCCGGATTTTGCCGCCACAGCCACCGCCCGACGCACCGTCTCCCCGATGTCGTAGTACTTCATGTCGAGGAAAACCTTCTTCCCCCGGTCCACCAGACTGCGAACGTAATCCATACCGCAGACCGCGTACAGTTCCATGCCCACTTTGTAGAACCCCGCGCTGTCGCCCAGCGCCGACACCAGCGCATCGGCTTCCGCTCTGGAATCCACATCGAGGGCAACAATCAACGGATCGATGTTGTTTGACTGCTTCATATAATTTGGATCGGCTTCTCGCCCCGTGGCAGTACCCAGCCAATCCGAACCGCCGCCGGGAACGCGCGAACCAGCGCGTCTGCATCTGCCGAGGAAAGAGTAATCAACAAACCGCCCGACGTTTGCGGATCGTAAAGCAAGCCCTCGACGCGCGGGTCCACCGTGCCTGTCACCTGCGCCGCGCAACTCGCAAAATCCTGATTGTTCCGCAAACCCTGGGGGATCGCACCCGCATCCCAGGCCTCCAGGGCGCCCGGCAGCAAGGGCACGCGCGCGGCTTCGATCTCAATCGTCACCCCGCTCGCTACCGCCATCTCTCTCGCATGCGCAATCATGCCGAAGCCCGTCACATCGGTACACCCGTGAACTTCAAATTTGAGCATCGCCTCGCAAGCCGCGCGGTTCAGCGTCAGCATGGATTTCGCCGCCGCTTCCACACTCGGCTCACTCGCGATCCCCTTTTTCAGGGCAGTGCCGATCACACCCGTGCCCAGCGCCTTGGTGAAGACCACCGCATCGCCCTCTTTGGCATCGCGGTTCCCTTTGATCCGGTCCGGGTGAATAACGCCCGTAACCGCATACCCGAACTTGATCTCCGGATCGTTCACCGAATGGCCGCCCATCAACGCGCACTCCGCTTCCATCATCTTGTCCAGACCGCCCCGCAGGATCTCGCCCAACACGTCCATATCGCCCGTTCCCGGGAACGCAACAATCGAGAGCGCGGAGATCGGTCGCCCTCCCATCGCGTAAACATCGCTCAGCGCATTGGCCGCCGCGATCGCTCCAAACGTGTACGGATCGTCCACTACCGGCGTGAAGAAGTCCACAGTCTGTACCAGCGCGAGTTCGTCGGAGATGCGAAAGACGCCCGCGTCGTCCGCTGTGTCGAAGCCCACCAGCACATCCGGATTCGCTATCTTCGGCAGCGAGCCTAGTACCCGATCGAGCAGCTTTGGACTCAGCTTAGACGCGCACCCACCCGCTTTTACGTGAGTCGTCAGCTTCCGTGAAAACGCCGTTGTGTCTGCCAAGTTCGTCTACAATCATAAGACCATGGGCGTATCGCCTTGCTGCACGTGAAGACTCTGCCCTCCGCCGTCCACGGCATCCTGATCCACGGGCCGGGGACTCCGTCGTTCGAAGAGGGCCTCGTCTCAGTGCTCGGCAAGGCGCCGCACGAGTTGTTGAAGCCGGCACTCCCGTTCTCCGTGATCATCGAAAACCAGACGGATCGCACCGTAGCGTTTCTCGGTGTTCGCTTTGACATGATCAGTCCGCGGGCGCAGCAGTATTCAGTGGTTCACTACGCGGATGCGCTGCGTAACCCCGCCAAAGCCGAGCTGAAACCCGGCGTTAAGCGCTTCATTTGTGCCGAGCCCGAGTACACCGCCCTCGTCATTCGTGGCGACGTAGCGGCCCAGACCAGGGGCCGCATGAACCTCGACAACCTCCGAAAGATGCTGCAGATCAAAGCCTCTGTCGACTGCGCGGTTTTTGCCGACGGCCGCTTCGACGGCCCCGACTCCCGAAACGCGTTCGACCGCCTCACCACGGAGCGGATCACCGAGGAGGCGTTGGTTACCGAACTGGAACGGCTGTGCGATTGTCCGGACGCGGAGCCTGGCGCGATGCTTGTACGGGCCGTTCAGGACCCTGACAACCGGGCCCGCCGCTCCGCCGCTCGCAAGCTTCTGGAAGGCTACGAGGCTGGCGGTCGCGAAGAAGCCCTGATTCGCGCCAGGAACTTCCGTTACCGCACCGCCGTCTGGCGATAGTACCGCTCTTTGAGATCCGTCCTAGACGGAGGTCTTTGCCGCGCTGCCACTGGCAGGTGGCCGGTTGCCGCGGTTATTCGGCGCTGAACCAACTGAACTGCTGCTGCTGCTGCTGACGTGGTTGACCGTCGCCCGGCTCGCATCCCGCGCTGCCTGTATCTGTTCCGGCGTCCGCACGTCCGGCTCAGAGATTTTCACGCGTTCCGCGGCTCGTGCCACCTGGCGCTTGTGCCGTTTTGCTAATCGTTTATCCATCTATAACTAGGTTACGCCAGTCCGCGCACTGTCAGCCGCGTCCCTCACATA
>JAOAPO010000184.1 GCA_025462945.1 Bryobacterales bacterium
ACGCGGTTTGGTTCCTTTCCGACTGATTTCTGGATTTGGCTGATGACGGGAAGCAGCCGCAAGTGCGACCCCGTGGATGCTGAAACCTTAGCTCGGTTAGCTCGGGTGGACCCGGTTCTGCTTCGTCCCATCCGGCACCGCGGTGAGCTAGCTCAAAGCAAACCTGATGGTGATCCGTGCGAGAGCAGCGTTGGTGCAGACCAGATCGTCACTGGTGAATAGCGCGCGGGTAGTGGCAAAGCCGATTGGCGAGCGGTTGCCCAAAGCTGGTGCTGAAGCACTCGGCATGCAGCAGGCCGGCGGCTCTTCTCCCCTGCTTTTTACATCGAACTCTGGGTCTAAGCTGCAGCACGATCCTCCGCTGATTTCACGACAAGCGGGGAGTTCTGAGGATCGGGTCGGAGGGTGGGCGCTGACCAAGCACAAGAACTGCGAGAAATCAACCGTCGCTGGCGAACTCACTTCAATATAATCGGAAGCACCGATGGCAACACAGTGGTTCCGGCTGACGCTCTTTGTCGCGCTTTTGTCCAGTTACCCTTTTGCCGCCGCGCAGGGGGCTATCGACTACGACCGCGAAATCCGGCCGATTCTCTCAGAAAACTGCTTCCTGTGCCACGGCCAGGATTCAAAAAAACGTATGGCCGGCCTCCGGCTCGACACTTTCGAAGGCGCGACTGCCGTCCGCCTCGGCGGTGTTGCGCTGGCACCTGGCAAACCGGAATCGAGCCTTCTCTACCAGCGCATCACCAGTCCACAGGATGCAAAGCGCATGCCGCCCGCGTCCTCGAACCGCAACCTCGATCCGGCTCAAATTGCCCTGCTGAAGCGCTGGATTGAAGAGGGCGGCAAGTACCAGCAGCACTGGACTTTCAGACCGCCCGTCCGGCCCGCGATACCAGCCACGTCAAATCGCGCCTGGGTCAAACAACCGATCGACGCCTTCGTGCTCCAGCGGCTTGAATCGGAAGCGCTCCGCCCCAGCCCGGCCACGGCACCCGCAACCTGGCTGCGCCGCGTTTCGCTGGACCTTACCGGCCTGCCACCTTCCCCCGGCGAACTCGACGCCTTCACGAAGGACGCCAAACTGCACGGCGAAGCCGCCTGGACAGCTGCGGTGGATCGGCTCTTAGCCTCCCCGGCTTACGGCGAGCGCATGGCCATGGACTGGCTGGACGTCGCGCGCTATGCCGACACCCACGGCTTCAATAATGACTCCGAACGCTCGATGTGGCGCTGGCGCGACTGGGTCGTCCAGAGTTTCAATTCCAATAAGCCGTACGATCGCTTCATTACAGAGCAGCTCGCCGGTGACCTGCTGCCCAACCCTACCCTCGACCAGCGCATCGCGACCGGCTTCGGCCGCAACCATGTAATCAACTCTGAGGGCGGCATCATCGAAGAGGAGTATCGGGTCGAATACGTCGCTGATCGCGTCCGCACACTCGGCATGGCATGGCTCGGCCTGACCCTCGAATGCGCTCACTGCCACGATCATAAGTTCGACCCGATCACCCAGCGCGACCACTACCGCTTCTCTGCATTCTTCAACAACATTGCCGAATTTGGGGAGGACGGTCGCGTCGCCAACGCTGTCCCAATGATTTCTGCGCCCACGGCGGAACAGCAGCGCAGGATGCAGACACTCGAATCGGCAATCGCGAAGGTCAGGCCAGAACCGCGCGAAAAAACAATGGCGCCCTCACCGCAGAAAACTCAGCCAACTCAACTCCTGTGCGAAGTCTGCAAAGCAGGCGAAAACGTCTCACAGCCCGTCCCCATCTCCAAACGGGACCCGTTCACCTTCAGCGCATGGCTCAATCCCGCGCCGATCGACCGTGATGTCGCCCTGTTGTCCGCCATCGACTATTCTCAGAATCCCGCCGCCGTTACCTACGGCAACGGTATCGAATTTCGGCTCGTAAACGGTGAACTGGAACTTCGGTTCAGCGCGCGCTTTCCGGCATACTCGATGCGTGTCCGTTCCGAGGGCGCGGGCCTTGTCCCCGGCGAATGGCATCACCTTACTCTTGCTTACAGGGGCGCTGCCGACAAAAGGCGATGCGCGTGCAGGCTGCCTGGGTCCGGATGTTTGTCGACGGTGCGGAAGTCGGAACCGTGGCCCTCAACGACGACCTCACGCTCCCGGACGCCGCTGGCAACAAGCCCACTCAGACAACCTTTCGGATCGGCTTCGACAGCAGCGCCAAACCCGCACGTCTCGCTGGCGCACTCAGCCAGGCAGCGTTCTGGAACCGCGCGCTCGATGCTGACGAAGCCGGCGTTAAGCGATCCGAACTCCAGCTACTCCGAGCCGAATTGTTCGCTCTCCGCCGGGAGGCCCCCACCGTCATGGTGATGCAGGAGATGGACCCGCCCCGCGAAACGCATATCCTGCTTCGAGGGTCTTACGAGATTCCTGGTGAAAAGGTGGACGCCGGCGTACCGGAAGACCTCCTGGGCAAATGGCCCGAAGGTGCTCCAAAGAATCGCCTCGGCCTCGCACGGTGGCTGACCAAACCCGACCATCCGCTCACCTCGCGTGTGGTTGTGAACCGTTTCTGGCAGCAACTCTTCGGTCAGGGCCTTGTCAAAACCAGCGACAATTTCGGCCTGCAGGGTGAATGGCCGAGCCATCCCGAACTCCTCGACTGGCTCGCACGCGACTTCATCGATTCGGGCTGGAACGTCAAGGCGCTCATGAAGCGCCTGGTCCTCTCGTCCACCTACCGGCAGGATTCCGCAGCCTCTCCGGAACTCATTGCCCGCGATCCGGAAAACCGACTTCTCGCGCGAGGGCCCCGGTTCCGCCTGCCAGCCGAGATCATTCGCGATCAGGCGCTCGAAATCTCGGGGCTCCTCAAGCCGCGCGTCGGTGGGCCTTCCGTCTATCCCTGGCAGCCGCCAGACCTTTACAAGGGCATCGTTGTGGCCGCCAGCTATCCCGGCACCACGTGGCCCGAGAGCAAGGGCGATGACCTCTACCGCCGCAGCCTGTACACATTCTGGAAGCGCACCGTTCCGCATCCAGTCATGAACGTGTTCGACGCGCCTGACCGCGAGGTTTGCATAGTGCGACGCGCCAGCACGAACACCCCGCTGCAGGCGCTCACGCTGCTGAACGATCCCATCTTCATCGAGGCCGCGCGCAAGTTGGCCGAACGGGCAATTCATGGGGGTGGCCTTGGGTATGCATTCCAACTGGCCACTGGGCGCACACCCGATCCGCGTGAACTCCGCGCCCTTCAAGTCAGTCTCGAAGAAATGCGGGCCGCCTTCCGCAAAGACGAAGCTGGCGCGAAAGCCCTGATCGCGGTTGGCGCCGCACCTGCGGACGCCTCGATCCCTGCCGTCGAACTGGCGGCCTGGACGGCGGTCACCAACATCATTCTCAACATGGATGAAGTGATTACGAAGAGCTGAAGACTATGGAATGCCGCAACTACTCCCGCTTCACTTCACGCCGCGACCTTCTGGCCCGAACCGGCTTCGGTCTGGGCGCCGCAGCCCTCCATTCGCTGCTCGGCTCGACACCAGCGACCGCGGCCGAGCATCAATTCCCGAATTTCGCGCCGCGCGCCAAACGCGTCATCTTCCTGTTCCAGGCCGGCGGACCGTCCCACCTCGACCTCTTCGACTACAAGCCGGCAATGAAGGGCCGTTTTAACGAGGACATCCCACCTTCCGTCTTTGGCACCCAGCGGATCACTGGCATGGTCGCCCAGCAGGACCGCTTCCCCGTCGCGCCTACAATGTACGGGTTTGATCAACACGGTCAAAGCGGCCAGTGGCTGAGCGACCGGCTCCCGTACACCGCTAAGATCGCCGACGATATTTGCGTGCTTCGGGGAGCCTACACCGAAGCGATTAACCACGACCCGGCCATCACGTTTATGCAGACGGGCAGCCAATTACCCGGCCGTCCCAGCTTCGGATCGTGGGTAGATTACGGCCTCGGAAGCGAAAATCAAAACCTCCCAACGTTCGTCGTACTGAATTCCCTTCCGGGCAACGGCATGGCCGACCAGGGGCTGCTCTCGCGGCTGTGGGGCTCCGGTTTCCTGCCGAGCCGCTATCAGGGCGTGCAGTTCCGCAGCGCCGGCGACCCGGTCCTGGATCTCTCGAATCCACCCGGCATCACACCGCAAATGCGCCGCAGCCAGCTGAATACCTTGGCCACCCTCAACACGCAACTGCATGACCGGGTGGGGGACCCCGAAATCGAGACTCGCATTGCCCAGTACGAGATGGCGTACCGCATGCAAACCAGCGTCCCGGATCTGGTCAACGTCTCCAGCGAATCCCAACATGTTCTTGACCTGTACGGACCAGATGTCCGCAAACCTGGCTCCTTCGCAGCAAACTGCCTGCTGGCTCGCCGGCTGGCGGAACGTCAAGTCCGCTTCATCCAGCTCTACCATCGCGGCTGGGACCACCACGGCGGCCTTACCGATAAGTTGCCGGTGCTCGCCCGCGACACTGATCAGCCCGCCGCCGGTCTCATTATGGATCTGAAGCAACGGGGCATGCTGAACGACACCCTTGTCATCTGGGGAGGGGAGTTCGGACGAACTCCCTACGCACAGGGGACGATGAAGCCCGACAGTTACGGTCGCGACCACCATGGCCGCGTGTTCTCGCTGTGGATGGCAGGCGGGGGCATAAAGCCGGGGTATTCGCACGGCAGTTCGGACGATTATGGTTTCAACGTGGCGACCGGAGGCGTGCATGTGCATGACCTTCAGGCGACAATTCTGCATTTGCTGGGTATCGATCACCAGAAGCTGACATGGCTCTTTCAAGGAAGACAATTCCGCCTTACAGATGTCGGTGGGGGTGTGGTGCACGAAATCATTGCATAGATTGGGACACTTCCCGCTGTCCGAACGCTCATGCCAGGACTTCCTGGCATTCCTGACAAGGTTCCACAGATAGCATTAAACCCGATCGCGCGGCGAGGCGCGTTGAGGCAGAACTGCCTTCAAACGCGCAGAAGCTTCGCCGCGTTCCTGAAAAGAATCTTGTCGGCGACGTCTGCATCGGCGAGTTCTCGTATCGCTGTAATGCACTGCGAACCCGAACACTTGTCGCTAAAACCAAGTCGGTCGTTGCAATCGCTGCCGTACAGAAGCTTGTCCTGATGACGCTTCAAAAAGGCCCGGGCATGCTCCTTGTCTCGCAGCATCGCATTCAATCCTGACCCCGCCGACATATCGCCATACATATTCGGATAGTCGCGAAGGTAGCGGTCCGTGATGCCGCCGGCCGTAACTCTGGTCTTCGGATATAGGTCTTCCTGGCGCACATCCTTATCGATATTGCCCCACCACGTCTGTGCATGGCCTATAAAGTTCACCCTCGGATAACGTTCCAGAATCCTGTAAAAACGGTCGAAACCCAGGTTGTAAGTCTGGTGCTGGAAGTGAAGCAGCATCGGAACCTGGTAATGTTGGGCCAACTCAGCCAGTTTCTGTATGTAGATAGAGTCCGCCTCCACCTGAAACTTCTGCTCGCCGATTCCGATAGCGCCAAGCTTTAGATACTTTTCGATCACCTGGGAAGCTTCCGGCAGGTCTGGCACTTCATTCGCGAAGAAGGTGAAGCTGTTCGGCAGACGCCGTGCCAACGCCAGCACCGATTCATTGCCTCCGGCTTTGACGGCAAGTCCAAACCTGGAGCCCGCCGGCAGAAGAACCGTCCGGGTGATCCCCATCTGCTTCTGATGAGCAATCAGATCGTCATCGCTGCGGCCCTCATAGTTCGTATGCTGATGAACGTCGATGATCCGCGATTCGGCAGCCCGAAGTATTGTCGCGGCCGCGGTTGCTCCCAGCAATAAGTTACGGCGTGTGATTTTCATTATCCAGTAATCGACCGGATCACGGACCCCTGCACTTCGGCGCGATACTGTAACAAATCGGTCTGCCAGCCAATCCAGCAGATCGGGATCCGTCGGCCTCGCACCCATTCATCCGAACTCGTTTGCCGTGGAAATGATACCAGTCTCGAAATGTCAGCACAGGCAGGACGGGATAGAGCAGAGGGCGCTCCGGCTCGCGCTTCGCTTGGCATTCTCACCGCGCGGCAGCTTCTCGATATTGTGGATAGGACCAGGGGCGACGTAACGCCGGGCCCACATGCTCTGTCTGCCCTGCAGCGCTATGTTGCCGCGGTGTACTTTAAGAATCTGGAATCCGAAAGCCCTGAGACCGACAGCCATGATCCTGCGAGCACTGTTTCTTACTCTCCTTTTGTCTCTGCCTGCGTTCTGCCAGGCTCCAGACTTCATCTACTACAACGCCGCGGTAATCACGATGTCCCCCGCGCACCCCACGGCACAGGCTGTTGCCATACGCGGCGATCGCTTTCTTGCAGTGGGCTTGAACGCGGACATTCTGAAGACGGCCGGACCGAACACTCAAAAGATCGATCTCGGCGGCAAATGCATCGTCCCAGGCATCATCGAAACGCATGGGCATCCCATCACTTCCGCGCTTAGCGAGATCGATGGCCCGGTGCCCGTCATCCACTCCATCGGAGACCTCAAGGACTACATCCAGACGCAGGACAAAAAGCTTCCGCCCGAACGCCTCATCTTCATCCCGAAGGTCTATTCCACGCGCCTCACAGAACATCGCTACCCCACCCGCTATGAACTGGACCAGGCCGCGCCAGGCACCCGCGAAGTGGTAGCCGATAACGGCTACGCCGCCGTTATCAACTCCGTGCTGCTGAAACGGCTCGGCATCACCCGCGACACACCGCAGCCCTCCAACGGGCGCATCGAGAAGGATGCCAAAGGAGAGCCTACGGGCCTGATCCTGGGCGCGCCCCAGCTTCTGCAATCCGTGCGCACCTCCCGGCCAGCCAGCGCGAAGGATCGCCTCTGGGCACTGAAGAACATGCTCGCCCGCTATAACTCTGTGGGCATCACCAGCATCATCGACCGCAGTGAGGGGCCAGAAGGCTTCCGTGCCTATCAGTCCCTCTACCAATCCGGCGAACTTACTGCCCGCAGTTACATCACTTACCTCATCCAGGCACAGGGAACCCCGGAACAGGTACGTGCGGAGGTAGAACACATCCCGTTCGCCACAGGCTGGGGCGACGACTGGGTTCGCGTCGGCTCTCTCAAAACCGTCGCCGATGGCGGCATCCTCATCGGCACAGCGTTTCTTCGCGAGCCCTACGGACCGAACACTAAAATCTACGGCTTTATGGATCCAACCTATCGTGGCGTGCTCAGCGTCCCCAAGCCGAACCTCTTCGAAATGGCCAGGGCCGCCGCCGAGCTGGGCTGGCAAATGACCGCCCACACGACCGGCGGTGGCGCTACGGATGCCTTGCTCGAGGCTTACGAAAACGCCAATCGCACCATTCCACTGCAGGGCCGGCGCTTCACAGTCACCCACGGCAACTTCCCCAACGCTCAGGCGATTCAGCGATCAAAGAAACTCGGCGTCGTCTACGATGTTCAGCCAGCCTGGCTCTATCTGGACGGTCCCGCCATCAAAGACATTTTCGGCGCGGAACGAATGAAGGACTTCCAGCCCCTCCGGTCATTGATCGATGCCGGGATCGTCGTGGGCGGCGGTTCCGATCATATGATCCGCTTCGATCCCCGCCAGGCGACCAACCCCTATCACCCGTTCCTGGGCATGTGGATCGCGGTCACCCGCAAGATGGTGGATGGCAACGTCCTCAATCCCGAGCAGCGCATCACCCGCATGGAAGCTCTCAAGATGTGGACATTAAACGGCGCATACCTCACCTTCGAGGAAAAGAACAAAGGCTCCATCGAACCCGGCAAACTGGCCGATCTCGCCGTGATTACCAGGAACTACGCCACGTGTCCCGAAGATGAGATCAAGGATATCGAAGCTCTCCGAACCGTCGTCGGCGGCAAAATTGTTTACGACCGGCTTCGGTAAGAACCCACTACTTCGCCGACCTTGCTTAGAATGTGAGTTTCGCCCCCATCTGG
>JAOAPO010000235.1 GCA_025462945.1 Bryobacterales bacterium
ATCTGATGAAGCTGCACCAGGTGGCGTAGGCGTTAGGGTCGGGCCGCTACTATTTTGATCCAGGCGTCAACCTGGCGCTCGAGCAGTTCCAGCGGAACGGTCCCGGTGGTGATCATCAAGTTGTGAAATTCGGGGAGTTTGAACTTCGCTCCCAAGGCCTGCTTCGCCCTATCACGCAGTTCCAGAATTTTCAGCTGCCCCACCATGTACGAGCAGGCCTGGCCCGGCATGACCACGTACCGCTCTACTTCGCTCGCCTCGATCCCATAATCGATGGCCTGCTGGCGGGTCCAGTGCTTCGCGTGGATACCCGTATCCACCACAAGCCTGCGGGCCCGAAACAGCTCTCCATCGAGCTGACCCAGGCGGCCTTCGACGTCGCCCTCGTACCAGCCCGATTCAACGGCGAGACGCTCCGCGTATAAGCCCTAGCCCTCGCCGAAGGCGGAGATGTTGCCGAACGCGCGAATCTGGCGGAAGCGCGGCACGTCTTTGTTTTCCACCTGGAAAGCAGTCATGAAGTGGTGGCCGGGAACGGTCTCGTGATATGCCAGCGTCTTCAGGCCGAACTTCGTCATGCGCTCGAGCCGGAGAGGCATCTGGAACGTGCCGGGCCGCGAACCGTCGGCGGCGGGGGCTGTGTAACTTGCTGCCGCATTCTTCTCCCGAAACCGAGGGTAGGGCTGCACGACCACGGGCCCTTTGGGACGCAGATCGAACAGCGACGCCGAGCGCTTCTCAGCGTCACGAACGATTGCGGCGAGGTCCCTGATGATCTGGTCGCGCGCTTCATCTGATGCCGGGTTCGGATACTGCAGCTTCAGGCGCAGTTGCTCCGAGCGCTGTTTGACGCTGCCTTCAGTCAGCCCGATTTGCCGGAACAGGGTATCCATTTCCTTTTCGATTCGCGCGACCTCGCGCAGTCCAATCTGATGGATCTGGTCAGCCGTCATGCTGGTGGTGGTGTACTCGCGAAGGAAGTGCGCGTACGCCTCGGCCCCATTCTTAAACCGCCAGAGGCCTGCGTCGTCAGTCGATTTCGGCAACTCCGCTTCCAGCGTTGCGATCGCCCTCTTCCACGCGGGGTAAACCTGCGTACCCACCAGCTTCTCGGCCCCGGCGCGCAAAGCACTTCGCTGCTCTGGTGTGATTCCCTTAGCCGTAGCCATCTTCTGGTCCAGCGTTGTCACCAGGGGGTTCTGCGAAGGTGAAGAATCCGCGAAGTTCTGCATCTGGAGGATGGTTGACTGCAGGACGAAGCGCGGAGGCAGTACTCCAGCTGCGGCCTGTGCTTTCGACCTGGCAGTGGCCTCATCCATCCGCGTCCCGACCTGTCCCAAAGCAGCGACGTAGTTCTCGGCGTCTTTCAGGGTCTGCAACGGATGACTGACGGTGAGAACATTCGGCAGGTCGACATTCACTCCATTCATCTGCTGCAGCGGGTACTCGATGGAGCGATACTTCTCGCCCCGGAGTAATGAGTCCAGTTGCCACTCCATCAGGTCAGCCGACAGTCTCTGCGCCTCGGTCAGTCTGGAGCGATCGAAGGCCTTTAGCTCAGCCAGTCCCTGGCTCGCAAGCTTTGCACGTGTCTGGAACCACGCCGGTGTGGCGGGCGTGATCTGGCGCTCCAGGGCGTCCTGCTCCGGGCCGCTGAAGTACCGGGCTGACGTTGCGGAACTCGGGTTGATCCGCATCCATCGCGCGGTGAAGTCATCGAAGAAGGCGTCGATGGACGGCGCTGCAGGCTTTGCCTGGCCGTTAAGCAGCGATACCGCACTCAGCAGCGCCAGGGTAAGAAGTCTCTTCATCCCGCGTATGTTAGCAGCTTTCAGCGAAAATGCCGCTATCGAGGCAGACTGCTCAGAGCGGTGGCGAGACGCCTGGCCCACGCACGCTGCCCGGCAGCGGTAGCCACTTCATCCTGCCGGAATTCCACCTGCAAATGGGGCAGACCACGGCGCAGCGCATGAAATGGCGTGCTGTAGTCCACTGCCGGGTCGAGATCGTAAGGCTCGTTGTCACCCACCACCACATCGCCGGGTTCGCGAAGGGCAGCGAGGAGCGGGTCGGCCAGGCTTCTGTCCTGATAACTGGAAAGGGCGACCTGCCAGGGTCTGGCGCTGTTGCCCAGGGACGGGGTCATCGAGTGGATCGACACCAGAATCGTGGCAAGCCCTTCAGCCTCGCGCCTGACCAGCACGTTCTCCACTGCATCGTGATATGGCCGGAACCAGCGCTCGATGCGGTCGAGCTTCGCGGCTTCGGTCAGGTCCGCATTGCCCGGTACAACGGTGCCGTCGCTGATTGCGGGGATCAGGTCGCGGGCCGCCATCTGCCGGTTGCAATCGATCACCAGGCGTGACGTCTGGCAGAGCACCGCCGGCGCGTCGAAGATCTCAGACAACACTTCCGTAACGCCCGCAGCGCCGATGTCCCAACCGATATGGCGGGCCAGTTCCGATTCCGGCAGACCCAGATTGCCGAGCTCTTCGGGAACGCTGTTACTCGCGTGGTCGCAGATCAGAACGTAAGGCGACCGGCCTTCCGGACGAAGGACGCGGGCGTTCACCCGGCCTCTTCGGTGACCGTCACCGTGACATCCATATCGAGAAACGCCTCAGCCGGACCGTCGTACGTGCCCCACAACGGCAGCACCTGATCCGGAGTCCAAGCTACAGCCACACGGATCAGATTGCGATTGCCGATGATGCTGTTGGTGGGGTCGAAGTCGACCCAGCCTGCGCCTGGGAGATAAGCCTGCATCCAGGCATGTGTTGCGCCCCCGCCCTGAATGCCGGAGCTGTTCGGCATGAAGATATAGCCGCTGACGAAACGCGACGCAATCCCCAGCGATCGGGCTGCTTCGATCATCAGGACGGCGAAGTCTCTGCAACTGCCGCCTTTGCTCTTGAGCGTCTGCGCAGGGGTCTGAATACCTTTCTCCACGCGGCGGTTGTAGGTGAACTGCGCTCGAATGCCGTGAGTGATTGCGGTGAGCAGTTTCACCGTGTCGGTGGAATCGGAGGGGTCAAGAAACTGCAGCGCCCACATCGCGACGTTGTTGTCCAGGTACTGGCGCGCCAGGCCTCGGGCGAGGTTCGCAAAATCGTCGTCAGAATACTTGAACGGATACGTCCGGGCATGTTCTTCAAGAGGGTACTCCGGACCGGCGTTCTCGAAGTGTTCCAAGGTCACGGTGCTTTCGAAACGAAGTTCCGTAGCTTTGCCACGGAAGGTAGCGATCGCGACAGAGTTGTCAAACGGGTCGTGGAGCCAGCGAAGCGTGGCGGGCGGGGGAGCGATCCCCAGATTGGTGCGGATCAGCCGCAGGTCGTGGCTTTCCCGAGGGCGAAACATCATGCGGTGCTCGCCGATGCCGACCGGTTCTTTATAACGATAGACGGTTGTGTGGTGGACGGTCAGAAAGGCCATTAGTAGCCGGGCCCGTTCGTTACAGGGTCCGGAACTTCATCGGTCCAGACCTTGAAATTCTCCAGCATATTGGGTCCGAACGTGGTGGCGATGGCGACATCAGAAGCGTCCCGACCTCGAGCCATCAGGATGCGGCCGATTCGTGGCACATTGTTTCTCGGATCAAACAGATGCCAGCGGCCCCCGATCCAGACTTCGAACCAGGCTGCGAAATCGCCCACGCCATAAGGTGGCAACGTTCCCACATCACTCAGGTAGCCGGTGCAATAACGTGCAGGGATATTCATGCAGCGGCAGAACGTGATAGCCAGATGCGCGTAGTCGCGGCAGACGCCGGTTCGTTCCTGATAAGCCTGCGCTGCGGTCCGCGTCGCCCGAGCGTTCTGGTAGTTGAACGCGATGTGATCGTGAACGTAGTTGCAGATTGCCTGCACTCGGAAGTGACCGGGCGTGGTCCACGAGAAGAGCTGCCATGCGGTATCGGACAGCAGGTCGGTCTCGCAGTACCGGCTGCCTAAGAGGTAAACCAGAGTGTCATCCGGCAGATCTTCCACCGTGTGCTGCCCCGCGCCCCACATACTTTCCTCGGGCAGACCGCTGTCCCGAACAACTCCGCTGGCCGTGAGAGTGAGCCTTCCGGCAGGTGCCACGACGCGATTACAGTGATTGCCGAAGCCATCGACATAGCTCGTGACAGGAATTGCCGGACTGGCGACGAGAGTGTCGGGAACGACGATGTCCGCCGCACGCGACTCGTGAATCTTCACGACCAGGATGATCGGCGTTGGTTGCGGAAAGGTATAACTCAGTTCAAAACCAGTTCGAAAGTGCATGAATCCTCTGAATCTGCCAATGACATGCACCGAACGTTCTGCGTGGAAAGCCGGGAGAGACGGGAGCCCCTGTCGAGCCGTTGACGTGCTCTTATGGTACCAAGGGCGGCGGGGACCTCCTGGCTACTTATCCTGACGCTTATATTTGCGGCTGAAGCCGTTCCGGGTGTTGGTGACGGTAAAAGTTCCGTCGCTCGCAGCGGAAATCTGCAGCCACTTAAAGGTGTCCGGAACGGCGCTCCCGGCCGGCGGCTCGAGATTCGCGATCAGGTCTTCCGGCGGATTTGCACCATTGCCTGCACTCACTGAGAGGTGAAGCTGCCAGACATCCTTCAGACCGGGCGTGGCGCGTAAGACTGGCCACGTCTGGGCGTCGGCGCCTTTGCGAGCACCATTCGCCTGAATCATCACTGGGGCCGCGATCGCACCGGCCAGTTCCGGCGCAATGCCCTTGAACTGTCCGTGCACATTGACGTTATACAGGTCCACGGTGCCAATGAGGTTTGCGGGGCAGACGAGGTCGCGGCTGTAGTGCGCTTCCAGATCGGCGAGGTCGAGCATTCGGAACTTCCCGAAACGGATCAGCAGGCCCAGGGATTGATCATCCTCGAAGTCGGTCGCGCGTATGTCGGCCTGCTTCGTGGTATCGCAGAGCGGGTTCTTAGCGCCGGCACCCGCGTTCTTCAGTGGGGCCGAGATGAACTTGCCACCCGACGAGAGAACCTCTATGTCGAGTCCTTTCACCGGTATCTTGTCACCGGCCTTCAGCGCCCTGTGTTCGTACTTTTCCCGCAGTTCCGAATAGGCGGCGAAACGCTGCTTTGCCTGCGGATTGTTGGCTTGGGCGTCGCCATGATCGTAGATGCGGCCAACGGGGAACTTCGAAGCCAGTTGCGGTACATCGCCGATATGGTCCGTATCGAAGTGCGAGATCACCACATTGTCGATTCTCTTCAGGCCTGCCGCTTTGGCCACTTCCACGATTCGATCTGTGGACGCAGGCCGCGCCGGGGACGCCGGCCACCCGGCGTCGAACAGCATCGACTCCCCCGAAGGTGC
>JAOAPO010000238.1 GCA_025462945.1 Bryobacterales bacterium
CCAGATGTTCGTCACGGGTGAGCAGCGCAGCCTGTTCCCACAGGCGCTCCATTAGTGAACCCGGCAAACGCGCGTGCGAGTCGTCCAGCACGCGCGTCTCCGTTCCAATCGCCCGGCATACGACGTCAATCGGGACGCCAGCCCGCTCCGGGTAACGCACGACATCGATCAGCACTGCAGCCGCGACCGTAGTCTCGCGCGTACCTGGGATGGGCATCGCTAGACCGAGAAGACCCGGCCCTTATTGCTCCCGATCAGGATCTGGAACAAGCGGTGCCCGATCAACTCGTGCAGCGAGAGCAGTTCTTTGTTCGCTTCGAAGATGGCACGCGGGTTGTTGCTGTCTATTCCCGCGCCCGCTCGCAGGGCCGCGCCAGCTTCCTTCAGGATCGGATCTTCCATGACCTCGCCGGCCATGTCCCACAACGTGATGAACCGGTCTACAGCCGTCGGGAAGCTCACCTTGAACACCCCGAACGCGCTCGTGGTGCGTGGAGGCTTGTAATCCAAGTTGAACGGGCCGTTATACCCGTGGCTCCGCAACAAGACTAGAACGTTCAGCCAGTCCAGCGGGTTCACCAGGCCGACGGCGATGTCGACGTCGTGCTTGAGGCGGTAGCCGTCGTTAATATCGAAATGCCAGAGCTTGCCGGCTGTCAATGCGCGGGCCAGTGCCGCCCGAGGCGCGCCGCCCCACATCAGTTCATGCAGATACTCCGGATTCAGACCCACCATCTCGGGATGCGTGAGCAGGCCTGAGTTGATGAAGCCCAACATCGCGTCGCTGGTGGGCAGCAGAATCTCCGCCTGCGGCTCAAAGGGCTTGGCTTCCATGCAGTGCTTCAGCGTTGGACGCCCCAGTTTCGCGGCCACCTCGATGTCGTGCTCGCAAGCCGCGTTCAGGGAGTCGGCGTACCACCTCAGCGTCTGCGTCTCTTCCACGGCGCCCTGCACCTGGTAGCCGAGCGTGCCGGGCCAATACACTGCGAACTCGGCACCCAGCTGGTGCCCGATGTCCACCGTATTGCAGACCCGCCATCTGGCGTACTTCCGGATTTCCGGCGATTCCGAGGCCGGGCTCGACGCGAACACGGCGTGGTGGAAGGTCTCGGTCGTGACCATCGAACACTTCAGGCCGTTGGCCGCCAGCGACTTCTCGATCCGCGTGACGATCTCGTCCTGTCCCGCAGTGCCGAGAGCCTCGGAGGGGATCACGTCGGTGTCGTGGGTGGTCCAGTGGCCGATGCCGATTTTGCCGTATTCTTCGATCACGTGCTCGAACCCGATCGGTTCGCGGGTAGGCGCATGGAACAGCGCGTGGCCCTCGTAGGCCGCGGCCCATTGCGGGCCCGATATGTAGTACTTCCGTCTGGTTTCTGGCGAATAGGAGCCGCCACAAGCGTCGGTGAGGCGCGCGACCAGAGCCTGCTGTCTTTCCGGAGGAGTCGGTGTCATCCGTTCCATTATGTATGCTGCGTGTTTTCGGGCGAATGTTAGACTAACGAATTGTCCGAAGCCTACTCTCCGGCGCGCGCCGGCAAGTGGTTTCTACACTCCGGCATTCAGGAACCATCCGGTGGTGTAGCCCGCTTCTACCGCGCTGAACTCCAACAGAACAGAGCCGTCTCCACAGAGATCACGGGCTACACGGCGAGCGCTTTGATGGTCCTCTTCGACATCACCGCGGACGAAGAGTATCTCGACCGCGCGCGCCTCACGGCGGGTTTCCTGGTGGACCACGCATGGAATCCGGCGCTCCGGACCTTCCCCTACGAGTACCCTTCGCCGTCGCCCGTCAGCCCCCACCTTAGCTATTTTTTCGACTGCGGCATCATCATCCGTGGCCTGATCGCGGTTTGGCAGGTCACGAAAGAAGACCGCCTGCTCGATCACGCCGCGAAGGCTGCCCACTGCATGCTCCGCGATTTCCGCGCCGCAGACGGCTACCATCCCGTTCTTCAGCTCCCGGAAAAGACGCCTCTGGACCGGACGTCTCAGTGGTCACGCTCCACCGGCTGTTATCAGGCCAAGTCTGCACTCGCCTGGTGGGAAGCGGGCGTATTCACGGGCGATAAGACGCTGCAGGATGCGTACCTCGAATGCATTTCGCAGGCGCTGGCCACCTGTGAAACCTTCCTTCCAGGAACTGACGATCGATCGAAGGTGATGGACCGTCTCCACGCCAATAGCTACCTGCTGGAGGCCCTCTCTCCGCTTCTCTATCGCGCCGATGTGGCGGAAGCCTATCGCAGCACGCTCGCCCGAGTCTCTTTTCATCTGCGCGAGATCCGCTCCGGCTTCGAACGCTCTGATGTGAATGCGCAACTGCTGCGGGCGCGAGTCTATGGCGCTCGCCTGGGTCGGGTGAACCTGGCGGAAGCTGCCGAAGAAGCGGCGAGGCTGATGTCGTTCCAGGCTCACGATCCCGACCCGCGAATCGACGGCGGCTTCTACTTCGGCAGGCGTGGCGGTCAAGTCGAGCCGCACGTCAACCCTGTATCAACGGCCTTCGCGATTCAGGCTCTGGAAGTCTGGCGCGCTTACCAGGCGGGGGAACAAAATCCTTGTCACCTGCCACCGGTCTAAGCTCGTCCGTCCGCGTCGCCTTCGCGTCGGGCACGGCTCAACTGAATGCTGACGCTCTGCTGCAGTTTGCTGCCGATACATCCACGTTCGACCTGCCGCTCTTCATCTGCTCGGAATTCCCGCCGGAGTTTGAAAATTGCCCCTGGATCCCGTTTCACGTACATCGGTCGCTCGCTGAGAACCGCGCGGCGTTGACGGCCGCCCTCAACGGACGTCGGATTGAGATCGCCGGACTTTTTGTAGCGCCTGGGACCGACCTCGGCGCGATGCGTTGGCTGGCTCTCCTTGTGGCGGCACCACGCATCGTGGTCTACGATTCTTCTCTTCACGCCAAAGGCCTGACAGAGCTTCCGTACTGGCTTGCCTCTTCGGCCTTCGGCTTGGCCGTCGAACAGTTTCGCGAAGGCGGTCGCGGGCGCAAATGGATTCGCCGAATCTTTCACCCTTCGGACGCTGAGATCCCGGTCCGTGCGCGGCTGGCACAACTGAAGGCCAGGGCAGCGGTCAGGCGATCTTCCCCGCGCCCCGACTCTCCCGGGCTAATGGTTGTCGCCGGTCATCTCCGCGCGGGGGTGTCGGTCGTCGTCCCCAGCCGTGATGGGCGCGAGCTTCTTGCGACGATGCTCGATGCTCTGGTTCCGCAACTCCAGACAGGCGAAATCATTGTGGTGGACAACGGCTCCAGCGATGGCACGGCAGCCTGGCTCGCACAGGAATATCCAGCGATTCGAGTCATCGTCCATGGCGAACCGCTCTCCTTCGCTGGCGCGGTGAATGCGGGCGTAGCCGTCGCCGAAAATTCGCACCTGCTGTTGCTGAACAACGACATGGTCGCTGCCCCCGGGTTCATCGACGCTCTGGAACAGGCGTTTGTTGAGATCCCCCGGCTTTTTTGCGCTACGGCCCAGATCTTCTTCCCGGAAGGTGTCCGCCGCGAAGAGACCGGCAAAGCCGTCTGGCGGCGTGACGGAGAGCTCGATTTCCCGGTGCGCTGCGACGACCCTCTTCCCGGCGAGGATCTGACGTGGGTCCTGTACGGTAGCGGTGGCTGCTCACTCTTCGACACGGCGATGCTGCGACAGTTGGGTGGCGTCTCGGAGCGGTACGATCCGGCCTACGTGGAAGACATGGACTTCGGCTACCGAGCCTGGAAGCGAGGCTGGCCGACGGTGTTTGTGGCAGGCGCGAAAGTGGAGCACCGCCACCGCGCCACCACTTCGCGTTTCTACTCTGCCGAGGACCTGGACTTCTTCACGGAACGCAACTACCTGCGATTCGTAGAGACCGCGATTGGTTCGCCCGAACTGTTTCTGAAGCTGTGGAACGAGGGTGTCCGCCGCCTGCAGTTGCTGGCCATGGACGGCTCCGGCGCCGCCCTGCGAACGCTGCGCCATCTGCCACGGATCGGGGCACGCCCGCCGGCCGCCTCAGGCCTTCTGTCCGAAGTGGAGATTCTGGCGCTCAGCAATGGTGACGCGGCGGCCTTTCCCGGTCGGCCTGTTCGACCCGAAGCCCGCAGGCTCATCGTTGCGACGCCCTACATGCCCTATCCGCTCTCGCACGGTGGAGCGGTGCGCATCTTCAACCTTTTGAGGGAAGCGGCCAAACAGCATGACATCATCCTCATCGCCTTCGTGCAAACGCTCGCGACGCCTCCGGAAGAACTCCGCGCCCTCTGCAGCGAAATCGTGCTGGTGCGTCGCCACGGCTCCCACCTTCGCCACCAAACGGAACGTCCGGACATGGTGGAAGAATTCGAGTCCAACACGTTCCGGGCCTGTCTGAAGCAAGCCGCCTGGCGCTGGAACCCCGCCATCGTTCAACTGGAATTCACCTGGCTGGCTCAGTACGCGCAGCGGTACGGGACCGCTAAAACGATCCTCGTCGAACACGACATCACTTTCGATTTGCAGCGTCAGTTGCTTGAAGCGGGCACTGCTGAGGGAGCCGCACTCTGGGAACTTCGCCAGCAGCACCAGAAGTGGGAGCGTTTCGAGCGCTCGGCGTGGCGAGACGTGGACTGCGTGGTCACCATGTCAGATCAGGACGCGGCTGCTGTCGAGGGTGCAGCCGAGGTCGTTGCGATCCCCAACGGCGTCGACTGCGACCGGTTCCGCGCTCATGGCGGCCAGCAGGACCCGAAGCGACTCCTTTTCATCGGCTCCTTTGCGCATCGTCCAAACGTACTGGCGGTCGAGTGGTTCCTCCGCGAGGTGTGGCCGTTATTGGAT
>JAOAPO010000245.1 GCA_025462945.1 Bryobacterales bacterium
ATCCCGATCTGACGCAGACACAGCCTCTCACCACCGCTGCGAATCTGCAGACGCCGATCGCGGTTTCGTCAGACGGCACGCGGATGTTTGTGGCCGACCTTGGACAGAACCGCATTCTGGTCTGGAATACCATTCCGACCTCGAACGGCGCGCCCGCCGACGTGGTCATCGGCCAGCCGAACATGACGTCGTTCGCTGAAAACAACAGCGCGAATTTTACCGATCACACGCCGATCCTCTGTGCTTCGAACGGAACAAACACTACCGTAACGCCGAACGTGCCGACCTTTCCGCAGCGCTGTGCTGCCACGATGTCATTCCCGCGCTTCGTCATCTCCGACGGCAAGCGCCTCTACGTGGCCGATGGCGGCAACGATCGTGTTCTCATCTACAAGACGATCCCGACCACCAACGGTGCCCGGGCGGACATTATCCTCGGACAGCCGGACGAATTTTCCGACGATACTGGCTTCAATCCGGACGGCACGAACGCCGTCCAGACGCCTACCTCGCTTGCCTGGGATGGTTCCGACCTGTACGTCAGCGATGGCTTCAATCGTCGCGTCGTGATCTTCTCGCCAGCCGTCCAGAGCGTTCCCCTCGATGGAATCCGCAACGCGGGCAGCCTTGAGATTTACGCGATCGGCTCTGTGACCCTCTCGGGTACGCCCACCGCCAAAGACACCATCACGATCACCATCGCCGGAACCGACTACACGTACACCGTCAAGGACAAAGACACCCTCGAAAACGCCATTCAGGGACTGGTACTTGCCATCGACAAGGCACCGGATCCGAACGTCATTGCCACGGCCAACCTTTCCGCTTCGGCAGTGGTTGTCACTGCTAAGAAGCCCGGAGCGCCTGGCGGCGACATCACTCTTGCTGTGAAGAATTCGACCAACGCCACCATCATCGGCGCGGTAAGCGGCGCGACCCTGAACATCTACCTCGAGAATCCTTCCCAGATCGCACCGGGCACGCTCATCCGAATCGTTGGCACGAATCTTTGCGACAGCACCGTCTCCGCTGACTTCACGAAAGTCAACCTCCCTACGTCTCTGGCGGGATGCAGCGTCTACGTTGACGGCGTTGCCGCCCCCCTGCTGTACGTTTCACCCACGCAGATCAACGCGCAGGTGATGTACGAAGCGCAGGATCGTACCAGCATCAGCACCTGGGTTCGCAAGGTTGCGAGGGACGGCTCAGTCATCGCGTCCACACCGATCGCAACAACGATCGTGCCCCAGAACCCTGGCCTGTTCGCTCAGGAGGGTAACGATCCCCGGCCCGGCATCATCTTCCACGGCTCCAGTTCCGCTTTCGACCTGATCGGCGTGGACGGTTCGGCGCAGGAAGGCGATGTGGCCAACATTGTCGTTGCGGGGAACACCTACACGTACACGGTGAAGAAGGGCGACACACTCGCCATCATTCGTGACGCCCTGATCGCGCTGATCAACTCCAAACCGGATCCACTGGTACATGCGTCGATCGCCAACGAGTACACCCGCATCGCTCTCAACGCGAATGTTCCCGGCCCGGCAGGGGAAGGCATCACTGCCACAGTGTCCGTCTCCACAGACGCTGCCAAGAACACTGCCGGTGCTGCTCTTCTGCTCACGGCTTATAACCCGACGCTCTGCTGCTCGAACGTTCAGGGCGCCCCCGTGAACTCCGGCAACCCCGCGGTTCCCGGCGAAATGCTCTACACGTTCGCCACTGGACTGGGCGTCCCGGAACCCAACAACGTGGATACGGGCCGTATCTTCACCGGCGGTAATTCCAATGCGCCGAAGGTATTCGTCGACTCCATCCTGACCGCCGGAACTACGGCGAATGTGGTCAGCGTCGGTCTGTTGCCTGGTACTGCGGGCGTCTACTACGTCCAGTTCCAGCTCAACTCGGGTCTTGCCTCAAACACGGCCGCACAGATGACCATCGCGCAGCAGGCCTTCGTCAGCAACGTGGTCACCTTCCCTGTCGCCGTTCCCGGCCTGGTTTCTCAACTGGTCATCGCGCCGGAGTTCTACGCGGTCGATGCCGGTGTGCCGCTCACCTATCGTGTGACCGCTCTCGACTACAAGGGCAACCTCGCCACGGCCTACACCGGCCCGCTGCACATCACCACCACCGACACCGCGGCCACCGTTCCGGGCGACTTTAGCCTGTCTTCGGGTACCGCGACTTTCCAGATGACGTTCGCCGGAAAGGGTCTGCAAGCTGTGACCGTAACCGACCCGACGATCACGACCATCAACGTCACCGCACCCTCCGTCACGGTTCGCTAGTGGCGGCGGGAATCCGGCGGGTAGCCTGAAGGCTTGATGCGCTTCATCGTTGCCGCTGCCGCCCTGACTATTGCTTTGACCGGCTGTGGTGACACTTCGATACTGGCGCCTTACCGGAATCCAAAGTTCTCGGTAGAGCGCCGGGTCGAAGACCTCATCCGGCGGCTTACCGCGGATGAGAAGCTTGCGATCATATCGAATCGCGGCGTTGAGCGGTTGAAGATACCCCGGCTGCGCAGCACCGAAGCCTCAGCCGGACTCCATACAGGTTCGAAGGATATCCACGCCACGGCTTTTCCCGCAGGCATTGCCATGGCGGCAACCTGGAATCCGGAGCTGGTGGCGAAAGAGGGTCGGGTGATTGCGCAGCAAGCGCAGGCTCTCGACTACAACCAGGTCATCGGCCCCACGCTCGACATCGCCGACGATCCTCTGCGCGGCGCGAACTTCGAGGGTTACGGGGAAGATCCCTTGCTGACTTCACGGATGGCGGTTGCCTGGATCGGAGCCGTTCAGGGCGAAGGCATCATCGCCACGCCAAAACACTTCGCCGCCCGCGCCACTCCCCGCGCGACTCAGGAACTCCAGATGGCGCCCTTTCGCGCGGCGGTCGAAGAGTCTGGTGTGTGGTCCGTTCTGGCGGCTCCCGAAGCGAGCGAATTGTCAGACAGCCTGCTCAAGAAGGAATGGGGCTTCGCCGGGTTGGTCACCGGCATCGACCTCGCCGGTCCCGGCAAGACGCACAACGACACGGCTGGACCGGGCAAGCTGGACGACAGCGTGCGCCGCATCCTGCGCGTTCTGTTCATCAGCGGCTTCTTTGACCGCATCGAGGCCGTCAAGAAGCAGCCCGTGGACAGCTTCGAGCACCGTGCAGTGGCTCGTGCCGGAGCCGTCCAGAGTCTGGTACTGCTGAAGAACCAGGGCAACGTCCTGCCGTTGGACTTCAGCAAAATCAAGAGCGTGGCGCTGATCGGCCCGAATGCCGAAATTAATCGGATTTCAGCTGGCGGCCCGGGTGCTGTCTCGCCGGACTACTCCTGGAAGCCCGCCGATGGCATTCGGGAGCGCGCAGCGGGCCGCATCCGGGTGGAGTATGCGCTCGGCGTTGCGATGGAAGGGGAACCCTCCCCCGCCCCTGCGGATGTTCTGTTAAAAGCAGCCACGGACCTCGCAGGCAAATCGGATGTGGCGATCGTCTTCGTCGGCCTCAGTTCAGCGCTGGAAGGCACATGGACGAATCGGAAATCACTGAATCTCCCGAACGGGCAAGACGCCCTGATCGAGGCAGTCGCCCAGGTGAACACGAATACCGTGGTGGTGATCAACTCCGGCGGTGCCGTCGCAATGGAGAAGTGGCTTGCCCAGGTACCGACCGTGCTTGAGGCCTGGTACCCCGGCCAGGAGGGTGGCCATGCCATCGCCGACGTTCTCTTCGGAGACGCCAACCCTTCAGGCAAACTCCCAATCACGTTCCCCCGGACACTCCCAACCGGCATGGAAGACATCTTCGTCGGTTACCGGCACTTCGACCAGAAGGCGATCGAACCCGCGTTCCCCTTTGGCCACGGCCTTTCGTTCACCCAGTTCGCTTACAGCGACCTCACCATAACGCCGGTCAGTCCGCGGTACGGCCAGACAGTCACGGTGCGGCTGAAGGTCACCAACAGTGGCTCACGCGCCGGCGCTGAGGTGGTTCAACTGTACGTTCACGACGTGAAGGCCAGCGTTCCCCGCCCTCCCCAGGAGCTCAAAGCCTTTCAGCGGGTGGAGCTCAAGCCCGGCGAAACAAAGCTCGTCATGCTGACGCTCGACCGCCGCTCGATGTGGTTCTACGATCCGCTCGTGAAAGACTGGGCAGCCGAGCCGGGTGCCTTCGAGATCTTCATCGGCTCGTCGTCTCGCGACATCCGCCTGCGCGGCAAGTTCGACCTGTACGAGTAGCTACAGCTTCTCGAAATCGCTGACCATGTCCAGGTTGAGGACGTAGTTGCCAGTCTCCTCGACGTAGAAAGCCGGGACGAATCTGGCATTCCAGACGAGTTCGGACGGCCGGTAGGAAAATCGGGCGTGCACCGTTTGGCTGAACGTATCGTCAAAGCCCTTCAGCATCACGATGAACTCAGCATCGTTGTCGATGAGTTGGTCCAGGGTGACTTGCCGGAGCGGGCTCTCCGGGTTGATCGGGTGCACCACGGTCCAGGTTAGTGGAAACATCTGCACCTTCGGCAGCTCCAGCGGCAGATAATCGATGCGCCGGGTGCGCTTCCCGTCTTTAGGCACCGACTGCAGCAGAATGACTTGCGCCTCCAGCTCCATCAGGTTGTTCGAGCGCTGGTTGGCTACCCGGAACATGAGCGCCTGACCGTTCTCGTAGGGAGCGATCAGTGCGTTCCGGCTGAACTCAATGCGGGCCGAAGGCCGTGATGCCCGGGCCACCAGCAGCCCCGTGATGACCGCAAACGCGAGCAGTCCAACGAGTGCCTCCAGCGTTGCGGTCAGATTCGCTGTGACCCCGACGGGCGACAGGGTTCCGTACCCAACTGTCGTCAGCGTGTGGCCGCTGAAGAAGAAGCAGTTCAGGAAGCGGCCCGCCTCGGTGGGTGCCTCCGAGCCATGGATCGACCCGGGACCCATCAGGAAGTACAGCACCGCGAAACCGATGTTGACCAGCGAATACACACTGCAGACCAGCGTGATAAAGCCAGGCCAGCTCATGTTGACCACATAGAGCCACGGGTGAAAGGCCTGCCAGGTCTGCCCCACGCGACGAACGTTGTACGATCCGTCCCGGTTGACATTCCGGTGTACCGGCGCGCCCACCTGGCGCGTCAGGCCGGAGTCGAACGCGGGCTTCTCATTCATACGGCTCAGCTTAGCAGCCGCTATACTCATAGTTCCCCGTGTATCACATTCTGGAAAAGACCATTCAGGCGGCCTTCCGTGCGAAGGTGCGTTCACAGTTTCAATCCGACCTCGACATCGCTATCGAGCAGCCTCGACAGGCCTCTTTCGGCGACCTCGCCCTTCCGATTGCCTTTCAGCTGGCCCGCGCTCTGAAACAAAATCCGAAAAAGATCGCAGCCGACCTGGTGGAGGCCGTTGGGCCCATCCCCGGCGTCGCAGCCATGGAGATCGCCGGTAACGGCTACATCAATGTCCGGTTCGACCGCGGTCTGTTTGGTGCCTCCCTGCTTGGGGTACCTGCCCCGGCCATCGCAGCCGGCGATGAAAAGATCATCGTCGAGCACACCAACATCAACCCGAACAAGGCCGCGCATATCGGCCACTTGCGCAACGCAGTGCTGGGCGATACTTTCGTCCGCATGCTTCGGGCTGCAGGGAACCGCGTCGAAGTCCAGAACTACATCGACAACACGGGCGTTCAGGTGGCCGACGTGGTGGTGGGCTTCCACTTCCTGGAACACAAGACACCGGCCGACGTCGCCGCGCTGATCGCCTCCGAGCGCTTCGATTATCTCTGCTGGGATCTGTACGCGCGCACCTCGCAGTATTACAAGGACAATCCCGAAGCGCTGAAATGGCGGGCTGAAACCCTGCATTCCATCGAAGCTGGCACGGGCGATCTTTCAGAGCTGGGCCATCTCGTGGCGGATGCTATCGTCAAGGCCCATCTGAAGACGATGCTGCGCCTCAACATCGAGTACGACGTTCTTCCCCGCGAGAGCGAGATCCTGCATTTGAAGTTCTGGGCGGCTGCTTTCGAGTTACTGAAAGAACGGCAGGCGATCTATTTCGAGACGGAAGGCAAGAACAGCGGCTGCTGGGTTATGCCCTCCTCCGCCTTCCGTGGGACGGATGAGGCCAACGAAGACAGCAAGGTCATTGTTCGATCGAATGGCACCGTGACCTATGTCGGAAAGGACATCGCGTACCAGCTTTGGAAATTCGGCCTCCTCGGCAAGGACTTCCACTACGAGCCGCACACCACCTACGCCGACGGACACCAGGTTTGGGTCTCCACAGCGGAGCCGCAAACGCTCGCGGCACCGAAATTCGGCGGCGGCTCCACTGTCTATAACGTCATCGATACACGGCAGTCGTACTTGCAGGACGTTGTGGTGGCGGGTCTGAAGGCTCTCGGTTACGAGAAGCAGGCTGAGCAGTCCATTCACTTTTCGTACGAGATGGTGGCGCTTTCCCCTCGGTGCTGCGCCGATCTGGGTATCGAGCTGTCTGAGGAGGACGCGCGGCGTCCGTACGTCGAGGTGTCTGGACGCAAGGGTCTCGGCGTGAAAGCTGACGATCTGATGGACCAGCTGATCGAGACGGCTCTCCGCGAAGTTGCTTCCCGTCACGCGGAAGACACCGAGGCTCAGCAGCGGACGATCGCTACGGAAATCGCCATGGGTGCGCTGCGGTACTTTCTCCTTAAGTTCACCCGCAACACGGTGATCGCGTTCGACTTCCAGGAGGCGCTGAGTTTCGAAGGTGAGACGGGGCCTTACGTACAGTACGCAGCCGTCCGCGCTCGCAACATTCTTCGTAAGCTGACCGAGCGTGGCGAACAGGTCCCAGATTTTTCGAAAGAACTGAACGCCGAAGCCATGGCCCGCGAACTCGGCTCGGAAGACTCGTGGCAGATTCTGCTTGCGGCTTCCAAGGTCGAGTCAGCCGTGGAACGTGCGATCGCGTCCGGTGAGCCAGCCCATGTCGCGCGGTACGCCTTCCAACTGGCGCAAACGTTCAATAACTTCTACCACCAGTACCCGATCCTGATCGAACCGGACCGTGCCAAAAAGGTCTTCCTGCTCTGGATGACCTCGTTTTTCGCACAGCAGCTTGAGCGCACCCTGGCTGTGCTTGGTATCGCTGCGCCCGCGTACATGTAAAACATATGCTTCTCGCCCTCGACGCCGGGAATACGAATATCACGGTCGGCATCTTCCGTGACGGCAAACTTGCCGACAACCGGCGGCTCCGGACCGTCCGCGACCAGACTTCTGACGAACTCGGCATCATGCTCAGCAGCCTGCTGCGCTACGCTTCGCTCGATCCTGCGGACGTACACGGGATCGTGGTTTCGTCGGTGGTGCCGCCGCTGAACAGCGCCATTGCCGAAATGGCATGTCGTTACTTCAACACGAAGGCGATGTTCGTCACTTCGCAGACGGATACCGGCATCAAGATTCTGTACGAGAATCCGGCCGAGGTGGGGGCGGATCGCATTGTGAACTCGGTGGCAGCCCTTGATACCTACGGCGGGCCCTGCGTCATCGTCGATCTTGGCACGGCCATCACCTTCGATGCCGTCTCGGCCAATCGCGAGTACCTGGGCGGGATCATCGCGGCCGGCATTGGGATTTCGGCCGAAGCGCTTTTTCACCGCACAGCCCGTCTCCCTCTGGTGGACTTCCGGAAGCCAAAAGCGCTGATCGGCGTCAATACTGTTTCCAGCATGCAGTCCGGGCTCTACTTCGGCGCGATCGGGGCTATCGACGGCATTATCGAGCGTCTGATCGCGGAACTCGGTCCGGGAACCCGGACCATCGCCACGGGCGGCCAGGCGAGCCTCATCGCCGAGGGTTCCCGCTTTATCGAACATGTGAACGAAAACCTGACGCTGGAGGGTCTACGGATCATCTGGGACCGGGTGCAGTGAGCGATCGATCACTCAACTACTTCAATTACTTCACTGAGATTGAGGAACATTTCCAGCAGGCGCGAGGAACCAGCCTTTTCCTTCTGTCGCCGCTCGACTGGGCGCTGATCGAGAGCTGGAAGAACTCGGGGGTGCCGCTCGAAGCGGTCCTGAGAGGCATTGACGCGGCCTTCGAGAAGTGGCGAGCGAAGCGTACGCGAACTCAAATGGTGAACTCGTTGGCCTTTTGCGCACAGGCCATCCTGGTTGAAAGCCAGAGGCTTGCTGATGCCGGGACCGCACCTTCGGAAGCTCCCCCGGCCGCCGCCCCGTTCCCAGAGGCCGATATAAAGAAATATCTCGATGGAAATGCAGTTGCAATCAGAGCGGCTCAAATCGAGGAATTCAACGTTATTTCTGAAGCGCTGGAGCAGCTTTCAGCGTCTGTTCCAGTAGAGCTTGAAGATCTGGAGCGCAGGCTTTCTGCTCTTGAACAGAAGTTGATAGCGCTTGCACGGATACGTCAGACCGACGAACAGGCCGTTGCCGCCAGGCGCGACCTGGATAGCTATCTAAAGCCCTATCGCGGTAAGATGACGGCTCCGCAACTGGCTATGCTGGAGGCCCAGTTTATGGATCGGGCGGTGCTGGAAGCGAACCGCTTACCGCGTCTAAGCCTTTTCCACCTACGGTGAATCCAGAGATGAAGAAGAATTATCGGCCGGAAATGTTCGGTAAATAGTTGGC
>JAOAPO010000280.1 GCA_025462945.1 Bryobacterales bacterium
GCTGCAGGCGATCCGCTATCTCGGTCGCTATACGCACCGGGTCGCGATCTCAGACCATCGCATCCTGAAAGTTCGCGACGGCAGCGTGACTTTCCAGTGGAAAGATTATCGCCGGAAAGAGAAACACAACTCGCAGGAGATGACAGTTCAGGCAGGCGAGTTCATTCGGCGCTTCCTGATTCATGTCCTGCCTCCGGGCTTTCCGCGCATCCGTTACTACGGCTTTCTGGCGAACCGCAACCGCCGCCAGATGCTGGCCCTGTGTCGGCAGCTCCTGACCGAACCAGTGACCGAACTGCTGCCGGAGCAGAAGCGCTGCCGGGCGGTCGCAAAATCTCTCGATCAGCGGCAGCCCCTGCGCTGTCCGCACTGCCGCCAGGGGGTGATGCGGCGCGTCGGAATCGTCGCGGCATATCTGTGGCCGCTGAAACCGCCCGACACGTCATGATCGCCAGCCCCAGCCAATGCCGCTTGTGTTGCCCGACCGGCAGCACCGCGCCGAGGTGTACCCGAAGTGTCGCGAAGGTGCCGAAGAGAGCGTCCGGGCGTCCCCGAATCTGGCCGCACGGCACCAGTAGCCGTCCGGGCTCCCTGCCGGAGCCTGACAAACCCCGTTCGGCAGCTTCCTTCGGTGTCCCCGTTTCCAGCCTGACAGCGATCCAAATCCCATAACCGAACGCAGGCAAGCGGTTTCGTTCACCGCGCGGTTACCTCACCGAACCGGCACCGCCCCTTGGCACCGGCCCCGCATTTTTCTGTGCCGTTTCGGCGAAGTAACCTTTTTCAGTCACCAAAGCCCAAAAAAGGTTTAACTTACCTGGGTCCAGCGAATTAAAAGTGATTACGGGGTAGGGGTTAAGAGAGCAAGGGGTCAGAGGCCACTTTTGGGTGCAGCCGGAAACTGGGGGGCGAAGGCGTTTATGGGGGAGCAATCGGGCCCGAGTGCCACTTACCGATAACCGGACCTCACAGGCAGAAGAATAGCAGCCTGGTGCCCCAAGTTCCGAGTGGTGCGTCATCCGTGAGGGGATAAAGATAGAGCGCACTTTCGGAGAGGGCCACAAAACGTCTGAGTGTTACTTTCGAGTACTGGCACCGATAAATCACGATCGCCGATCCACGTCTACTCAAACGTGCGGCGGCTTAGGGAAGGCATGGGGAGAGTTTCTGCGAAACGATCTCCCGAGCAGCCTGCGTCTGGTGCTCAACCTTTTCGCGAAGGCGGCGGCATCTCCGAACTATTTCGCGCCGGCTTCCTCCGGTCCTTCGCCGTCCTTTCCCTGCCGTACCGCCAAGAGTTAGTTGGCTGGCCTTTCCGGAAAACCATCATCCTTCGGGAATTCGATTTGGCCCTCACCAACCTTCACAGCTCAGTGGAAATGCTTGTGGAGAATGCCGCCCGGGCGCACGCAGCACAGCGCTGGTGTTGAACAAAGTTCAGATTGCACCTTTTTGCAGCGGCAACAGGACTCCGGCTTTCGACCGCCGCATGGATGCGTTCGCTCCAGATCGATTGAAGTCGATTGGCGTATTCTCTTCGGAATGCCGGAGACGAGCGCCGTGCAATTGTTCCAGGTCAGATTGGTGCGGCTGTCCAGCTTCACTTCGGCGTTGCCATGGGCGGTTTTGACGGTGAGCACGTTGTTGGCGACTCCGGCGACGGTTCCCTGGATGTGATCGAAGCCGCCGTGAGCGAACACTGGGACGAGCGCCGCCGCGGCGAGTATGAGCTTAGCGCTAATTCCACCATCATCGACGATCAGTACATCCTGTTCCTGTGGTGGTTCTCTTAGTCCGATCCGTGTAACCGTCCTCTCCCGGCTGACCGCCGTCCCCAGTTCCCGTATCTGGGACTCGGGACGGTTTTTCCAGGTTGACGATGTCAGCGAGGCGGCGGCTCCAATCGAAGCCGCGCTTCACTTCGATTCGCCGACCGCTCCGCAGCACTACCGGCCAACGCGCTGCTGCTTGCAGCATCAGTGCCGGTGCCGCCACATGACCGTGGACCGCTTATACTCTTTCGCTCTGAAGCTCATTTCAATCCTGGAACCCGGGACATCTCGGCCGTCAGAGACTTCGTCAACCGTGACGCGGCGTTCGACGAATTATACCTGTATCCGCCGATTCTTCAGGCATGTTGTCACGTCATCGAACAGCCCTTCAAACTCACAAGGACTGTAAGGCCGCGCGGTGCGGAAGCGAGGGCCTTTCGGCCCTTCAGGTGGAGGTAAAGGATTCATCTGAGTACAGGTCTCCGGTCACCAGCGAACGTAAGCGAACCCGCGATGGCTTGCGCGGCCCACGCAGTACCCGCCGTGGAGATCCACTCGTCGTGGCCGAAGGGAAGCCGCTCTCGAAATACGGTTGGAATTCGATCGCGCGGCTGCGCACGTACCCGGAGCCATCGGGATACTGCGTGTCGAGCAGGAAGCTCAAGCCCCGGCGATACGCCGGGGCCGCGGGGGCCACGGCGCCGGACGGCGAGCGCGACCAGCGACTCGCCGGTGGAGAAGGCATCGCAGGCAAGATACGGATTGCCGGACCAGCCGCCGTCCTTGCGTTGGCGCGAGAACCGATCGCGGGCAGAGGCCGTCACGTCACTCTTCGGCGCCCCGGCCCATTGCGAGCCCCGGCAGGCGCCTCGCGGAATCGTCGTTGCTCGCGGCTCTGGCGCGCAGCAGCCAGGCCCGGGCACGCGCGATTCGCGCCTCGAACTCGCCGGCGCGCCGGAATCCCCTACGCACGGAGCGCCCGGATGGCGCGCGCCGTACGCGCGATGCTGCTCTCCGTAATCGGCGGCCGCGGCTGCTCCTCACCGACGGTCGACCCGCCATCGAGCGCCCGCGCCTCGGCGAGGTCCACGATGGCGGAATCGGTGATCGTGTTGGGCGAATAGCCCGCCCCCTCCAGACCGAGCAGGTTCTCCCCGAGGCGGTTGGGACCGCCGCCGGCATTTAACGACTGCAGAAACTCTTCCTGCGACGCCAGCCACTGTCCTTTCAGTTGCGCCAACTGATTGCGTGCGCCGGCCTCGTTGACGGGCAGCCCGGCCAACAGCGTGGCTCGCTGCGCGCGATCAACGGCTGATGATGGCAGCCGACACAGCCGCTCTGCTTGAAGAATTCGGCGCTCGATCTCTCGAGCAAAGCGAGACTGCGCGCCAGCGCCGGCCGGGGCTGGGGACGAGGACTGTCCGGGCATTTCGGAGCTTCGTAAACGACATCGCCGTGTTTCGCGCCGGCCTGGCGGAGAGCCCGCACGATCTCACGGCAGGCAAACTTCTCAGCCCAATCGAGCGGCGTTTCGCCAGTGCTGTGGGCGGGCGTTGAGATCGACGCCCGCGCGCATGAGAGTTTCGCAGATGGCCAGTGGCGGATATTCGGTGGCAACGGCGAAGTGAAGAGGCGTAAATTCCCGGATGTCGCGGGCGTTTGTGTTCGCGCCGGCCGGACGAGATCACGGACCATCTGCACGGGGCCGAATGCGGCAGCGTGATGCAGTGGCGTCAACTTCACCACTCCAATGGGACCGTTGCGCACGATGTTGTTGGGTGTTGGCGAGATTGACATCTACGCGGTGCTGAAGAAGTAAGCTCACGGCCTCCGGCGGCTGCTCTTCGGCGCGAGCGCAATCACCGTCCCTCCTTTCCCGTTCACCGCGGCAGCATTGGCCCCGGCAGCCAGCAGCCATCGCATGATCCGCACCTCTCCGATCGCGGCGGCGAGGCGGCGGCTCCGTGTCGCCGTGCCCGTCCACCACATTGACAGCGGCGCCTTTCTGGAGCATTAAGGCGACTATGTCGCCCCCACCGTGCCGCAAGGAGGCCAGCATCAAAGGAGTGCGCCCCTGTTTGGAGCTGGCGTTCACGTCGGCGCCGCGGCCGATCAGCAGCCTCGCTTCTTCCGCATCGCGGGCGCCCCACAGAATCGCGGTGGCTTCGAAATCGTTCTTAGCGTTGACCTCGGCGCCGGCGTCGAGCAGGAGCTGCACAGTTTCCACATTGCCGAAGACTGCGGCGTGCATCAGCCGGTTAGCGCCCCGGCGATCCCGCTGTCGACCGTGGACCGGTCGACGTTTGCTTTCAGGAACCGATTGTCAACCCGGCGAATAGCGTCGAGAAATCTTGGATCGGCGTCGACCGCGCGCACGACTGCGGCGCAGATTGCAGCGGACAAAAGAATGCGATGCATTTCCCTCCCCGTACTGGCGCGACTTGCGCCCATGGAAAAGGGTACATTCAAACCGGAGTAAATTCCATCTGGGAGTGTCTCAACTATTGACACGCGCCGGCAGCATTGCGCCGAGATAGCTCCGGTTCTGCGAAGCTGTCTCCTCAAGCACTTCCCCGCTAACACCTGTAGCGACGGTCGGCGTCGTCGTGTCCGGAGCCTCGGGTTGCGCCGCTACGTCGATCGCGGTGCCGGCCGCGACCAATAGTTCTCGCGTCTAACACGCCAGCGCCCGCTGCATCGAGCCGAAGCAATCCGGGTGAAGTGCTTCGGCGCTTGACCCGCTCACAATGGCACAGCCGTTGTGAACAGGTTCCCTCCAGACCCCGCGGAGCCGCGACTCGGCAAACAGCTCACAGCCGTTATGCCGCCTTTTCACTGTTCTGGGGCTGGAGGGTTTAGCTTACGACTCAATCTTCCGTGACGTGCCTTCGCCAAAAGTGTTTCCCGGCATCAATAGGGCAAAAATATCACTCTCAATGGACCAAGTACGGTAATTTTATGCTCAACAATTCATCTAGACCCAACGTGGTATGTGGGTTTATTGGTACAAACTCGTTTGAATGCAGCACAACCCGTAGCTGCGGTCGATTGGCGCACTGAATGCCTAAACTGTATCGTCCCGGACAGTTATTTCGCGACTACAGGAGATTTAGATGAAGCTGCTTAAGATGATCAAGTCGTTGTGTTTCACCCTGACGTTGGGGGCTGTTCTCACTTCCGGTGCCAGAGCCGATGAATGGAACCGCAAAACAACCGTCACGTTCAGTGGCCCCGTTGAGATACCCGGTGTTCACCTCACGGGGTTCGGTGTTTTGCCGGCCGGAACCTACGTTTTTAAGATCCTCGATTCAAGCTCTGATCGGCACATCGTGCAGATTTTCAGCAAGGACGAAGCCACCGTTTACGCCACTATCCTCGCCATTCCGAACTATCGGCTCAAGGCAACCGACAAGACGGTGATAACCTTCCGCGAGCGGCCCGCCGGCCAGCCTGAGGCTCTCCGGGCATGGTTTTATCCAGGCATGAACTGGGGCGAAGAGTTCGTCTACACCAAGAGCAAAGCGGTTGAACTCGCGAAAACCGGCAAAGCACCGGTTCTGTTCGCAGAACTGGATATCCCGCAGGAAGTGGCAGAGCCGATCAGAACTGCTGACGCTCCCGTCGTACTCCAACTCAAGCGCGCCCCGATCATGGGCATGCGGCCCACCGGCGAAGAAGTGCAGTTGGCACAAGTCGTCACGCCTCCGCCGGCTGAGGTCCTGATGGCCTCCGCCAAACTGCCGAAGACGGCCAGCGACCTCCCGTTGTTCGGAATGCTTGGTTTGCTGGCTCTGGGCTCGGCGTTCTCGCTCAAGGCTTTGGCCAGCCGCACTCGCTGATTCCCGCGAAGCGCCTGTGCGTCGCCGCTTTTCGGCGACGCACAAGGCCGTTGTGGGCCAGCAGCTCTCACTGATATACAAGGTTTATCCAAATAAGGGTGTCGTACCTATGTGGCTCGTCGCATTGAAGTATCCGTTGGCTCTCGCCTTACTATCGCTGCCCGGCACCTCCGTCGTGGCTTCACAGGCGTCTGACGAAGCCTTCCGCATCTCCGTGAGCCTCGACCTGGTCGTGCTGCATGCGACCGTGCACAACGGCAAGGGTCGAGTCGCTGTCGACCTCCCGAGAGAAGCATTTACGGTTGTTGAAGATGGCGTGCAACAGTCGCTCCGACTGTTCCGCCACGAAGATACGCCGGTTACTGTTGGCCTCATTGTGGACCACAGCGGGAGCATGCGCCCGAAGCTTCTCGACGTAGCCAGCGCCTCTCGGCTGTTCGTGGAGGCCAGCCGCGGCGATGACGAGATGTTCATCGTAAACTTCAACGAAACGCCGCGCCTGGGTCTGCCTCCCGCTATACCGTTCACCAACCGGCCGGACCTCCTTGAGCGCGCCATCTCCGGATCACCTGCCACTGGCCAGACAGCACTCTACGATGCAACCCTTGAAGGCCTGAAGCGTCTGGAACGCGGCAAGCACGAGAAGAAAGCCGTTATTGTCATCAGTGACGGCGCAGACAACGCGAGCAGTCACACCATG
>JAOAPO010000289.1 GCA_025462945.1 Bryobacterales bacterium
GGTCAGATCTTCGCGCTCGGCCTGATTGTGACTCTTGGGGCGGTGAATTACGTCGGCGTCAAAATCGGCGGCGGGGTGCAGATCGTGGTGACCTGTATCAAGGTCGGGCTCATTGCCTTCGTGATCGTGGCAGGACTCCTCTACGCGCACCCCGCGGCAGCAACGGCGCTCACCTCCGTACCGCCGCTGCAAACTGGCTTCATCGCCGCGCTGGTCGCCGCACTGTGGGCCTATGACGGCTGGAACAACGTGGGGATGGTCGCCTCCGAGATCCGCAACCCGCAGCGCAATCTGCCGATCGCTCTCATTGGCGGTACGGCCGGGGTCATTGCGATCTATATGCTTGCCAACTGGGCGTACTTTCGGGTTCTAACCCCGGCCGAAGTCGCGTCTCATAAATTGGTAGCCGCAGAGATGATGCTTCGCGTACAGGGTCCGGCAGGCGCAGCGGCGGTATCGATCGCTGCCATGATTTCCATCTTTGCGGCCCTGAACGGCTCCATCCTGACCGGAGCGCGGGTTCCGTACGCAGCCGCCCGAGACGGACTGTTCTTCCGCTCCGCGGCCAAAGTACACCCGGCATTTCAGACCCCCGGCGTCTCCATTGCGATGCTGACCGGATGGTCTTCCCTCCTGGTGCTCTCCGGCAAGTATGACGACCTTTATAACTTCGTGATCTTCGGCAGCTGGATTCTCTACGGCATGGCCACAGCGTCGGTTTTTGTTCTGCGAAGGAAACGCCCCGACCTGGTGCGCCCTTATCGGACACTCGGATATCCCGTCGTACCAGCCCTGTTTTTGGTGGGCGCGACGATTCTCGAAGTCCAGACGCTGCGCGACAAACCCGTCCAGGCGCTGATGGGTATCGGCCTCATTTTGTTAGGATTGCCCCTCTACTTCTACTGGCGAAAGCGGCCGAAAACCGTTTAAGCGCACTGATTTGCTCCTGTAAGCAGCGGTGAGTCCTGGTACTTAAGTCAGCGGTTTGGTTTCGATATCAGAACAAAGCAGTTGCAAATAGCTCAGTAGTGGGTTAAAACTTTATCAGGATGGATTCTGGTATTTATTGTTTTCGTTCCGAATGTGGAACTAGTGACAAAATATACCAGAGGGGCCGGGAACATTAAAAATCAGGAGTCACCAATGGATGTAACCAAGATTCTGAGCGAACTGCGTCAGGAACGGGAGCAACTCGAAGAAGCGATCATGAGCCTGGAGCGTCTCGCCAGCGGACGTGGTCGACGTCGTGGCCGACCGCCGACATGGATGTCGGAAGCCAAGAAACGTGGTCGCCCGCCGGGGAGCAAGAACAAGACGGCTCCTGAAAAAGCTGCGTCGGCTGCAGCCTAACAGCTTCCTTATCTGTAGATCAGGTACTTCTCTCGGAGCTTCAGGAAGTCGTCCAGACCTTTGTTGGCGGCTTCCTGGGGATCCGAATTCCTGGTCAAGGCGTTAATCGTGGCGTCGTTCCCGATTAGCTTCCAGTTGGTTTTGAAGTCGATCTTTCCTGGGTAAAGTGTCGCCAGCGCCCTTGCCAGTTCCAGGCCAAAACGGCTGGCTGAGAACGCCTCGCGGTTCGTAATCACGAACCCAACGCCTTCCACCGTCTTGCCCGCCAGATGCGAGGAGGTCGGCTTCATCGTTACCGGGTAGAACCGAACGCCGGGAGTCTCCGTCGCGTTTAGTGCCTTCGCCAGTTGTTCGCCTCGAATCCACTCCGCCCCCACTTGCTGGAACGGCGCCTCGGTTCCCCTCCCCACCGTGTAGTTCTCCGAGTATTCCAGCATCGCTACACCCGGATATAACAATGCCGCGTTCAGTGCCGGGATGTTCGGTGACGGGTTTACCCAGCGCTGACCGGTCTGGTCGAACCAGTCGGAACGAGTCCAGCCGTCCAGCTCCACCACGTGCAAATCTGCGCCAAGCTTTTTCTCGCCATTAAAGAGCTTCGCGAGTTCGCCGGTTGTCAGACCGTGCCGCAACGGCAGCGGAAAGGCACCCACAAAGGAGAGCTTGTCCCGGTCGAGAATCGGGCCCTCGACGTGAAGCCCGGTTAGAGGGTTGGGTCTGTCCAAAACGAAAAACGGCAGGTTCGATTTTGCAGCTGCTTCCATGGCGTAAAGCATGGTTGATGTATAGGTATAAAAGCGTACGCCAATGTCCTGAATATCGAATACGAGGGCATCCAGACCTTTAAGCATTTCGCCCGTCGGTCGCTGAGTTTTGCCGTAAAGGCTCCAGACTTTTAGACCGGTGGTCCGGTCAACCGTATGCCCGATTCCTTCACGATCTTCGGTTCCGGAAAAGCCGTGCTCCGGCGAGAAGAGCGCAGCGACGTTGATACCGGCTGCCTTCATCAGGTCCACGTTACGCCGACCCTCGCGGTCGATACCCGACTGGTTCGTGATTAGGCCGATCCGCTTGCCCCGAAAAGGCGCAAACCCCTCGGCTGCAAGAATATCGAGGCCGGTTCGGGTGGAGCCAGTTGGCGATTTAGCAGGCGCTGCGTACCCAAGTCCAGTCGCCGCCAGCGTCGCCACCTGCCGCCGCAGTGGAGTGATGGCACCCCGCAGGTGCGGGTGTACCGCATTCGCCAGGAGAATCACGTAGCTTTTTGACGCCGGGTCTATCCAAATTGAAGTACCCGTAAAACCTGTATGGCCGAAAGAGCCAATGGGAAAAAGATTACCGCGGCTGCCTGAGTAGGGGGAGTCGATATCCCAACCTAAACCTCGCTGAATCTTCTGATTAGAGGGAGCGTTCGACGTGGTGAACTGGCTGATCACAGCCGGGGTGAACACGCCGTTTCCGCCATCCAGCAGCATCTGGCAGAACTTCCCAAGGTCGTCCGCTGTCGAGAACAGGCCGGCATGACCGGCAACTCCCCCCATGAACCTGGTGGTTGGGTCGTGAACGACGCCACGAAGTATCGTCCCGTTCTTCTGCATTTCGGTGGGGGCGATGCGGGACCGCACGCTGGCCGACGGCAGATAGCCGGAATCTTTCATGCCGAGAGGTTCCAGCAGTATCTTATTTATGTATTCGTTCTCCGGCAGGCCCCCGACCCGGCGAACAATCTCGCCCAAAAGAATGAAATTGATATCGCTGTAGACGAACCTGGTTCCCGGAGGGCCAGTTGGCTTGTCATTCAGCGCCAAGCCGATCCCGGTTCCATATCCACTCCAGACAGGGTCTATGTCGACATCCGGACGCAACCCCGAGAAATGCGTCATGAGATTCCGGACCGTGATCTCACTGTTGCCGCCCTGGAATTCAGGCAGGTACTTCGTGACCGGGTCGTCGACAGCAACTTTTCCCTGCTCAACCAGCTTCATCATCCCTGAGGTGGTTGCAACGACTTTCGTGAGAGAAGCGATATCGAAGATGGTGTCGACTGTCATCGGCTCGCGGGACGGCGATAACGATCGATTCCCGTACGCTTTCCGGTAAACCACCCTGCCTTCGTGCCCAATAAGGAGGACGGCGCCTGGAAGCTTGTCTTCACGAATAGCGGTGCCGATCGCGGTGTCGAGAGCGGCGGCTGCCGAAAAACTCTGGGCAAATATCGAGGCGCACGAGAACGCCAGCGCCAGCATCAGTTTCATTACGGCCATGGTAACTCGGTCAGAC